>DASUNQ010000190.1:0-10968 GCA_036277075.1 Thermoanaerobaculia bacterium
CGGGGGCTCGGCGGCGAGCGCCGCCGCGGCGCTCCGCGCCAGCGCCGCCGCCTCCTCCCGCCGCTCCTCGGCGAGGAGCGCCAGCGCGCTGCGGTGGGCGAAGAGGGTGAAGATCGAGAGCGCCGCGAGCAGCAGCAGCGCCACCGGCAGGAGGATCAGCACCTCCCGGCGCAACCCCAGCCGCCCCCGCCGCGGCCTCATAGCAGCCTCAGGTACGCGCCCATCAGCGGCGCGCCGGCGAAGAGCGCGACCACGGCGCCGAAGGCGAGGAAGGTGCCGAGGGGGAGCCGGGTCTTGCGGTGGCCGCGGCCGGCGCGGATCAGGGCGAGGCCGAAGAGGGCGCCGGCCAGCGAGCCGCAGAAGAGGGTGACGACGACGCCGCGCCAGCCGAGGAAGGCGCCGATCATCGCCAGCATCTTGACGTCCCCGAGGCCCAGCCCCTCCTCGCGCCGCAGCAGGTACCAGAGGCCGTAGAGCGCGAGCAGCAGGCCGCCGCCGAGCGCGGCGCCGAGCAGCGCCCCGCGGACGCCGACCCCCCAGGCCAGCCAGGGCTGGAGCGCGACGCCGGCCGCGATCCCCGGCAGGGTGATGCGGTCGGGCAGGAGGAGGTGCTCGAGGTCGATCACCGCGAGCGCCACGAGGAGGGCGCAGAGGAGGGCCGCCGCGGCCGCCTCGACGCTCACCCCGAAGCGCGCCACGCAGCCGGCGAAGAGCAGCGCCGTGGCCGCCTCCACGGCCGGGTAGCGCCAGGCGATCGGCGCGGCGCAGGCGCGGCAGCGGCCGCCGAGCAGCAGCCAGCTCGCCAGCGGCAGGTTGTCGCGGGCGCGGATGGCCGCGCCGCAGGCCGGGCAGCGCGAGCGCGGCAGCACCGTCGACATCCCCCGCGGCAGGCGGTGGATGACGACGTTGAGGTAGCTGCCCACGATCAGGCCGGCGACCGCGGCGTAGGCGGCGGCGATGGCTTCGAGGAGCACGCCCGCGGGATTGTAGCGGCGCGGGCGGCGGCGCCGGTCAGTTCTTGCGGATCTCCGGCCAGCGCACCATGAAGCCGTCGGTCCAGACGATGTCCTGGTCGTAGTCGGTGGTCTCGAAGCCGCCGGGGGTGTAGGTGTCGCCGGTCGCCACGCGGTCGCGGCCGCGGCTGCGGATCGCCATGACCTCGCGCCCGAGCGGGTTGGCGGTGTCGAGGTAGAAGTCGAACGGGGTCTTCCAGCCGTCGAGCCTCGGCAGCTCCTGCATGTAGGTGGAGATCAGCTCCTTCTCGAGGTTCGCGGCGCTGATCGCGACGTAGCCGCCGAGGTCCACGTCGTTGGTGGCGGCGCCGGCCGCGGCGGCGGCCGCCTGGTCGGTGAGCCAGGCCATCATCGCCGTGCCGGCGAGCTGCATGTTGGCGAGCGAACGCTTCTGCCGCGCCCGCTGCAGGGCGTCGATCAGGTTGGGGACGAGGATGGCGGCGATGATGCCGATGATCGCGATGACGATCAGCAGCTCGATCAGCGTGAAGCCACGCTGCAGTCGTCTGCGCACCATGAGGGGCTCCTCCGGCGGGACGTAGAGCAAAGAAGGGGCCATCGCCGGCCGCGCCCGAGAAACCGCTCCCGCAGTGGCGCCGCGCGACGGAAAACGTCAGCGTTTCGGGCCGGCGCTGACAAACGCGGTCACCACCGCGCGCGTGCGCTCGACGCCGCGGTCGAGCTCGGCGAGCGGAATGCGCTCGTCCGGCCCGTGGATGCCGGCGGTGTCGCCGGGCTCGAGCGCGAAGGGGGAGAGGCCGTAGGTCGGCACGCCGCGCTGGCGCAGGTAGCGCGAGTCGGTGAAGCCGGGGACGAAGGCCGGGACGACCGGCGCCTCGCGGCCGAGCGTGCGCTCGAGCAGGCGATAGAGCGGGGTCGTGGTCGGCGAGGCGGGCGACGGCGGCGACGAGAGCAGGACGCGGGTGGCGACGCCGTCGCCGAGCGCGGCGCGCGCCCGGCGCAGGAACTCGGCGGCGGGGGTGTCGGGGAGGAGGCGGCCGTCGACCTGCGCCCGCGCCCGCGCCGGCGTGACGTTGATCCGCTGCCCGGCCGCGAGCACCGTCACCTGCACGGTGTCGAGGAAGAGGTTGGCCATGCCCGGCGGCAGCCCGGTGGGCGGGCCGCCGGCGGCGATCGCCCGCTCCGCCCCGCGCATCGCCGCGCGCAGGCGCCCGCCGTGCAGCGGCGCCAGCGCCGCGAGGTAACGCCGGGCCGGCGGGGTGACGCGCCAGGCGGGGGGCAGCGCCAGCAGCCGCGCCAGCGCCTCGATCAGCCGGTGGCCGGCGCTCCCCGGGTTGAGCCCCGAGGCGTGGCCGCCGCGCCCGCGCGCTTCGACCTCGAGCCAGAGCGGCCGCTTCTGCGCCACCTCGACGCCCCACCAGAGGAGGCGCCCGTTGACCTGCTGGTTGCGCCCCCCCTCGCCGAGCGCCGCGGCGACGCCGGCGAAGAGCTGCGGGTGCGCGGCGAGGAGCCAGGCCGTGCCGCGGCCGCCGCCGCTCTCCTCGTCGGCGACGGCGAGCAGCACGAGGTCGCGCGCCAGCGGCACGCGCCGGCGCTTCAGGTCGACCATCGCCGCGAGGTGCGCGATCCCCAGGCTCTTGTCGTCCACCGCGCCGCGCCCCCAGAGGCGGCCGTCGCGCACCAGGCCGGCGAAGGGGGGCACGCTCCAGCCCGGGCCGGGCGGCACGGTGTCGAGGTGGTGGAGCAGGAGGAGCGCGCCGGCCGCGCCGCCGCCCGCCGGCCGCGCCGCCGGCAGGCGCGCCCAGAGGTTGGCGCGGCCCTCCGGCGTGGTCAGGATCCGGGTCTCGATGCCCTCGCGGCGGAGGATGCCCGCGAGGTAGGCCGCCGCCCGCTGCTCGCGGCCGGGGGGGTTGCTGCTGTCGATGCGCAGGTAGCCCTGGAGCCAGCGCGCCGGCTCGGAGAGGGAGGGCGCCGCGGCGGCCGCCGGCGCGGCGGCGAGCCCGCCCGCGAGCCCGGCCAGCAGGACCGCGCAGAATAAAAAGAAGGGCGCCGGACTCGCCCGACGCCCTTGCACCTGCTGCTGCGGATCGGGGAGGGACGTTACTTCCTGCCTTCCGGCCAGCGCACCATGAAGCCGTCGGCCCAGACGATGTCCTGGTCGTAGTCCGTCGGCTCGAAGTTGGTGACCGTGTACGAGCCGCCGGCCTCCTGTATCGTGTTGCGGCCGTAGCTGCGGATCGCCATGACGCGCTGCGCCAGCGGGTTCGTGGTGTTCAGGTAGTAGTCGTACGGGTTCTTCCAGCCGTCGAGCGCCGGCACCTCCTGCAGGTACGTCGACACCAGCTCCTTCTTGAGGTTGGCTCGGCTGATCGACGTGTACTGGCTGAGGTCGACGTTCTGCGCGGCGGCACCCGCCGCCGCCGCGCCCACCTGGTCGGTGAGCCACGAGAACATCGCGGTGCCGCTGTTGCGCACGTCCGCGACGGTCCGCTTCTGCTTGGCCTTCTGCAGAGCGTCGAGGAAGTTGGGGATGAGCAGGGCCGCGATGATGCCGATGATCGCCACGACGATCAGCAGCTCGATCAGCGTGAACCCCCGCTGCCGGTTCCGGATCCTCTTCAACATGCCTGAGTCCTCCCTCTTGGAATCGACCCGCCGCGGGCCTTATCCTGGTTTGGGGAGACCCCCGAGAGCAGGGACTGTGCCAGCCGCGCCGCGACCGTGGAATCAGTGACTTAGCACACAGCGGACCGCGGGCCTTTGACAACATTTGACAGATCGACAAACGACAAAATGTCAGGGCGCGGCGACCAGCCGCTCGACCAGGCGCCGGTAGAGCTCGACCCCCTCGACGTAGGCCGGCAGCGAGATCCGCTCGTTGCCGCCGCCGACGATCAGGGTGTCGGTGACCGGCGTCGGGAAGGGCGAGAAGCCGTAGCTCGGCACGCCCGCGGCGCGGAAGAAGCGGGCGTCGGTGGCGGTGCGCGGCAGGAAGAGCGGCCCGGCGGCGGCGCCGGGGTAGGCCGCGCGCACCGCCTCCTCGACGGCGCGCAGCGCCGGGTGGTCAGGCGGGCTGCCGTGCGCCGCGGCGCGGTCGTCGCGGAGCTGGACGCGCAGCCCCCAGGTCAGCCAGCGCGGCACCAGCTCGGCGAGCGCCGCGCCGGCGTCGGAGCCGGGCAGCAGGTGGAGCTTGAGCAGCATCTGCCAGCCGCCCCCCGGCGCTTCGCGCACCGGGAAGAGCGCCACCTCGTCGCGCAGCATCGCCTGCAGATAGCCGGGCAGGCGGCGGAAGGCGGCGAGGTCGCGCACCAGCGCCGCGGGGGCGGCGAGGAGGGCGCGCAGGCGGCGGTCGTCGCGGCTCGGCGCGTAGGCGCGCAGGAACGCGGCGACCTCCGGCGTCAGCCGCAGCCGCCCCTCCGGCTGGCCGCGCGCGCGCAGCGCCGCCGCCAGCTCGTCGAGCGGCGCGCGCTCGTCCGCGCAGACCAGCAGGTCGAGGTAGCGCTTCTGCGCCAGCTCGATGCCCCAGTACTTGACGTCGCCGGCCTGCCGCACCTCGACCGCGCCCCCCTCGGTGAGCACCGCCCAGGCGCGCGCCACGAGCCGCGGGTGCCGCGCGATGACCCAGCGCGTGCCCAGCTCGCTGCCGGTCTCCTCGCCGTTGGTGGCGAGGAAGACGAGCGAGCGCGCGAGCGGGCGGCCGCGCCGCTTCATCTCGGCCACGGCGAGGAGCTGGGCGACCGCCAGGCTCTTCATGTCGAAGGTGCCGCGGCCGTAGACCCAGGGCCCTTCGATGTGCGCCGAGAAGGGCGGGAAGAGCCAGCGCTCGGAGTGGAACTCCGGCTCGGTGTCGATGTGGTTGTGGAGGACGAGCGCGCGCCGGTCCCGCCCCTCGAGGACGGCGTAGACGTTCGCCCGGTCGCCGACGCGCTCCAGGGTGGCGGGCACGCCGCGCGCCGCGAGCTGGCGGACCAGGAAGCGGGCGCCGGCGGCCTGGTCGCCGGTGTCGCTGGTGTTGATCCGCACGTACTCGCGCAGCAGGCGGACCTCGGGGAGGGAGGCGTAGTCGACCCCCCGCCACCGCCCCGCGGCTCCGGTCTCGAGCGGCCGCCGCAGGTAGGCGAAGCCGCCCGCGGTCGCGGCCAGCGCGAGCGCCAGGCTGCCGTACAGAGCGACGCGCGCCGCGAGGCGCTGGCGCCTCTCGAAGGGGGAGTACCGGCGGCGGGACATGCGGCGGCAGATGGTACACCTGCGGCCGCGACGAGATCGCGGCGCTGCTATGATCGTTCAAGCTCTGCGAAGGAGATCCGCGATGAAAGCGCTGCGCGTGGCCGCCTGCTGTCTGACCCTCTGCACCTGTCCGCTGCTCGGCGCGGCGTCGGCCCTCGAGATCACCTACAGCACCACCGGCTTCGGCCCGGTCACCTACTTCGCCGGCGAGGTCCAGGAATCGACCCTCACCTTCACCGGCTCGGGTCTCACCGGGACCTCGCTCTTCCCGGGCATCCCGGCGGTCCATCCGACGCACGGCGTCGTCTTGACGGAGGTGGGGATCCCTCAGGGGATTTTTCCCGGCCCGACCGAGACCCACGTCGTCGAAACCACGCTGACGATCGGCACGCCGGCCGGAACGCGGACCGTGACCCTGGCGCAGGACGCCACCCTGTTCCAGGTCCTCAACGGTCAGTTCCAGTTCGACCTCGCGCCGAGCGAGCTGGTGACGCTGGACCTCGGAGCCGCCGGGTCTCTCGACGTCCAGGCCTACCACTCGATCTTCCAGTTCACCCCGGCCGCCGAGGGCGGCGGCACGAACGTCCAGATCCGCTTCTTCCTCCACGGCGAGAGCGCGCCCACGGCCGTGCGCGTCGACGTCAAGCCGGGTTCCTTCCCCAACACCATCAACCCGCGCAGCCAGGGACGGCTCACGGTGGCCATCCTGACGACCGGACCCGGCGACAACACCGGCGCTTTCGACGCGACGACCGTCGACCCGAGCTCCGTCCGCTTCGGCGCGACCGGCACCGAGGCCGCTGCGGTGAAGCACTCGCTCCGCGACGCGGACCACGACGGCGACACCGACCTGATCCTGCAGTTCCGGACCGAGGACACCGGCCTCAAGTGCAGCGACGTCGCCGCGAAGCTGACCGGCGAGACCTTCGGCGGCGCGGCCTTCCAGGGGAGCGACGCGATCGCGACGGTGGGCTGCAAGGCGAGGTGACCGGAGCCGGCTACGCCGGCACATCGCGCCGGTATGGAGATGGGAGCTCCGGTACGGAGATGGGAGCTCCGGTACGGAGATGGAAGCCCCGGTACGGAGATGAAAGCTCCGGTACGAAGATGGAAGCTGCGTTACGGAGATGGAAGCTCCGTTACGCCGCCGGGCGGTCCGTTACCGTAACGGGCGGTCCGTTACGCTGCCGAGCGCGCCGTCACCGTACCGGGAGCTCGGTTACGACGCCGGAAGCTCCGTGACCGTGACCGGACCTCCTTCATCATGAGCGGCCGCCGGTCGGCGTAAGCGGCGGTCCGTTACCATACCGGGGGCTCGATCTCCGTCCGCGCGGGAGGCGAACGCATAGGCAGCGTCCGGTTCGTGGCGTTCATCTTCCTGGTCCTCGGCGCCGCGTGTGTGCTGCTCCCCGAGAGGCTCGCCGAGCTCGGCCTGCGGCTGGACCCGGTCGCGACGCGGCGCACGTCGCGCGAGATGCTGAAGCGCTACCCGCGCGTGACGCGCTGGAGCGGCCGCATCGCGGGCGGGCTGCTCTTGGTCGTCGGGTTGTTCCTGCTCTTCGTCGCGGGACGGTCCTGAGGCGACCCGATGCAGCGCCCGCGCCTCCTCGTCCTCCTCGCCGCCGCCCTCCTCGCCGTCGCCGGCTACGCGGCCTGCGAGTGGTACCTCCTCGACGGCGACGTCGGGTTCCCGCTCGACGACAGCTGGATCCACCTCCAGTTCGCGCGCAACCTCGCGGCGGGCGACGGGCTCTCCTACAACCCGGGGGAGCCGGTGACCGGGTCGACGGCGCCGCTCTGGACGGCGCTGCTCTCGCTCGTCTTCCTGCTGCCGGGCGGCACGGCGGCGGCGATCTGGGGGGCGAAGCTCCTCGGCGGCGCACTCTACCTCGCCGGCGTCCACGCCGCCTGGCGGCTGGCGCGCGAGCTGGGGCTCTCGCCGGGCCTCGCGCAGCTCGCGGCAGCGCTGGCGCTCGGCACGAGCTGGCTCGTCTGGTCGGCGGTCTCCGGGATGGAGGTGCCGCTCTTCGTCCTGCTGTCGCTCTGGGGGATGGTGCTCCACCTGCGCGAGCGGCGGCGGCCGGAGCGCCCGCCGCTGGCGCTCGGGCTCTTCGGGCTGGCGGCGCTGGCGCGGCCCGAGGGGCTCCTCCTCCTCGCCCTGGCGGCGCTCGACCGGCTGCTCGTCTTCGACCGCGACGGCGAGGGCGCGCTCGTCTGGCGCCGGCCGGACCTGCGCGGCCTCGCGGTAGGCCTCGCCCTCGCCGCCCTCGCGCTCGCGCCGGTCCTCGCCTTCTACGCCGCGGCCGGCGGCTCGCTCCTCCCCACGACCTTCGCCGCCAAGGGGGCGGAGGTGCGGCGCTGGCTCCCGGAGGCGCGCTACGTCTACCAGGTGCTCGGCATCCTCTTCCGGCCGCAGCCCTGGACAGTGCTCTTCGCCGGCGCCGGGATCGCGGCGCTCGTCGAGCGGTTGGGGACGCCGCGGGACCGCGGCCTCCTCCCCGCCCTCTGGCTGCTCGCATTGCCGCTCGCCTACTCGACCCTCAGCCCCGCCGGCACGCACTGGATCGCCGGCAACTTCGGCCGCTACTACTTCCCGCTCTTCCCGGTGGTGGCGGTGCTCGGGGTCCTGGGGCTGGAGCGCGCCGCGGCGGCGCTCGGGCCGCGCATCACCGCCGGCCGTCTCCGCCTGCCGCTCCGCGCCGCCCTCGCCGCCCTCCTCCTCTGGCCGACGGCGGCGACGCTCGTCGAAGGCGCGCTCTTCTACTCCCGCAACGTCGCCAACGTGCAGGCGAGCGACGTGCGCGTCGCGCGGTGGCTGGCGCCGCGCCTGCCCCCCGAGGCGGTGCTCGCCGTCAACGACATCGGCGCGATCAAGTTCCTCCTCCCCAACCGGGTGATCGACCTCGCCGGCATCGCCACCCCCGAAGTGCGCCGCCGGATGAACGCCGCGGCCGCCCGCCGCGAGCCCTGGGAGCGCGCCGTCCTCGAGTTCCTCGCCGAGCGCCGCCCTGACTACCTGGTGATCTTCCCCTCCTGGTTCCCCAACCTCTCCCGCGACCCGCGCTTCCGCCCGGTGGCGGGCCTGCGGATCCCGGACAATGTGACGATGGGCGGCGACGAGGTGGTCGTCTACGCAACGCCGTGGACCCGCCACCCGCTGCGCGAGCCGTCCTGACGCCGCGCATGGGTCGCGGAAATCTACCGCCGCGGCCGTCTGAGAAATTGATGCAGGGCGGATGGTCGGAAAGGAGGCTCCATGTCCACGCGCGTCCTGTTCGGCGGCGCTGTCGCACTGATCTTGTTGGCTCTGTACGTCTACCTCGTATTCCACGGGCTCCTGATCGTCCGCTGCGTCACCGCCGGCGGTGACTGCACGGCGGCGGATTTCAAGCAGACCATGGCTGCGGCCCTGGCCATGATCGGCGGCCTGGTGTCGGCCCTGGTGATCGCCGAGCTCTCCGTCACCGAGCCGGGAAAAACGCCGGCAGCGCGGGTTCTCAGCGCCGACAGCTCCACGGCGGCCAAGTCGGGACTGAAGGTTGTCGCCTTCGTCTACCTGGCCGTCTGGCTGGCGACGGGCTTGGCGGCGTTCGTCTTCGCGTCGTTGCAGCATCCCGAGACGCTGCAACCCCTGACGGACCTGGGCCAGAGTTGGCTCGGTCTCGCGGTCGCGGCCGCTTACGCCTATCTCGGCATCGATCCGAGTCGGCGCACCAACGGCTGAGAGCCATCCCGTCCGGACGGCGGAGCGACCCTTCCGAGATCTTGACGCTCCCTGCGCTCTGCTGGCAGTCTCGTCCCGCATCGGGCGTCGACCTGCCGCCCAACCCCGCTCGGCCTCCCCCCGCGAGGCCCTCGGCCGGGGCAAAGGGGTCTCCAAGCCTCGGGTCGTGTGTCTCGAACCTTCGGTCACGGGCGTTGCAGGCGGGGGCTGGCGCACGCGTGACGGGAGACGAGACACATGACCGATCAGAAGAAACTCAAGCGAGCCGTCCGCGCCCGGTCCGCCAAGACCGGCGAGAGCTATACCGCCGCGCGCCGCCAGGTGCTCGCGGCGCGCTCCAAGCCCACCACCGTCCCCGACCTGCCCGCCGCGCCGCCGCAGCCCCTAGCGGCAACGGTCGAGAAGCCTGCGCCCGCCCGCTCCCCCGGCTCCACGAGCGGCGCGCTGACCGACGAGGCGGCGCGCGAGAAGACCGGCCACGGGCTCGAACACTGGTTCGCGGTCCTCGACGCCTTCGGCGCCGCCGAGAAGGGGCACACCGGCGCCGCCGATCACCTTTACACCGTGCACGGCGTGCCCGGCTGGCACGCGCTGGGGATCACCGTCGCCTACGAGCGGGCACGCGGCCTGCGCCAGGTCAACCAGTCCTGCACCGGCGGGTTCCAGGTGTCGGTGTCGAAGACCGTGCCGGTGCCGGTCTCGGAGGTGGTCGAGGCATTGCGCGACGGCAAGCGCCGCGCCGCCTGGACGCGGGACGCGGACCCCGCCCTCGCCGCCGCCCTCGAAGCGGCGTTCGCGGGACCCAAGCCGCGCGAGGTCAAGGTCAAGACGAGCGACTACGCCTGGCTGCGCTTCCCCTGGGACGACCACACGGTCGTGATCTACATCCGCGGCAAGGCCAGCGGCGCGAGCGTGGTGGCGGACAACAGCGATCTGCCCGAGCCGAGGTTGGTCGAGGTGCGGCGCGCGCAGTGGAAGGCCGCCCTCGAGGGGCTCCGCCGCCACCTCGGCGGCGGTTAGCGCCCGCGCTCGGGAACGAACGCGGCGGGCGGGAGGCGCACCACCTCGAAGAGGGTCGCCACCAGCTCGCCGCTCCGACCGGCGCGGTGGGGGCTGCGGAACTCCCACACCACCGCGCCGTCCGGCGTCACCTCGAACGCCCGGCCGCGCTCGGACTCGGTGATCAGCGTGTTGCCGTTGGCGAGGCGCTGGCAGGAGCCCGCCTCGGGCGAGGAGAAGGCCTCCGGCGGAGTGCCGTGGAACTCCCAGGCGATCGCGCCGCCCGCGAGGTCCAGCTCGAGCACCCGCGAGTGGCCCCGGTACCCCAGGTTGTCGAAGACCAGGAGGCGGCCGCCCGGCAGCAGCGTCGGCTGGTGCTGCGCGTCCCAGGGGCCGCGCCGCGCCCAGACGATGGCGCCGCGTGCCGGGTCGACGAGCGCCACGACGTCGATCTCGCGGAACGAGACCAGGACGCGGCCGGGCACGAAGGGCTCCGGCGCGCCGGCGGTCGCCCGCAGCACCTCGACCGTGTTGCTGTGGAAGATGTCGCCGGCGGGCGGCAGCGGGCGCAGGAGACGCGCGAAGGGCGAGCCGAGGAGGGCGCGGAGGAGCGAGACGCGGCGCAGCGGCCGTCCGTCGGGCCCGAGCTCGACCAGGAAGTCCTCCAGCACCGGCTCCCGGGCGTTGAGCTCGGGGACGCGCCGCGCCTCCTTGGTCAGCCCCCAGAGGTGCCCGCGGGCGTCGACCTCGAGGTCGTTGTAGAAGCCGGCGTCGTAGGCGCGCAGCAGGCGCGAGCGGCGGTCGAGCCGCACCACGCCCGCTCCTTGGTAGAGCGCGAAGAGGCCGCCGTCCGGCAGCAGCGCGGCGCGGCGGAAGTAACCGCTCTGTGTGTCGGCGCGCTTGCCGGGGAAGGCGCGCGCGAAGGGGTAGCGCCAGCGGTGGAGCGGGCGCCCCGCCATGTCCATGAGCACCGCTTCCGGGGCATGGCCGGAGACGTAGAGGTTGAGCCCCGGCGCGGCACGGGCGCGGTCGTGGACGACGACG
>DASUNQ010000191.1:0-5839 GCA_036277075.1 Thermoanaerobaculia bacterium
TCGAGGGCGCGCAGCTCGCTCTGCACCTGGGCGAGCACCGGGGCGGCGCCGTCGTCCTTGGCCTTGACCAGCAGCGTCACGCCCGAGTAGTGGCGCTGGGAGAGCGTCTGGTAGATGTAGGGCTGCGGGTCCTCGCCGACGAAGTTGTACTTGGCGTCGCGGGCCACGCCCACCACCTCGACGGCGTAGTCGTCGCCGAAGAAGCGGAAGCGCTGGCCGATCGACTCCTCGCCGGGCCAGAAGGTCTTGGCCATGGTCTCGTTGACCACCACGACCTTCGGGGCGTCGGCGCGGTCGCTCGGCAGGAAGCCGCGGCCGCGCAGGATCGCCACGCCGAGAGCCTCGAAGTAGCCCGCGCCGACCGCGTTGACCTGGACGTGACGGCCGTCGGTCTCGCTCTCCCGCCCCTCGCGGAACACGGTTCGGGTCATCGTCCCCTGCATCGGGCCGGCCTGCGCCACCGCCGCGGCGGCGACGCCGGGCGCCGCCCGCACCCGCTCCAGCGCCCGCTCCCAGAACTGCTCGGCGCGCGGCTGGTCGTAGCCCTGGAGGCCGACGTCGAAGGAGACCACGGCGAGCGGCCGCGGGTCGTAGCCGGGGTCGATCTGCTGCGCCGCGGCGAGGCTGCGCACGAAGAGCCCGGCGCCGATGAGCGCCACCGCCGAGAGCGCCACCTGGGCGGCGACCAGCAGGTCGCGGAAGCCGACGCGGCGGCCGCGCCCGGTTCCCGGGTCGGCGGCGGCGTCCTTGACGCCGGAGACCAGGTCGGGGTGGGTGGCCTGGAGGGCCGGCGCCAGACCGAAGAGCAGGCCGGTGAGCAGCGAGACCGCCAGCGTGAAGCCGAGCACCCGGGCGTCGAGCGGCAGGTCGAGGCCGATGCTGATCGGCAGCGGAGTGGGCGGCAGGAAGGCGAGCAGCGCGCCGCGCCCCCAGGCGGCGAGGAGCAGGCCGCCGGCGCCGCCGCAGAGAGCGAGCAGCAGGCTCTCGGTCAGGAGCTGGCGGACGAGCCGCGCCCGCCCGGCGCCGATCGAGAGGCGGATCGCGATCTCCCTGCGCCGCGCGCTGGCGCGGGCGAGCAGCAGGTTGGCGACGTTGGCGCAGGCGATGAGCAGCACCAGGCCGACGACCGCCATGAGCATTCCCATCGCCGCCACCACGCCGCCGCGGAAGCCGGGGTTGATGGTCGCCTGGCCGAAGGGGACGAGCTGCACGTTGCGGCCGCGATTGTCCTCGGGAAAGGCGGCCGCCAGGCGCCCGCCGATCCCCTCGAGCTCGGCGCGCGCCCGCTCGATCGTCGCTCCGGGCGCCAGCCGCCCCACGGCGTTGACGAACAGACCGCGCCGCTCGTCGTACCAGTTGGCGCTCTCGTTGGGGCGCAGCACGCGGTTCATCGCCATCGGCACCCAGAGCTCGGGCTGGACGCCGACGTCGGTGCCGGTGAAGCTCGCCGGCGCCACGCCGACGACGGTGAAGGGGTGACCGTTGACGAGCAGCCGGCGGCCGACCACGTCGGGGTCGGCGGCCAGGCGCTCGCGCCAGAAGGCGTGGCTGACGACCGCGACCGGGTGGGCGCCGGGGGCGGCGTCCTCCTCGGGCGTGAACGTCCGCCCCAGCGCCGGCTCGACGCCGAGAGTCGGGAAGTAGTTGCCCGAAACCATCTGGCCGAAGAGCAGCTCGGCCTCGCCTTCGCCGCTCGCGACGCTCATCCCCGTCCAGTCGTAGCCGGCGAGGGCGGAGAAGGTGGTGGCCTGCTCGCGGTAGTCCTTCCAGTTGAGATGAGAGAGAGGGGCGAAGCCGGGGTTGCGCTCGTCGCGGGTGTAGAGCGAGACCAGCCGCTCCGGCTCGCGCACCCCCATCGGGCGGAAGAGCAGCGCGTTGACGACGCTGAAGATCGTGGCGTTGGCGCCGATCCCGAGCGCCAGCGAGAGGACGGCGGCGGCGCTCAGCAGCGGGCGCTGGCGGAGCATGCGGACGCCGAAGCGGAGGTCTTGCAGCAGGTCGGCCATCGGACGCCACTCCCAGGATCGATCGGAGCCGGCGCGAAAGCCTTCGCGCCTAGGCAGACCTACGTCTCCGGCGGCGCGGAGTTTCAGGCCGCGGGGGCGTCGAGCGTGGCGCGGACCGCCCGCCCCAGGTCCTGCGAGGAGAAGGGCTTCTGCAGGAAATGCGACGCCGGGCCGTTCGCCGGCGGCTCCTCCTGCTGGCCCGACATGAAGAGCACGCGGGTGGACGGGCGCCGCGCGCGCACCCGCACCGCCAGCTCCCGGCCGCCCAGCTCGGGCATGCTGACGTCGGTCAGCAGCAGGTGTAGCGGCCCGCCGTAGCGCTCGGCCATCGCCAGGGCGTGGCGCGGCGATTGGGCCTCGAAGACCTGGTAGCCGAGGCTGCGCAGGAGCATCACGACCACGCCGCGCACCGCCTGCTCGTCCTCGACCACGAGCACCGTCTCGCTGCCGCGCGGCAGCATCGGGGCGGGCGCCGCCTCGGCCGCCGCGTCGCGCTCGACCACCGGCAGGTAGATGCTGAAGCGGGCGCCCTCGCCCGGGGCGCTGTCGACGAAGATGAGGCCGCCGCTCTGGGCGACGAAGCCGTAGGCCGTCGCCAGCCCCAGGCCGGTGCCCTCGCCGGGCTGGCGCGTGGTGAAGAAGGGCTCGAAGACGCGGGCGCGGGTCTCGGCGTCCATGCCGACGCCGGTGTCGGCGATCGTCACCAGCGCCCAGCGGCCGGGGGGCACGCCCTCGTGCGGTGCGCCGGTGAGCGGCCGCACGGTGAGCGCCGTGGTCCGCACGGTCAGCGACCCGCCCTGCGGCATGGCGTGGCGGGCGTTGATGGCGAGGTTGACGAGCACGTGCTCCATGCGTCCGGGGTCGATCCGCACCAGCCCGAGCAACGGGTCGAGCTCGACCACCAGCGCCACGTCGTCGCCGATCAGCCGGCGCAGCATCCGCTCGAGCGAGGAGACGATCTGATTGAAGTCGACCACCTGCGGCTCCACGGTCTGGCGGCGCGCGAAGGCGAGGAGCTCCTTGGTCAGCGCCGCGGCACGCAGGCCGGCCTCCTGGATGGCGGTGAGCTGCGGCCGCTGCTCGACCGGGAGCGCCGGGTCGTCGAGCAGCAGGTCGGCGTAGCCGAGGATGACCACCAGGCAGTTGTTGAAGTCGTGGGCGACACCCGCCGAGAGGCGCCCGATCGCCTCCATCTTCTGGGCCAGGAGGAGCTGCCGCTCGAGCCGCTTCTTCTCCGCCTCGTGGCGCTTGCGCTGGGTGAGGTCGCGCACCGCCACCACGGTCAGCCTCTCGCCCTGGACGCTGAGGCTCGCGGCCTCGACCTCGACCTCGACCGTCGCGCCGTCGCGGCGCCGCGCGACGGTCTGGCGGGCGGGGGCGCCGGGCTCGACGCCGGGGTCGCTCAGCACGCCGGCGAGCGGGTGGCCGATCAGCTCCTGCGGATCGTAGCCGAGCAGGCCGGGAAGCGCCTGGTTGACCTCCAGGATCGTTCCCTGCCGGACGATCGCGATGCCCTCGACGGTGGCCGCGAACAGCGTCCGGAAGCGCTCCTCGCTGCGCCGGATCTCCTCCTCGGCCGCCTTGCGCTGCGCGATCTCGCGTTGCGCGCGCTCGAAGAGGCGGATGTTCTCGGCCACCGGCGCGAGCTGGTTGCCCACCGTCGAAAGCAGCTGGATGTCGCCGGCGGAGAAGTGGTCGTCGGGGTCGCGGCGCCCGATGAGCCAGACGCCGATCGCCTCGCCCTGCACCGCCAGCGGCAGCACCAGCCGCACCCAGCCGAAGCGCGGGGCCGGCAGGTCCGGCGCCGGCGGCGGGCAGGCCCCGGCGTGGGCCAGCAGCGGACGCAGCGCCGCGGCGTCGGGGGCCGCCTCGGCGGGCGGCAGGTCCTGCTCGTACAGCGTCTCCGCCTCGTCGCCGGAGAAGAGGTAGAGCGCGGAGCGGCGGATGAGCAGGGCGGGGAGGATCTCGTCGACGATGACGCGCGCCAGGGTGGCGCGGTCGAAGACCCCCGGGATGCGCGCCGAGACCAGCTCCACCACCTCCTTGGGCGTGTGCCGGATGCCGAAGACGTGCCGGTCGACCAGCGTCTGGAAGCCGCGCCGGAGGGCCGGCGCCACGGCCACCATGAGGAGCGAGACGAGGAGCATCGCGCTCAGCAGCCGGCCGTCGTGCATCCCCCAGCGACGGGCGGGTTGCGCGAGGAGGAGCAGGTAGAGCGGCGCCCACACCGCGAAGAAGCCGCAGGTCCCGAGCAGCCGGTTGGCGCGGAACTCGAGCGCCGCGAACGAGTGCCGGTAGATCGCGTACAGGTAGCTCAGCGGCAGCAGCGGCACAGCCAGCGACGTGAGCCCCAGCAGCCAGGGCTCGAGCAGCTCGCCACGGCTGGCCAACGGCCCGCCGCGCGCCACAAGAAGCGGCAGCGCGAGGAACAAGGAGAGCACGGGCGCGAACCCGACCACGACACCGAAGGTCATGATGCGGTTGGCGATCCTGACGCCCGGCGCCGCCGGCAGCACCAGGCGCAACGCGAGCAGCAGCAGCGCGAGCGCCACGCCGGCGACGAAGGAGAGGACGTGGAGGTACTCGGGCTCGAGCCGCCGGGTGGCGTCGAGCGCCGCGCAGGCGAGCGAAGCGGTGTAGAGCAGCGCGAGCAGGGGCCGTCGCCAGCGGCCGAGGAGCGGCGACGGCAGAAGAAGATGGAGGTGGACCGCGAGGGGCAGGAACAGCCAGACGACGGCGTGAAAGACGACCGCCGCGCCCCCGGCGTGTCGCGCCGAGGCGAGCCCCGAGGCCAGGAGGACGGCGGTCGTGTAGCTGAAGAGCACGAGCACCAGCCAGCGCTCGTCGTGCGGGCGGAGCAGGATGACGAGCGCCGTTCCCATCAGCCAGAAAACCAGCGGGAGCAGCGCCAACAGGAAGGCGAGGGTGACGGCGGCCGCGCCGGTCTCGCGCAGCCGCACCTCCAGAGTGCGTGGACGGCCGTCGCGCAGCAGCCGTACCATGGCCTTCCCGTCGTCCGCGAACGGCGCGAGCAGGTCGAGCGTGCGGTCGCTGCGGTAGCCCTCGAAGGTGAGGTCGTCGATCGCCAGCACCCGGTCGCCGAGCTGCAGGCAGTCGGAGCCGCGAGGGCACGGTTGGACGCCGAAGACCTCCCAGGTCGCCGGGATCAGCTCGAATCCCGGGTGCGGGACCTGGGATGCGTACGGGTAGTACAGGCAGGGCACGAGCACGCACAGCGTCACGGCGACCGCGGCGAGGTTGCCGAGCGCCGGCGCCTTCCGGCGGTGGCGGAGCGGAGGCTCCGTCACGCCGCCGGCCCCAGGACCACGTGCGGATCCTCGCTGATGGCGCCGAGAAGCCCGCGCAGCGGCTCGCGCTGCGCCGCGACGAGGCGGGTGATCGGCGCCGGCTCGACCAGCGGCGCCGCGGCGAGCAGCGCGTCCGCCTCCCGTGCCAACGCCTCCAGCCGGTACGCGCAGTAACCCACCGCGCCGCAGCGCGCCAGGATCTCCTGCGCCTCGGCGAGCGCCGCCGGCTCGCCGGCCCGCGCCGCCAGCGCGAGGAACGCCTCGCGCTCGGGGTGCTCGGCGGTCAGGGCGTACAGGATGGCGAGGTTGACGCGTCCGCGGCTCCAGTCGGCGGACGCCGGCGTGCCGAGAGCGTCCGCGACGTCATCGCTCACCTGGACGAAGACACCCATCACCTCGCCGAGCCGGCCGAGCGCCGCGACCGCGGCCGGGGAGCCGCCGCCGAGCAGCGCCCCCATCTCGAGCGCCGCGGCGAAGAGCGGCGGCGTCTTCGCGGCGACCACCGTCCAGTAGCCGTCCTCGTCG
>DASUNQ010000192.1:0-10430 GCA_036277075.1 Thermoanaerobaculia bacterium
CGCCCGAGATGGCCGGCGTCGACCATCTTGACGAGCAGCGGGCAGGGCCGGTACTTCGGGTCCCCGAACCCCTGCTGGAGCACCCGCAGGATGTCCAGGCAGACGTCCAGGCCGATCAGGTCCGCCAGCGCCAGCGGCCCCATCGGATGGTTCATGCCGAGCTTCATAACCTCGTCGATGGCCTCGGCCTTCCCGACCCCCTCCTGGAGGCAGAAGACGGCCTCGTTGATCATCGGCATCAGCACCCGGTTGGACACGAAGCCGGGCGCGTCGTGCACCTCGACCGGGGTCTTGCCCATCCGCCGGGCGGCCGCCTCGACGGCGTCGTAGGTCTCCTGCCCGGTCGAGAGCCCCCGGATGACCTCGACCAACTGCATCACCGGCACCGGGTTCATGAAGTGCATGCCGATGACCTTCCCCGGCCGCCCGGTCGCGGCGGCGAGCCGGGTGATCGAGATCGAGCTGGTGTTGCTGGCGAGGATCGTCTCCGCCGGGCAGAGCCGGTCGAGCTCCCGCAGCACCGCCTCCTTGACCTCCAGCCGCTCGACCACGGCCTCGACCACGAGGTCCGCCGCCGCGAGCGGCCCGAGGTTCCCGTGCGCGGCCACCCGCCCGAGCGCCGCATCGCGCTCCTCCGCGCCGAGCTTCCCCTTGCCGACCAGCCGCTCCAGCCCCTTGGCGATCTGCCCCCGCCCGCGCTCCAGCGCCGCCGGCGCGGCGTCGACGAGGATCACCGCGAACCCGCTCTGCGCCGCCACCTGGGCGATCCCGTGCCCCATCGTCCCGGCGCCGACGACGCCGACCGTCCGCACCTCCCGCAATCGACCCCCCGATCCCCCCGCCCCGGGGAGCCCGGGAGCGTACGGGATGGCCCCGGGAGGGTCAAGCAATCGCGTTGGCGGCAGTCGCGGCCATCAGCGCCTCGACCTCGGCGACGAGGGCGGCGCGGCGGCGGGAGTCTTCGGCCCACGCCGCGGCGGCCGTCGCGAGATCGGCGGCGCAGTGCGGGCAGCTCGTCTCCTCCGGCCGGACGAAGCAGTCACAGGCGCGGCAGAGGTCGAGGCGCGGCGGCAGCTCGCCGGGAGACCGGCTCGGTCGCGGGCGGCGGGGCGGCGGCGGGATGGCCGCACCCGGCGCGGTCTCGCGGCCGGGGATCGGCTCGGTCAGCAGGGCGAACTCGCCGGTGGTGAAGGCGCCGGGCGGCGCGTTGCGGCGCTTGACGACCCGCTCGCGCAGCCCCCGCTTTTCCAGCTCCAGGGCGCGGTAGTGGCAGTAGGGGTTGTTGCCGGGCCGGCCGAACAGGGAGTCGGCGGTCCAGGTGCAGCCGCCACGGCAGACGTCGGCGTAGTAGCAGGTGGCGCAGAACCCCCAGAGATCGTCGACTCCTCGTGCGTCGTTGAAGCGGAGGCGCTCGCCCGCCGCCCAGAGAGCCTCGAGCGGCATCTCGCGGACGTTGCCGCCGGCGTATCCCGAGGTCGACAGCGACGGGCACCCCTTCACCGTGCCGTCCGACTCGAGGCCCATCACCGTCTGTCCGGCGGTGCAGCCGCTCCAGTGCACACCCTCGCCGACATGGCTCCGCCAGAGGTGCTCGTGGGGGCCGAAGTAGCCGATGTTGTTGCCCACCGTCATGAGCAAGCCGGAGTCCACCGCCTCGTGGTAGAGGCGGGCGAGCAGCGGCATGAGATCGAGGAGCTGATAGGGCTGGAGCAGCAGCTCGTCATGGTCGACGGCGTTGCCCATCGCGACCATGAGCTGGAGCTGCCAATGGGTGGCGCCCGCCGCGACGATGCGGCGCATCAGCTCGGGGAGGTGCTCGATCGTCGGCGCGCCGAGGGTGGTGTTGACGCTGGTGCGCAGCCCCGCCGCCCTGGCGCGCGCCAGCGCATCCACGGCCAGGTCGTAGGAGCCGGGAACGCCGCGGATCCGGTCGTGCAGGGCCGGCGGGCCGTCGAGAGAGACCCCCAAGCCCTGAAGACCGGCGGCGACCGCCGCCGCGAGCCGCTCGTCGGTCAGGTTGCGGGCGCCGGTCTGGACCGCGCAGTCGATCCCGTGGTGGCGGATGGCGCGGATGATCTCGGTCCAGTCGGGCCGGAGGTAGGCCTCGCCGCCGATCAGCGTGATCTCGCGCGTGCCCATCGCGGCCAGACGGCGGACGACGTCGAGGCACTCCGCGGTCGTCAGCTCACGCGGTCGGGGGCGCCCGGCGCGCGAGCCGCAGTGCTGGCACTTCAGGTTGCAGGCGAGGGTGATCTCCCAGACGACATGGACCGGAACGCGCCCGAGCAGATCCTCCTCGCTGTTGTACCGCGCCGGCGTCGGCGGCGACGGCTCCACGCTACGCTACCGTTGCGTCCTCTCCAGCTTGGCGATCTCGAGCTTGAGCTCCTCCAGGGCGGCGGGAACGTTGCCCCACTGGGCGACGAAGCTCTCCGCCTCTCTGGCCACGGCTTTCATCTTCGCGAGGTCCCCCGAAGCCACCGCCTGCTGGATCGCCTCGCCATAGGGTGGGACTGGGCCGCCGGTCTGTGCCATGCGCGTTCTCCTCTGTGTTTTAGGAACCATACCATCGCCGAGCTGCGGCGGGTCGTCGTCGAGGAAGTCGGCGAGGTCGCGCTCGGCGCGCGCGGCGAGCGGGTGGTCGCGGCGGCGGTAGCAGTCGGCGCGGTGGGCCAAGAAATCGCGCTCCCAGGGCACGTGCGGCTCGAAGGGGGCGAGGGCCTCGACGCACAGCTCGGGGCGGCGGAGGGCGCGCGCCAGGTCGATGCGGAGGCGCAGGCTCGGCAGCCCGTAGAGGCCGGCGGCGAAGGGCCGGGCGAGCTCGCGGTAGAGCGCCAGCCCCACGGCCGGCTCGACCTGCGCCACCGGCAGCGCGAGCTGGAGCGCCCGCTCGCCGAACTCGAGGTGGATCCAGGGGTCGGTCCGCAGCCCGCGGAACGCGGCGAGGAGGCGCCGGCCGGCGGCGGCCGGGCGGCCGGTCATGGAATCGAGGCGCGCGAGCACCAGCTCCGCCTCGATGGGATGGTGGCGGCGGAGCTCGGCGGCGACCGGCGCCGCCGCGGCGTTCCCCTCGCCGGCGAGGCACTCGCCGAGGAGGAGGAGGTCGAGGTGCGAGGCCGGAGGCTGCGGCTGCCGGCGCCAGCTCGCGCAGGCCCGCGCCGGCTGGCCGCTGCGGAAGGCGTGGCGCGCCTGACGGCGGAGGACGACCGCGCGGTCGGCCCCCGGCGGCGGCGCGTCGAGAGGACCGCCGACCCAGGCGAGGCGGGCGACCCGCAGGTCCTCGACACGCACCCAGTCGAGGTCGCCGCGCGCGAACCGCGGCCGGGCGGCACGTTGCGACTCCGCCAGCGTGCGGAGCTGCGCGATGCGGAACAGGCCCAGCCGCCCGAGGGTGCGAGCGAAGCCGAACTCGAGCACCGAGCGATCGTCGGTGTTGAGCCAGCGGCGCTCCGGCTCGCCCACCGAGCGCGCCAGGGCGGCGCTGCCGAGGAAGCCGGTGTAGAAGCCCTCCGCGCCGGCGACCCCCCAGGTCCAGTCGAGGGCGCTGCGGTAGGGCTCGCGGCCGGCGCGGGCGCGCACGCGGCCGAAGTCGTGGCGGATCGGCTCGCGGCTGGCCAAGAGGAGCAGGTCGGACTCGCTCACCTGCCAGCTCTCGACCGACGGGAAGACGGCGCCGAGCGTGGCGTAGACCGTGCGCACGACCGGCGCGTCGACCTCGTAGCCCTGGAGCCACTGGGCGAAGAGCCCGCCGGGGGCGAGGCGCTCGACGGCGGCGCGGTAGAAGTCTTCGGTGAAGAGGCTGGCCACGCCGGCGCGGTAGGGGTTCGAGGGCTCGGAGAAGACGACGTCGTAGCGCTCGCCGGTGGTGAGCAGGAGCTCGCGGCCGTCGCCGATCGCCACCCGCACCTTGGGATGCTCGAGCACGCGGCGGTTGACCGCCGCGCAGGCGCGCGCCACCTCCAGCACCGCCGGCTCGAGCTCGACGACGTCCACCCGCTCCATCGTCGGCACCGCGGCGAGCCAGCCGGCGGTGCTGCCGGTCCCCAGGCCGATGACCAGGCTGCGGCGCGGCGCCGGGTGGAGCATGGCGGGGACCAGGCCGCCCATGACCTGCGTCGGCGCGTCGCCGCGCGCCGAGCCGTCCGACTTGCCGTTGATCAGGAAGGCGTACTGGCTGTTGCGCACCAGGGCGACGCTGCTCTCCACCCCCTCCCACTCGCGCACCACCGACAGCCTCTGTCCGTGCAACGAGCGGCGGAGGCCGTTGGGGTCGCTCCATTCGACGCGCACCCGGCCGGCGCCGATCGCGCTGTGCCGCCAGAAGGCGGTGGGGCCCGTCGCCGCGCAGGCGAGGAGGGCGAGCGCGCCGGCGGCGAGCGGCAGCGCGGCCGGCCGCAGCGACTCCGGGCCTGGGAGCCCGTCGCGCTGGGCGCGCGACGGACGGCGCTCCCAGGATTGATCGGAGCCCGGCGCGAAAGCCTTCGCGCCTAGGCGCACGGCACGGAAGTGGGCGGCCACGGCCACGGCGGCGAGCGCCACGAGCAGGACCGTCACCAACCGCCAGACCCCCGGCGCCGTCAGCAGCGGCAGGAGGCCGAAGCCGCCGGCGATCGAGCCCGCGACCGCGCCGACGGTGTTCGCGGCGTAGGTCAGCCCCACCTCGCGGCCCACCCGCCGCCGGCCGGCGCCGAGGAGCGCGATGAGGAGCGGGAACTGGTAGCCGGCGACGTAGGCGGCCGGCAGCACCACGACCAGGGCGATCACCGTCCAGGCGAAGACCAGCGCCAGGAAGCCGGCGCTGCCGAGCGGCCGCAGGACGATGGCGAGGACCGCCAGCCGGTCGCCGAGGGCGAAGGGGATGGCGAGCAGGAGGGCCTCGAGCGCGCAGGTGCCGGCGAAGGCGAGAAGCGTCGGGCGGCGGCGGCGCGGCTGCGCGCCGTAGAGATAGCCGCCGAGCCCGATGCCCAGGAGCGCCACCGCCAGGATCAGCCCGAAGGTGTAGGAGGAGCCGCCGAGGATCGGCGCCAGCATCCGGTACCAGACGAGCTCCATGAGCAGGAAGGCGAAGCCGACGAGGGCGGCGGCGACCGGCACGAACCGGCGGGTGAAGGGGTCCGGCGCGGCGGCGGATGCCGCGCCGGCGGCGGGCTCCGCCTCGGGCGCCGCCGCGGGCTCGGCCGCGTCGAGCCGCAGCGCCAACCGCCGGGCGGCGAGCGCCACCAGCAGGTTGATCAGCGCCGCCACCCAGACGGCCTTGCGCGTCCCCAGCACCTCGAGCGAGAAGAAGGTGGTGAGCACGGCGCCGGCCACGGCGCCCAGGGTGTTCGCGGCGTAGAGGCGCCCGACGAGGCGCCGGCCGCGGTCGGCCGAGCGCTCGACCGCGCGCGCGACGGCGGGGAGCGTCCCGCCCATGAGGAAGGTGGGCAGGCCGAGGACGAGCGCCGCGAGGACCAGCCGCACGCCGGTGCCGCCCGCGAGCCCCAGGCGCGCGCTGCCGCCGAGCCCGAGGTAGAGGTCGCGGACCAGAGCGACGAGCCAGGGGGAGAGCCCGGCGGCCACCGCGATCCCCGCCTCGAGGTGGGCGTAGAACAGCAGCGGCGAGCGCCGGCGGTCGGCGCGCGGGCCGAGCAGGAGGCTGCCGATCCCCAGCCCCGCCATGAAGATCGCCAGCACCGCCGCCGAGGAGGCCGTCGAGGCCCCGAACACCAGGCGCAGCATGCGCAGCCAGGCCGTCTGGTAGACGAGGGCGCAGAAGCCGGATCCGAAGAGGAGGAGAGAAGCGCGCGCGGCGAGGGAGCGCATCGTGCGAGGCGGAACCTACCACCCGCCTCGCGCCCGCCGAGCGCCGGGGCTCAGCCGCGGCGCCCGGCGTGCCGCGGCGTCGCGCTTGGCGCTACTCGCGGGCCCGGCCCAGGCCGGCCTGGATCTCGCCTTCGAGGCAGGTGCGCTCGAGGAGCATCAACGGACCGCCGTAGCGGGCGTAGGCGGCGCGGTGCTGATGCAGGAGGGCGAGGGCCTCCCAGAAGCGGCGGCAGTCGGCGAGGGCGCGCACCACGTGATGCGCCGCCGTGAGGGCGAGCAGCGGGTCGCGGTCGACGTCGATCTTCGCCAGGCCCTCGCGCAGCAGTTGGAGGGCGCGCGCCGGTTCGCCGGCCGTCGCCATGGCGCGCCCCTTGCCGACCAGCACGCGCCCGACGAGGTGACGGTCGTCGAGCTCCTGGTAGATCCGCCGCGCGGCCTCGAACAGCGAGCAGGCCTCGCTGCAGCGGTGGCCGTCGGCGAGGAGCGCCGCCTTGCGCTCGAGCAGCAGGGCGCGCAGCAGCGGGTCGCCGGTACCCTCGCGGGCGACGACCGTGGCGTGCGCGAGCGTCGCCTCGGCCGCGAAGAAGTCGTCGGCGGCGCGATAGGCGTCCCCGAGCTCGGCCCAGGCGCGGGCCTGGAGGTCGGCGACCTCCGTGGACCCCAGGCGCTGGGGATCGAGCTCCTCGGCGAGGTCGGCGGCGCGGCGGGCCAGCTCCAGCATCCGCTCCGGGTCTTCCTCGCGCAGGGCGTGGCTGCGGCGCAGCAGCGCCAGGACTGCCGGAATCTCGGTCGGAAGGAGAGGCTCGCTGGCCATTTGCGGATGCGCGAGTGTACGCCGCCACTGGAAGCGGGGTTGTCACTCGCTTCGCGTGACCTGCTCACGGCGTGAGCACCTGTGGACGGGCCGGTCAGCCCTCGGCGGCGGAGAGCTCGAACCACGGCTCGTAGCGCCCGAACTTGGTCGTGAGGGTGGCGCCGACGCCGATCAGGGTCGCGGCGGTCCAGGCCCAGACACCGACGAGCGGCAGGAACTTGAGGGCGCCGAGGAGGAGGAGCCCGAGCGTGGCGGCGTTGATCGGCCGCGGGCGGGCGCGGCGGAAGAGGCGCCGCGCCGTCCAGTCGCCGAGGGCGCAGAAGACCGCCACCATCCCCCAGAGCTTGAGGAGCACCGCCAGCAGGACGACGAGCGCCAGCAGCGGCAGCGCCAGGAAGGCGCCGGCGAAGGCGCTGAAGAAGAGGGCCGTCAGGAGCATCGCCACGATGCCGACGAGGCCGACGAAGAAGCCGCGGAAGGGCTCCCGGCGGACGCTGGCCGCGGTGCCCAGGACCTGGCGGCCGGCGGTGGCGAAGAAGAGCATCAGCAGCGCGGCCCAGGCCGCGAGGAGGGCGAGCTTGGCGCCCAGGATCAGGGGGGAGTGCGCCGGCAGGCCGAGGCTCGGGCCTTCGACGAGGGTGAGCCAGGCCGAGGACGCGGTGGGGTAGGAGACGCCGCGCCCCTCGATCCGCGCCCCGGGCGCCGCGTGGATCGAGCCGCCGACGACGAAGACGTCGCCGCCGACCCGCGCGGTCGGGCCGAGGCGGGCGTCGCCCGAGAGGACGATCACGTCGCCGGCGACGCTGCCGGAGACGGCCACCGACCCCTGGAGGGCGGCGACGTCGCCGAGGGCCCGGCCCTCGACCACGAGGTCGCGCCCGACGGCGACGAGCTGCCGGCGGGCGACGCTGCCGGCCTCGAGGCGCAGGGCGGGGTCGGAGGAGCGGGGCGCCGGTGCGGCCGCGATCAGGAGGGCCGCGGCGAGGAGCGCGGCGCGGTGGACGCCGCGCGCCCCGCGCGTCATCGCCGTCCGGGCGCGCGCGCCGCGCGGCGGCGCCGGAGCAGCGAGACGAGGAGCAGGTCGAGGCAGAGCACGAGCAGCGCCACGGCGCCGACGTCGACCGGCGAGTCGAGCAGGTCCCGCGCCGCCAGCCCGACCCCCTTCCAGGAGGCGGCGAGCAGGCCGGCGCCGGCGAGCAGCGCCGCGCGCGCCATCTCGCCGAGGGCCACGAGCGCCGCCAGCATCGAGCCCTCCGGGCCGAGCTCCACCGAGCTCGTTCCGAGGAGGGCGGCGGCGAGCCCGCCGAGCAGGCCGAAGGCGGCGAGCGGCAACCGCCAGGTGCGGGGGTGGCGCCCCTCCCAGCCGGCGGCCGGGAGCCGCTCCATGACGCGCGCGCGGAAGCCGGGCTCGACCTCGACGCGGCCGTCGCGGACCAGCGTCCCCAGGCGCGCCAGCGACCGCCGCGCCTCGCCGCAGCGGGCGCAATCGGCGGCGTGCGCCTCGAGGTGCGACCGCTGCTCGGGCGTCAGCCGGCCGTCCGCCTCCAGCTCCAGCCACTCTTGGTAGACCTCGTGCCGCTGCCTCATGGTTCCGTCCGTGCGTCCGTCGTCAATCGACCAGGAAATCCGCCAGCCGCTCCTTGAGCATCTGGCGCCCCCGGAAGAGCTTGTTCTTGACCGTCCCGAGCGGCATGCGCTTGAGCTGCGCGATCTCCTCGTAGGGGAGCTCGCCGTAGTGGCGCAGCAGGATCAGCTCCCGGTACTCCCACGGCAGCGCGTCGATGGCCTCCTGGAGGGCCGCGCCCCGCTCCTGGTTGCGCAGGTGCCCGTAGGGGCCGCGATCGGGACTCGGGAGGTCCCAGTCGCGCGCCTCCCCCTCGGCGTCCTCCTGCTGCAGCGAGACGAGCTTGAGCCGTCGCCGGCGGATCTGGTCGATGGCCGCGTTCTGCGCCACCCGGAACAGCCAGGTGGAGAACTTGTACTGCGGGTCGTAACGGTCCAGGACCTGATACACCTTGAGGAAGACCTCCTGCGCCAGCTCGTGGGCCTCGTCCAGGTTGCGCAGCAGACGGAACAGGTAGTTGACCAGGCGGCCCTGGTGGCGCTCGACGAGGTCGCCGAAGCGCTCGCGATCGCCCTTGAGGATCGCCGCGACCAGCTCGTCGTCCGATGGCTGCTCGGCGCCCCGCGTCATGGGTGGATACGCAGGCCGGGGGTCAAGGTTGCGCCCGCGCCTGGAGCCACCGGCCGAGGAGGAAGATGACGCCGCCGACCCCGAGCAGCCCCACCTCCAGGCGGACCTGATCGTAGACCAGGCCGACGAGCAGGGCGCTCCCGACCACGACCAGGGCCAGGAGCTGGAGGAGCCAGGCGAGGCCGTCGCGCATGCCCGGCGGCATCGCGCCTAGGGCTGCGGTGGGAGGTCCTCGCGCGCGCTCACCACGCCGGAGGCGGTGCCGTCGAGGAGCGCCGCGAGGTCGCCCTCGATCCCGCGCGGCGCCGCTTCGACGATCCGCCCCACCTCGCGCCCGTCGCGCTCGACGACGAAGGTCGGCACGTAGAGCAGGCCGGCGCCCGCCGTCAGCGCCGCCGGCTCGTTCTTGTCGCGCCCGACGGCGACGTAGCGGAGGGCGAAGGGGAGGGTGCCGCCGGCTTCGTCCAGGACGCGCCAGAAGCGGGCGAGCTCGCGCCGGCTGTCGCTGCACCAGGTGCCGAGGTAGACGGTGACCTCCGCGCCGGCCGGCACGGCCGCGAGCGCCTGGACGGCGGCCGCGTCGGGCTGCGCCGCGACCTCCTCCTGCACCCAGTCGGGCAGGAATTCCTCCACCTGCTCGCGAGTCACTTCGCCGGTGAGGATCGGCTCCTCGGCGGCGGGCGCCGCCTCGGGCGCCGGCGCGGTGGGGGGCGGCGGCTCGTCCGGCGGCTTCGCCCAGGCGCACGCCGCCGCGGCCATCAGAACCGCGATCGCAATGCCCCGCTGCCAGGCGCCGGCGCTCATCGCGGCGTAGTGTACCAGCGCGCTCAGCGCACCTCCCGTACCCGCTCGATCGCGTCCCCTTGGAGCAGTTGGTCGAGGACCTCCAGGCCGGCGACGACCTCGCCGAAGGCGGTGTAGCCGCCGTCGAGGTGGGGCTGGGGGGTGAGGGCGACGAACCACTGGCTGCCGCCGGTGTCGGGACCGGAGAGGGCCATGCCGAGGACGCCGCGGCGGTAGCGCAGGCGGTTGATCTCGTCGCGGATCGAGTAGCCGGGCCCGCCGGTGCCGTCGCCGCGCGGGTCGCCGTCCTGGACGACGAAGTCCGGCACGATGCGGTGGAAACGGAGGCCGTCGAAGTAGCCCTGACCGGCGAGGGTGAGGAAGTTGAGGCAGGTGAGCGGCGCCTGCGGGCAGGCGAGGCGGAGACGGACGGTGCCGCGGGCGGTGACGAGCTCGACCTCGCGCGGGCGGCGGGTGCGCTGGACGATCTCGCGGTAGGTCTCCAGGGTCTTGCCGGTCTCGAACGGCCGGCGCGGCGGCTCGGGGCGCTCGAGCTCGGCGAGGCCGGTCGCGGCCGCGCGGCGGAGCGGCAGGTCGTTGACGGCGGCGATCTGCTCGAGGAGTGCGACCACCGCGCCGCGCTCCAGCGGCTCGGCCTTGCCGCGGGCGGCGAGCGCCTGGACTGCCGAGACGCCCGACTCGACCTCGCGGTCGGTGAGCGCCGCGCGCGCCGCCGGGTCGAGGACTTCCAGCGGCACCACCGGGTGCTCGGCCAGCCATCCGAAGGTGGTGGCGCGGACGCCGTGGTCGGGGTCGGCGAGCGCGAGGCGCGCGACT
>DASUNQ010000193.1:0-7009 GCA_036277075.1 Thermoanaerobaculia bacterium
CGGGGGGCCGCGCGCGACGACGCCCGTGCCACGGCCCTCTACGAGAAGGGCTGCGACGGCGGGGACGCCGCCGCCTGCTTCAACGTCGGGCTGATGCACGAGAAGGGGCGCGGCGTGCCGCGGGTGGACTTCGCCAAGGCCGTCGCCGGCTACACGCGCGCTTGCGAGCGCGGCAGCGCCCTCGGCTGCACCAACCTCGGCTACCTTCACGACCATGGCCTCGGCGTGCCGCGCGATGACGCCCGCGCCGCCGGTCTCTACGGCCGCGGCTGCGACGGAGGCCCTTCGGGGCCCGGCGATCCGACCGGCTGCTTCAACCTGGGCGTGCTGCACAAGGAGGGTCGCGGGGTCGCGCGCGACCGGACCCGCGCCGCGGAGCTCTTCGAGCGGAGCTGCGGCGCGGGCAGCGCCGTCGGGTGCGCCAACCTCGCCGACCTCCTGGCCGCCGGCGACGGCGTGCCGCGCGACGAGACGCGCGCCGCCGAGCTCTTCCGCTTCGCCTGCGCGGGGGGACACGTCCTCGCCTGCCGCAACCGGCTGGTCCTGGCGCCCGAGGACGCGGCCGACCCGGCGGGCATGGCCGAGACCGCCGCCCGCTTCCGCGGCGCCTGCACCGGCGGCGACGCGACGGCCTGCCACGAGCTGGCGGTCCTCTACGACGAAGGGACGGGCGTCCTGCGCGACCCCGGCCGCGCCGCCTCGCTCTACGAGGAGGCGTGCGACAAGGGGGAGCCGCGCGGCTGCGTGAACCTGGGTGTGATGGCGGCGACCGGGCAGGGCGTCGCGGCGAGCGAGGCGCGCGCCATCGAGCTCTACCGCCGCGGCTGCGCCGGCGGCGAGCGGCGCGGCTGCTACAACCTGGCCGTCCGCTACGCCCAGGGCCTGGGACTGCCGCAGGACCCTTATCGCGCCGCCGAGCTCTACGCGCGCGCTTGCGACGCCGGCGACCTCCTCGCCTGCGTCAACCTCGGGACGATGCACGCCGAGGGTCACGGGGTGGTCCAAGACCCCGTCCGCGCCGCGGCCCTCTACCGCCGCGCCTGCGACGGCGGGGAGGAGCTGGGTTGCGAGAACCTCGAGACCCTCCCCGCCGAAATGCCGCCGCGCTGACGCCGCGGCTAGTTGTTGAAGTCCTTCCCCTCCTGGAGCAGCTTCACCGCCCGCTCGAGGCTCTGCTTGTTCTGCGCGTCCGGCGCCTGCGCGAGGGCCGTCTTCGCGTGCTCGAGCGCCGTCTGATACTCGCCGAGCGCGGAGTGGGCGCGGGCGAGGCCGACCGGGGTCGGCCAGACGCCGGGGTAGCGCTTGGCGTTGTGCTTGAAGACCTCGACCGCCTCCTGGACCTTCCCCTGCGCCTGGAGCTGGCGCCCGAACATGTGGATCTCGGTCGCCGAGACGGTCGGCAGGTCGAGCGCCTTCGCCACCGCCTGGCGCGCCTCCTCGCCGCGGCCCAGCTTCTCGAGCACCAGCGCCTTGGTGGCGAGGGTCGAGAGCGTCTCGCGCCCCAGCGGCGGGGCGCTCGCCTTCTCCGCCCAGACCAGCGCCTGGTCGAGGTGGAGGTCGTTCTGCGCCGCGAACTGGGCCGCGGTCTCGTAGGCCTGGTAGTTGAAGCCCGGGGAGCCGCGCAGGTCGTCCGCGATCTTCTGGAAGTAGAGCTCCTTGACGTTCGGAGCCGCGATCCGGAACGGCACCCGCAGGTCCTCCCACTCCAGGGCGGCCACCGCGGAGTCCAGCTTGCGGTCGTCGAACTCGTAGGTCAGCCACTCGTTGTACTCGTTCTTGACCGGCTTGACCTGCACCCGCAGCGCGTCGTCCGCCTCGTCGTAGAAGTAGCTCCCCCAGGTGGTGGCGTTCTTGGAGAAGACGACCGTCCACTCCTCCGGCCCGGGGATCATGTGCAGGCCGTAGCGGCCGGCGGGGAGCGGCTTGCCCTCGACCAGCACGTCGTGCGACACGGTGAAGGTGGTGTTCTCGTTGGCGCCGGCCCGCCAGGGGCTGGGCTTGCCGCCGTTGAAGCCGAGGTCGGTCATGCCGTAGGGGACCAGCTCCCCCCAGATCTTGCCGCGCCGGTCGGCGCCGTCGGGGGCGTGGACGTCGGGGCTGTTGTACTCGATCGTCGCCGCCACCAGCCCCATGTACTGGGTCACGGCGGCGCGCTGGTTGTCGCCGTCGGGCGGCAGGGTCACCAGGTTCTGGGCCGAGGCGGGAACGGCGATGGCGGCGAGCAGGGCCGCCGCCGCGAGCGCGGTGCGTGGCATGGGTGGATCTCCTCCGTAGGGCCGTCGGGCCGAAAGGTCTCGGCTCTGCTACGGCGGCAGGCGGAAAAAGTTGAGCTAGCCGTAGCTCTCGCGGTGGATGCGCCGGGACGGGACGCCGATCTCGTCCAGCGCCGCGAGCACCGTCTCGAGGAAGCGCGGCTGCGGCTCCTCGCCCTTCTCCTTGGCCATCTGGCGCTCGAACTTGCCGATCCCGGGACCGCAGGCGAAGACCTCGACGGCCGAGGGATCGGGGACGAGCTCGCGGATCAGCGCTGCGGCGACGCGCCCGCGGCGCACGCCGGGACCGTAGCGGGCGGGGTCCGGCTCGCGCGACAGCGCGTGGACGACGGTGAGCCGCTCCGGGTACGCCGCCGCCAGCTCCTCGAGCTGCGGCCGGAAGATGACGTCCTGCCAGGTCTTGTTGCCGCAGATGAAGGTGTGGCGCAGCGCCATGCCGCGGCCGAGACAGTGCTTGAGGATCGAGAAGTTTGGCACCGCGCCCGAGCCGGCGCAGACGTGCACCAGGTGGTCGGTGCGCGACTCGATGTCCGCCGGCAGCGTGTACGGCCCGCCGAAGCCGGTGACCACCATGCGCGTGCCCGGCGGCGTGCGGAAGACGAGCAGCGGCGAGAGCAGCGGCGGGTAGCGGGTGAGCCCGGAGACGTAGCGCTCCTCCTTGACGGTGACGGCCAGGTGGCGCTCGTCGGGGGCGGAGGAGAGCGAGTAGGCGCGCGCCGGCTCCTTCTTGCCCTTCAAGTCCTCGAAATAGCTGATGAAGCGCTCGAGGGCGCCGAACTGCTGCGGCTTGATGGTCAGGAAGTGCCCCGGCTGATAGTCGAGCCGGTCGTTGCCGGTGAAGAGGACGAGCGTCGCCGTGTCGGGGGTCTCGCGGACGACCTCCGCCACCATGACCTCCAGCTCCTTGATGCGCGGGCGCGGGGCGGTCTCGGGGTCGAGCGGATCGGGGCGGGCGCGCGTTGCGGGGGCGATCTCGGGTTCGGCCATGCGTCGCGCGATCCTATCCCCGGGCACGGAGCCGCGCGCACGGCAGGGGCCGACCGGCGCTAGCGGCCGCGGGCCGGCAGCGACGCCTCGTCGACCGTGCGCACACCCACCTTCTCGTCGGTCGCATCGGCGTCGGGGGCGTCCCCGACGAGCTGACCGGCCTGGCTGGCGTGCCGGCGCGCGCCGTAGAAGCGGGCGTCGTCGTAGTGCTCGTGGGCGTAGAACTCCGGCTCCGCCGCCGCCGGCGCCCACCCGCGGTCCAATCGCCGGCGCAGGTCGGCTTCCCAGGCGCGGTCGAGGGCGGCGCCGTCGTAGCCCGGGAGCGCCGCGACCTCGGTCGAGCGCAGCCGGTCGAGGAGCACGCGGTCGGCGCCCTCTTCGACGCGGGCGTAGCCGAGGGGGATGAGCACGCGGCGATCGGTCGCGGCGGTGCCGGGACCCGCGCCGGCCCCGCGCAGCGCCGCGTCGGCGCTCGCCTCCGCCAGCCGCTCCTCGCCGCTCAGGTGCTCGCCGATCGCCGGCGCGGCCACCGCCTCGGGGCTGCCCAGCCCGCGGTCTCCGAGGCCCGGCTCGGCCGCCTGCCGCAGCTCGCCGCTGCCGCGCCCGGCCGGGAGCGGATCGCCGGCCAGCTCCACGTCGAGGTAGCGGACCTTCATCGCGCCGACGTCGACCAGGAGGTCGCGCACGCGGCCGACGGCGCGGCCGTCGTTGGCCACCACCTCCCAGCCGCGGACGTCCGGGTCTCCCTCGGCCACTCGGTGGCCGGGCAACTGCGAGAGCGGCGTCACGCCGCCCGCAACGTGCTCGCGGTCGCTGTCGTCGGGCATCGGTTCCTCCAGGCGCCGGTTTCGGCCACCGGCATCGGCGGGAGCGGCGGGCGCTCGGCGGGGCGCGCGTCGGAGGCCGCACCCTGCGTCGTTCCCTCGCCGGTGGCGTCCGGCTCGGGCCGGTCGTCGAGCGATCCGACGATCAGCCCGACGAGCAGCGCCAGCGCGAGCAGGCCCAGGAGCCAGGGCCAGGGGCCGGTCCGCCGCCCCTCCGCTCGGATCTCCGCCATGGTCTGTTCCTCCGTTCGGGAGATCGCCTCGATCGTCCCCGAGCGGCCGATGTGCAAGGACCGGGCCGGGCGTCCTCTAGAATCGGCTCGGAGGACTTGCCATGTGCCGCAGCATCAAGACCCTGCACAACTTCAGCCCCCCGGCCACGGACGACGAGGTCCGGGCATCCTCGCTCCAGTTCGTCCGCAAGCTGAGCGGCTGCACCAAGCCTTCCAAGGCGAACGAAGCCGCGTTCCATCGCGCCGTCGAGCAGGTGGCGCGGGCGGCGCGGGAGCTGCTCGACTCCCTGGTCACCCAGGCGCCGCCGCGCGATCGCGAAGTCGAGGCGGCGAAGGCCCGCGCCAGGGCGGGAGACCGCTATCCGCGGTCCGCGCGGCAGACCACGGGGAAACGCGCCGACTCGGAGCTGGCGCTTCCATCCCGGTGACGGCTGGCGTTTTTGCGGCTCACTCGCCGATGGGCGGCGAGAGCGCCTCGATCCGGGCGCGGCCCTGCTCGACCGTGAACTCGCCCCGATCGAAGAGGGCGCGGAAGGCCGCGGCGACCTCCGGCGCGAACTGCGCCCCCGCCTGGTCGACGATCTCGGCCGCCGCGCGATCCGCCGAGAGCGCGCCGCGGTAGGGGCGGCTGGTGGTCATCGCGTCGAAGGCGTCGGCGACGGCGATGATCCTGGCCGGCAGCGGGATCTCGCTCTCCTTAAGACCGTCGGGGTAGCCCTTGCCGTCGACCCGCTCGTGGTGGCTGCGCACGGCGGGCAGGACGTGGCGCAGGCTGCGCAGCCGGCCGACGATCTCCGCGCCGACCGCCGGGTGGCTCTGCATCACCGCCACCTCGGCCGCGTCGAGCGGCGCCGGCTTGCCGAGGATCGCGTCGGGGACGGCGATCTTGCCGATGTCGTGGAGGATCGCCGCGAGCTCGAGCGCCTCGAGCGCCTCGCGGTCGAGACCCAGCTCGGCGCCGAGCAGGAGCGAGTAGGCCGCGACGCGGCGGAAGTGCCCGCCGGTGTAGGGGTCGCGCCGCTCGACGAACTCCGCCAGGACGGTCACCGTCTCGAGGAACTGCCGGCGCTGCGCCTCGTGCAGGCGGGCGTTCTGGAGCGGGTTGGCGAGGAAGCTGGCGAAGAGCTCCATGCGCCGGAGGTCCTCGTCGTCGAAGCCCTCGCGCCCGACCGGGTTGAGGAGCTGGAGGACGCCGATCACCTTCTCGCGGGCGATCAGCGGCACGGCGAGGAGAGCGCGGGTGCGGAAAGAGCCGCCCATGTCGCCGCGCCAGCGCGGGTCGGCGGCGACGTCGTTGACCACCTCGGCCGCGGCGGAGAGCGCGACGCTGCCGACGATCCCCTCCCCCAGCGGCACCCGCAGCCCCTTGATCTCCCCCGCCGCCCGGCCGCGCACGACGCGGAAGAAGAGCTCGCGCGCGTCCTCGTCCACTTCCCAGATCGAGCTCGTCTCGGCCTGGCAGACCTGCTCGGCCTCCTCGAGCGCGGTCTCGAGCACGCGCCCCAGCTCGAGGGTGCCGGCGAGCCGGGCGCCGATCTGAAGCATCTTCTCGTACTCGACGCGGATCACGACGAGAGCGCCTCGAGCTCGTGGAGCAGGTCGGAGACCGCCGGGTAGCGCGCGGCCGGGTCCTTCTCGAGGCAGCGGAGGATCGCCGCCTCCAGCCGGGTAGGCACCTCGGGCCACGCGGCGCTGGGCGGCGGCGGCTCCTCCTTGAGGTGCTGGAACATCACCTCGACCGGGGTTCCCGCGAAGGGCAGCCGGCCGGTGAAGATCTCGTAGAGGACGATGCCGCAGGAGTAGATGTCGGCGCGGGCGTCGGAGTCCTGCCCCTGGAGCTGCTCGGGGGCGAGGTACTGCGGCGTGCCGACCACCCAGCCCGCCTGGGTCTGGCCCGGCGCCTCGCGCCGCGCCGGCCGCGCGATGCCAAAGTCCATCAGCTTGGCGTTGCCGGTGGGCTCGAGGATCAGGTTCTCCGGCTTGATGTCGCGGTGGAGGACGCCCACCCCGTGCGCCGCGGCGAGCCCGGCGCAGAGCTGCTTGGCCAGCCGCAGGCCGGCCGAGTAGGGGAGGCGCGCCGTCTCGTCGAGGAGGTAGCGGAGGGTGACCCCGCGGATGTACTCCATCGAGATGTAAGGGACGCCGTCGATCTCGCCGAAGTCGAAGGTGCGCAGGACGTTGGGGTGGGTGATCTTGCGCGCCAGCTTGATTTCGCTCTTCAGGCGCTCGAGCTGGCTCCGGTCCCCCCACAGCTCGCGCTTGAGCATTTTGAGGGCGACGAGGTCGTCGAGCTCGCGGTCGCGCGCCTTGTAGACGATCCCCATGCCGCCGGCGCCCAGGACCGAGAGGATCTCGAAGCGCTGGCCGAGGAGCGACCCCGGGGCGATGCCGGAGAGGGTGGGCTGGCCCTCGCCGCCCACCCCGGCGGCGCCGAGCGGCGCCGCGTCGGTGGCCGGCTGCACGCCCGCGACCCGCGCCGCCACCGCGCCGTCGAGGACGTAGAGGGGCTGCGAGGAGACGAGGCCGCGGCGCTCCGCGAGCCGGCAGCCGGCGGCCGCGAACGGCTCCTCGAGCTCGGCGTAGACCTCCCGCGACAGGACGAGGTCGCCCGGCGCGCCCTCGCGCAGCAGGCTCTCGAGCTGTTGCACCGGCAGGCCGACGAGACCGTGCTCCGGCTGCTGCCCCCAGAGCA
>DASUNQ010000194.1:0-14859 GCA_036277075.1 Thermoanaerobaculia bacterium
GACCGCCCCTACCGCCTGCGGATGAGCCAGGCGGGCGCGCGCCAGAAGCTGCGTGAGTGCTCCGGCACCCAGTTCGACCCCGACGTCGTGGCGGCGCTCGACCGCCACCTCGACGGCGAGGCCGCCGAGCTCTCCGAGCCAGTCGCGGCCTGAGCTCCGCGACGATCAGCCAGTAGCGGGGCCGCCCGGGCGAGCGCGCCCGGAGCTTGCATACCGCCTTCGCCGCGTGGAGAGTAGGCGCGATGGGATTCCTCACGCCAACGCCGCCTCCCTTCGAGGTCGAGGAGTGGAAGCGCCTTTCGCACCTGGAGCGGATCAAGCCGCTCGCCCAGGACTGGGCGCTGAACGGGTTCGGCACCCCGGTCGCGGTCTACCTCCTCTACGTGGTCAAGCTGATCGTCTACGCCGGCGGCGGCCTGCTGCTGATCGGGGCGACGACGCCGGGGCTGGGCGGGCTCGGGAGCTTCGGCGACTGGTGGACCGAACCGATCGTCTTCCAGAAGGCGGTTATCTGGACGATGCTCTGGGAGGTGCTCGGGCTCGGCGCCGGGTCGCTGCCGCTCACCCTGCGCTTCTCGCCGATGATCGGCGGCGTCCTCTACTGGCTGCGGCCGGGGACGACCCGGCTGCCGCCCTGGCCGGAGAAGGTGCCGCTGACCGCCGGCAACCGGCGGACGCTCTTCGACGTCGCGCTCTACGCGGGCCTGATCGCCGCAGCCGTCTTCCTGCTCCTCTCCGACGGGATCGACGCGGCGGCGGGCTCCACGGGCCGCCTCGACCCGGTCGTGGTCGGGGCGATGCTGGCGCTGCTCGGAGCGCTTGGCCTGCGCGACAAGGTTCCCTTCCTGGCGGCGCGGGCGGAGATCTACGGCAACCTGGCGATCATCTTCCTCTTCCCGCTCACCAACATGGTGATCGCCGCGCAGCTGGTCTTCGTCTGCATCTGGTGGGGGGCGGCCTCGTCGAAGCTCAACCGCCACTTCCCGTTCGTGGTCACGGTGATGATCAGCAACACGCCCTGGAACCGCTCGCGCCGGGCGAAGCGGCGCCTGTACCGCGACCACCCCGACGATCTGCTGCCCTCGCGGATCGGGCAGCTGAGCGCGCACCTCGGGACCGTGGTGGAGTTCACCCTGCCGCTGCTGCTCCTGGCGACCAGCGGCGGCGTGATCGGCACGATCGCGATCGCCGGGATGGTGATCTTCCACCTCCACATCATCTCGACCTTCCCGCTGGCGGTGCCGCTGGAGTGGAACCTGTTCATGATCTTCGGGCTGCTCTTCCTCTTCGGCCATTACGGCGACGTGCCCTTCTCCAGCATCGATGACCCATTGCTGCTGGCGATCCTGGCGATCACCTGCGTCGGCCTGCCGGTGCTCGGCAACTTCCGGCCCGACCTCGTTTCCTTCCTGCCCTCGATGCGCTACTACGCCGGCAACTGGGCGACCAGCCAGTGGCTGTTCCGCGAGGACTCCGGCGCCGAGGAGAAGCTCGACCGCGAGATCGTCAAGGCGGCACCGATCGTGGGCGAGCAGCTGGCCAAGTTCTACGACCCCGAGATCGTCGAGGTGCTGCTCTACAAAGGCCTCGCCTTCCGCTCGATGCACTCGCACGGGCGCGCCCTCAACGGGCTGGTCCCGCGCGCGGTCGACGACCTCGGCGAGTACCGGGTGCGCGAGGGGGAGCTGGTCGCCGGGGTGGTCCTCGGCTACAACTTCGGCGATGGCCACTTCCACGACCACCGGCTGCTGGCGGCGGTGCAGGAGCGCTGCGGGTTCGAGCCCGGGGAGCTGCGGGTGATCACGCTGGAGTCCCAGCCGGCGAACGTGCAGCGTCAGCGTTACCGGATCCTCGACGCCGCCACCGGGGTGATCGAGGAGGGCTGGGTCGAGGTCGCCGACATGGTCGGTCGCCAGCCCTGGCTCGGGGATGAGCCGTTCCCGGTGCACCCGGCCGGGGCGACGGGGGCCGATCGCCCACCCGCCGCGGCGCCGCCCGCATGAGCGAAGTCGTCGTCGTCGGCTCCGGCCCGAACGGGCTTGCCTGCGCGGCGACCCTGGCCAGCCGCGGTGTGGGGGTGACCGTGATCGAGGCCGCAGAGACGATCGGCGGCGGCACCCGCAGCGCCGAGCTGACCGTGCCGGGGCTCGTGCACGACGAGTGCAGCGCCTTTCACCCGATGGCGGTCGAGTCGCCGGCGCTGACCGCGCTGGGGCTGGAGCGCCACGGCCTCGAGTGGGCCTGGCCCGAGGTTGAGCTCGCCCACCCGCTGGACGGCGGCGAGAGCGTCGCGATGCTGCGCTCGGTCGAGGGGACGGCCACGGGGCTCGGTCCGGCGGGGCCGGGGTGGAGGCGGCTGTTCGAGCAGCCGGGGCGGAGGTTCGATGCGCTCGCCGAGGACATCCTGCGACCGATCGTCCACCTGCCGCGGCACCCGCTGCTGCTGACCCGGTTCGGCCTCGCCGCGCTGGCGCCGGCGACGGGGCTGGCCAGGGCGCTCGGCACGCCGCAGGCCCGGGCGCTGTTCGGCGGCGTCGCCGCGCACTCGTTCAGCCCGCTGACCCGGCCGATGAGCTCCGCCGTCGGCGTCGCCCTGATCTGCGCCGGCCACCGCCACGGCTGGCCGGTGGCGCGCGGGGGGTCGCAGGCGATCGCCGACGCGCTCGCCGCGGTCGTGCGCGAGCACGGCGGCAGGATCGAGACCGGCCGGCCGGTGCGCTCGCTCGCGGAGTTGCCCGCCGCCGATGCGGTCGCCCTCGACCTGGCGCCGGCCGCGGTCGCCGAGATCGCCGGTGGGCGGCTGCCGCACCGGGTTGCCCGCGCCTACCGTGGCTACCGGCACGGGCCGGCGGCGTTCAAGCTCGACCTCGCAGTCGAGGGAGGGGTGCCCTGGGAGCAGGAGGCCGCGCGCCGGGCCGGTACGGTCCACGCCGCCGGCTCCTTCGAGGAGATCGTCGCCGCCGAGGCCGCGGTCAACCGCGGCCGAATGCCGGAGCGCCCCTTCGTCCTGGTCGGCCAGCAGTACCTCGCCGATCCCTCGCGCTCGGCCGGGGACGTCCACCCGGTCTGGGCCTACGCCCACGTCCCCCGCGGCTATGAGGGCGACGCCACCGAGGCGACCCTCGACCAGATCGAACGCTTCGCCCCCGGCCTGCGCGAGCGGATCGTCGGCCGCGCGGCTCGGTCCCCGGCCCAGATCGAGGCCGCCAACGCGAACCTGAGCGGCGGCGACATCGTCACCGGCGCCAACACCCTGCGCCAGACCCTGTTCCGCCCGCGGCTCGCCCTCGATCCCTACGCGACCGGGATCCCCGACGTCTACATCTGCTCCGCCGCGACCCCGCCCGGGCCGGGCGCGCACGGGATGTGCGGGTACAACACCGCGGAACGGATCCTGCGGGGTCTTTGAGGGCGCAGCGGGACGCCCCGAGGGACGAAGCGCTGCGTCCGCCGACGGGGCGGTTGAGGGGGGAGAAATCGGAGTGCGTTCGACCTTTGTTGCGGTATGCGCGACAAAAGACGAACGCACTCGCATGAGGCGCTTGCTGAGGTGGCGAAGCGGCAGCACGGGGTCGTTTCCATCCGTCAACTGACTGGACCGTTGGGCTATTCACGCGATGCCGTCGTGCGGGCAACGAGCGCTGGTCGCCTGCACCGCCTCCACAGCGGCGTCTACGCCGTGGGCCACACACCCGCCTTACCCAGCAAGGTCGTTGCCTTGCTGCGGTCTTGGCCTCTGGGCGTGGTGCGCTGCTCAGCCACGATTCGGCTGCCTGGCTCTGGCCCTCGCTCTCTACAAGCCCGCCCCCTCCAACCGCTCCGGAGTGGAAAATGGGGCGCGTTCGCACTTATGCCCGGTATGCGGGCATAAGAACGAACGAGCTCGCCGGCATCGAGATCACCCGCGTCACCGGCACCCGCCTCGAACGCGAACCGGCCGAGGTGATCGCCCGCCTCTCGCGTCTCCTCGCCACCCGCCCCTCGGCGACCGGCCGAAAACCTACCTAGCCAGTGCCGGTTTTCGGCCGGTCGCCGCAAGGTCCGTCATCCCAACTCCGCGGCCCGTCGCCGGTTCTGCTGCCCGGGTCGAGCCTTTCGCCTCCTACACTGGGACGATGCCATCTGACGCTGGGATGGAGACCTACACCCTCTACAGGCGTGGGATCGAGCTGCTCGCAGAGGGGGACTTCGAGGACGCCACCGAGCCGCTGGCGGAGGCGGCGCGGCGGGCGCCGGAGAAGTCCTCGGTGCGCGAGGCGCTCGGCCGCGCCTACTACCGGGCGGGGCGCTTCGCCCAGGCGGCGGCGGAGTTCGAGGCGGTGATCGAGACCCACCACGCCGACGACTACGCCCACTTCTGCCTCGGCCGGGCGCTGAGCAAGACCGGGCAGAAGGACCGCGCCCGCCACCACCTGGCGCTGGCCTCGAATCTGCAACCGGACCGGCGCGATTACCGCTACTACCGCCGGCTGCTCGACGCGTAGCGGGGAGGCGGACCTCAGAGGCCGCGGACGAGGTCGCCGACCGTCACCTGGGAGAAGTACGGCCCGTAGGTGCGGCGCGTGTTGTAGGGGTGGAGGTAGGAGGTGATGCCGTTGATCTGGGTGCCGTCGCCGATCAGCCAGCCGCCGCCGCTGGCGCCAGGCGCCCAGCGGCACCGGATCCCCAGGGTCGGCGGCCCGGGGAGGGGGTAGCTGAGCAGGTCGTCGCCGATGTAGGGGGAGCGGCACTGCTGCATCTGCGTGGTTTCGCCCGGGTAGCCGAAGGCCTGGAATTCCTGGCGGCGAGTGACGTCGGTGACGATCGTGGCGCCGCCGCCGACCGCGTCGGCGACGTTGACCCCTTCGGGGTTGGGCTGGACGAGGAAGGCGCCGAGGTCGAAGTCCGGGTTGCCGAACCGAGTCCACTGCCGCAGCGAGTAGATGTCGGCGCGGTGGGCGACGAAGGCGCCGAAGGGGGCGACGCCGCCGTTGTACGCGGGCACGAACTGGATGAAGTTCGCCCAGATGCCGTTGCGCCGCGGCCTTTCCGGGCCGGTGTTGACGCAGTGGCCGGCGGTCAGGACCAGCTGCCGGGTGGGGCTGTTGATCGCCGTCCCCGAGCAGGACCCGACCTGGCCGCCGAGCCGGACGAAGATCTGGCCGTTGACCGAGAACGGCGGGACTTCCGGGGTGGGGACCCGCTGGAAGCTGGCGAGCGCTTCGGCGAGCTCCGAATGCACCTGCCGTTCTACCTGGCCGCGGTCGTCCATCGTCAGGTCGAGGGAGCGGGCGCTGCGCATCCGGGCGGGGGTCCAGAAGCGTTCGACCCGCTCGGCCTCGGCCGCTTCGCGGGCGGCGTCGAGGTGGCCGGCGGGAGCCCGGTCGCGCTGCGCCGCGGTTGCCGGCGCGGCCGCGACCAGCAGCACCGCGAGGGCGGCCAGGCCGATACGCAGGGACCAGCGCGCTTCCCCCTGATGCACTCGCGCTCGCTGCATCGCCTCCCTGACAATAGTGGGCGCGTTTGGACGAAGGTATGAAAGAGGTTCCCGTGGTCAGCCGACCAGCGGGATTACGCAGCGGTATTTCCTGGGTTCGGTGGAGAGGGCAGTCTTGATCGCTGCCAGTGAGGAAACGGTCACGACGGCAAAGAGATTGGTACCCGTGAAGTTGGTCAAGTCGCCCGTCCACTCATCCCCGTCGTCCAGCGCGATCCCCGCCTGTCTGGAGAAGGCGGCCAGCGTCAGGGCATCCGGCAGCTCGCCGCCCTGGGCGGCGCAGGACTCGGCCGCTGCCGGCGCGGTGACCGCCGCCTCGCTGCTCGCGGTCTGCCAGCAAGCGCCCGCGAACGGCCGCGTCCCGGTCCTGCACCCGGCGCCGTAGCCGTTGATCGTCTCGGCGGTGATCGCGCTGACCGCGTTGAGAGCGGTCTCGGCGTCGCCGGCCGAGTCGGCGACTTCGGCGTGGGCGGCGCTCGGCACCTGGTCGAGGGTGGCGGCGTCGACCCGCGAGCCGTCGACCGATCTGGGAATCAGCTTGGCACCGGCGAGCGTCCCGGTCTTGAGCCGGTTGCCGGGCAGCGAGCTCGGCTTGACCCGGTTCCCCGGCAGCGACTTCGGCTTGACCCGGTTGCCGGGCAGCGACCCCCGCTTGATCGCCCGCAGGTCGATTCGGGCGGCTGCGTAGACGGTTCCGCTGAGCGCCGCGAAGAGCGCGACGCAGGCGACGATCAAGGCCGGCGTGGGCCGGCGGAATCCCCTGCACATATCTCTCCCAAGTTCGAGCGGACGCGTTCCCTGCCGGAAGCGACCCGATTGCCGGCAGGCTAACTGAGCGTTCTGGATCTCTGGACGAAAATCGCAAACGGCCCGGGTAGACTGCGCCGAAAGAACGGTCGGTGGTCAAGGGAAGTCCGGTGAGAGTCCGGCGTGGTCCCGCCACTGTGACCGGGTCACGAGGCCGCGAGCGCGAGAGCGCAAGCCACTGGGGACGACACAGAATCCCCGGGAAGGTGCGGTCGATACCCCGGAAGCCAGGAGACCTGTCCCCGGCCAGCCAAAGATCCCTCGAGGAAAGGGTGGCGTAGATGCCAAGAATCGCTCGAATCCGGCTGGGCGCTGCGTGCGCGGTGGCCATTGTCCTGTCTCTCTCGCTCACTGCTGTCGCGTCGGCCAAAAGCCTCACCGCGGAGCTGCGGGTGGTCGGCAAGGGCAACAAGGTGGTGACCGAACAGTCGGTCAAGACCGGCGCCAAGGTCTCGTTCAAGGCAAGCCCGAAAGCGACCTGCTTCGGCGCCAAAGACAGCGGCAGCGGCAAATCCGTCTCGGTCAAGCCGAACACCGCGATGGGGCTGCTCGCCCGCGCCGCGCAATCGACCGGCGCCCTGCGGCCGCTGCTGGTCACCGACGCCTTCAGCTTCGGCCTCGGGATCTGCGGGATCGGGTCCAACGTCGCCAGCGGCGGCAAGAGCTGGTACCTGAAGGTGAACCACAAAGGCTCGCCGGTGAGCGCCGACACCACCAAGGTGAGCGCCGACGACGAGGTCCTCTTCGCCCTCGCCTCGTTCCCCTACCCGAACGAGCTGGCGATCGAGGCACCGGAAAGCGCGACCGCGGGCGTGCCGTTCACCGTTCGCGTCGTCTCCTACGACGAAAAAGGCAAGCGCAAGCCGGTTGCCGGGGCGACCGTGACCGGCGCCGCCGGGCCGACCGCGGCCGACGGCACCACCACCGTCAGCCTGAGCGCGCCGGGCCGGCTCTCGGCGACCCACGGCAAGGAAATCCCCGCCTCCGCCGCGGTCTGCATCGCCGGCGCCTGTCCGAGCTAGGCGATGAGCCTGCGCCGCTGCACGGCGGTCGCGAGCGTGCTGATCTCAGCGGCGCTCGCGACCGCCGGCTGCGGCCTCGGCGCAGGCGAGGAGGTCGGTTCGGTCGAGCTGACGGTGACGCGTGAATTCGGCTCGGTGCCGATGCTCGAACGCGAGATCGAGGGACGCGAGTCCGACACCGTAATGCGCCTGCTCGAATCGAATGCGGAGATCACCACCCGCTACGGCGGCGGGTTCGTCAAGTCGGTCGACGGGATCGAGGAGGCGCGGCGCGGCGGCGACCCCTACGACTGGTTCTTCTACGTCGACGGGATCGAGTCCCAGATCGGCGCCGCCGACGTCGAGGTCGATGGGGGCGACCGGATTTGGTGGGACTACCGCGACTGGGCGGCGACCAGCCACGTGCCCGCGGTCGTCGGCTCCTGGCCGGCGCCGTTCGCGGCCGGGTACGAGGGCCGTGACCGCCAGGTCGAGCTGGTCTGCGAGGGCGGGGGAGAGGTCTGCGGGACGGTGCGCGAGGCGCTGGGGCAGGCGGGGGCGAACCTCGTCGGCGGCTCCCCCTCGGGCGCGATCCGGGTCCTGGTCGGGACCTGGGCGCGGCTGCGCTCCGATCCCGGCGCCGCGACGCTCGAGCGCGGCCCCGGGGAGAGCGGGGTCTACGCGGAATTCGGCTCCGAGGGCGGTCGCCCGGTGCTCTGGGGGCTCGACGACGACGGCGAGCGGGCGACCGCGTTCGGCGCCGGCGCCGGCCTCGTCGCCGCCACCCGGCGCCCCGGGTCGCCGCCGGTCTGGCTGGTGACCGGATCGGATCCGGCGGGGGTGCGCGCGGCGGCGGGGCTGCTCAGCGCCGCGGAGCTGCGCGACCGCTACGCGGTGGCGACCGAGGCTGGGCGGGAGACGGCGCTGCCGGTGCTCGAGGCGAACATCGCGGAGGGGTCGGGATGAGGTCGCCTCTCGCCTACACGCCGAGGCCGGGTCCGCTGCAGTCCGCCTCACCGAGCGCCGCGATCGCCTATCTCGGTGCCCTTGTCACGGTCGCCTTCCTCTACTCGAGCCCGCTGGTCCTGCTCGCCTGCGGCGTGGCGGCGATGCTCGCCGGGTGGCTGGCCGGCGCCTGGCCGGCAGTCCGCGCCGCCCTGCGGATGGGCATGGCCCTCGTCGTCCTGATCGCCATCGTCAACGCCCTCCTCGTCAACCGCGGAGAGACCGTGCTGGCCCGGCTCGGCGAGTGGCCGCTGCTGGGCCAGGTCGACGTCACCGCGCAGGCGATCCTCGCCGGCCTCGGGTTCGGCCTGCGAGCCCTCGTCGCCTTCGTCGCCTTCGCGGTCTACTCGGCCTGCGTCGACCCCGACCGGGTGCTGCGGGCGCTGCGGCCCGTCGCCCGGCGCTCCGCCCTCACCGCGACGCTCGTCTCCCGGCTGCTGCCGGTTGCGGCGACCGACGCGGGGCGCCTCCGCGACGCCGCCCAGCTGCGCGGCCCGGCCGCGGCCGAGGTCGGCTCCGGACCGATGGCACGACGGCTGCTCGCCGGCTCCCTGGACCGCGCCGTCGACGTCGCCGCGACCCTGGAGCTGCGCGGCTACGGGCTCGATGCCCGGGTCGCGAGGCGCCGCCATGCGCGCTCGCGCTACGACCGCCGCTTCTACGCGACCGCCGCGGTCCTGCTGGCGGCCGCGATCGCCGGTAAGGCCCTTGGCGCCGACGACTTCCAGGCCTACCCGCAGATCGAGCTCGGTGCCGGCCCGCTCACCGTGGCCCTCTGCGGCTTGCTGGCGCTGAGCGGCTGCGCGACGCGGCCCCGCAAACCGAGGCGTCGCGCTGCCCCCTCGCGCCCGGCGGTGGCGCGTGTCTGAGCTGGCCACCCACCGCGGCGCTGCGCCCGCTCTCGCGATCGAGGGCCTGACGTACGCCTACCCCCACGCCGGGCGCCCCGTCCTCGACGCCGTCTCCCTGCGACTTGCACCCGGTGAGTTCACCCTGCTCGCCGGCCGCTCCGCCACTGGCAAGTCGACGCTGCTCAAAGCCGCCTGCGGCCTGGTGCCCCACTTCCACGGGGGAGAGATCGAGGGTGCCGTCGCGGTCGCCGGGATCGACTCCCTCGCGACCGGTCCCGCCGAGCTCGCGTCCGCGGTCGGCTACGTCGCCCAGGATCCCGAGACCCAGGTCGTCTCGACCACGGTGGCGGCGGAGATCGAGCTGCCGCTGGAGATGCGCGGCGACGAGCCCGCCGACCGCGCCCGCGCGGTCGAGGAGGTCGCGCTGGCGCTGGCGATGCCGCACCTGCTCGGGCGCACGGTCGACACCCTCTCCGGCGGGGAGCTGCAGCGGGTCGCGCTGGCCGCCGCGCTGGTCACCCGGCCCCAGCTCGTCCTGCTCGACGAGCCGACCTCCCAGCTCGACCCGGTCGCCGGCGACGAGCTGATCTGGCTGCTGCGCCGCCTCAACGAGGAGTGGGGCGTCGCGGTGCTGCTCGCGGAACACCGGCTCGAGCGCTGCCTGGCCGCTGCGGACAGAGTCATCGCCATGGATGCCGGCGCCATTCGCTTCGACGGCCCTCCCGCGGACTTCCTCGCCTGGTCTTCGGTCTCCGACCCTGCTCTGAGCACTCCCACTGCCCGGCTCTTCTCGCTGGCGGGGATCGAGCCCCTCCCGACCGGGGTCCGCGCAGCGCGGGTCGCGCTCGAGGAAAGGGGGGCGACCAAGCTCTCCAGGGACGAGTTGCGAGCGAGGAGCGGGCCCGACTCCCCTCGCCCCGACCCTGCGCTCAAGGCTCGTGGGCTCTGGGTCGAGCTCGACCGCGACGGGGAGATGCGGGACGTGCTGCGCGGCATCGATCTCGAGGTCGGCCGCGGCGAGCGGGTCGCGCTGATGGGGCGCAACGGCGCCGGCAAGAGCACCCTGCTGCGCACCGCGGCCGGCCTTCTCGAGCCGGCGGCGGGCGCGATCGGGGTCGCCGGGGGGATCGCGCTGCTGACCCAGAACCCCGGCGACTACCTGGTCCGCGAGCGGGTCGGAGACGAGCTGCCGGGCGAGGAGGGGATGGCGGCGCTGCGGGCGGTGGGACTGGAGCACGCGCTCGATGCCGACCCCCGCGACCTCTCCGGCGGCGAGCGCCAGCGGCTCGCCCTGGCGATCGCGCTGGCGGGGCGGATGGAGGGCGAGCGGCTTCCTGGGCTGGTCGCGCTGGACGAGCCGACCCGGGGGATGGACCGTACGCGCAAGGACGACCTGGTCGACCTGATCGGCCGGCTCGCAGACCGCGGCGCCGCCGTCGTGGTCGCGACCCACGACGTCGAGTTCGCCGCCGCCTTCGCCCAGCGGGTGGTGCTGCTCGGCGACGGGGTGGCGATCGCCGACGGCGCGATGGCCGACGTGCTCTCCGGGGGCTGGTACTTCGCCACCGAGGTGGCCCGGGTGCTCGACCTGCCCGGGATCGTCACCCCCGAGCAGGGCGCGGCCGCGCTGCGGCGGGAGGGGGAGGGCGGATGAGCTGGCAGCTCGCCAGCTTCGCGATCCTCGCCCTGGTGCTGATCGCGGGCTTCGCCTGGTATGAGCGCTCGCGGCCGCCCTCCCAGGTCGTCGCCCTGGTCGCGGCGCTGGCAGCGCTGGCGATCGCCGGCCGGATCGCCTTCGCCGCTTTCCCCAACGTCAAGCCGACCACCGACATCGTCATCTTCGCCGGCTACGCGCTCGGCGGCGCGGCGGGGTTCGCGGTCGGGGCGCTGGCGGCGCTGGTCTCCAACATCTGGTTCGGCCAGGGTCCCTGGACCCCGTGGCAGATGGCGGGGTGGGGGATGTGCGGCCTGCTCGGGGCGGCCTTCGCGCTCGGCGTACGCAACGCCGGCAGGCTCAGCCTGGCCGCGGTCTGCGGGTTTGCCGGCATCGCCTACGGCGCTCTGCTGAACTTCTCGTTAATGGCGACCTATGGAGGGGAGCTGTCGTGGGCGCATTTCACCGCGCTGCAGGCGAGCGCGGTCCCGTTCGACGCGGCGCACGCGATCGGCAACGTCGTCTTCGCCTTGGTCGCTGGGCCGGCGATGGTGCGGATGCTGACCCGGTTCCGCGAGCGCTTCGAGTGGAAGCGGAGCGGCGAAGATCCGGACCCGGTTCGTCCGCGGCGCGGCTGGCGGCCGGCGCTGCGGGGTGGGGCTGGCGTCGGTGTCGTGCTGCTCGCGGCCGCCGCCCTGGCGACCCCGGCCCCGGCGGCCGCCTCCGACGTCAGCAGCGCCGCCGCCTGGCTGCAATCGGTGCAGAACGGCGACGGCGGCTGGGGGCCCTCTTCCGGTGATCAGTCGAGCGCCGAAATCACCTGCTGGGCGATGCTCGGGCTCGCGGCCGCCGGCCGTCACCCCCTCGACGTCGCGCGCAACGGCAACGACCCGGTCGACTTCCTCCGCCGCCACGTCGACGCGCAGCAGAGCCCCGGTGACCTCGCCCGCACGATTCTCGCCCTGCAGGCCGCCGGCGTCGACCCGCGCGAGTTCGGCGGCCGCAACCTGATCTCCCGCCTGCTCTCCCGGCAGCGCGACAACGGCTCCTACGAAGGCTGGCCGAACAGCACCGCCTACGCGGTGATCGCCCTGCGCGCCGCCGGCATCGTCGGCGTCGCGAAGTCGGTGTCGTGGCTGCGCCAGGTCCAGAACGACGACGGCGGCTGGGGCGATACGCCCGGATCGCCGAGCAACGCCGACGGCACCGGCGCGGTCCTGCAGACGCTTACGCCAGGCTCGAATGCCTCCGCGCGCGGGCTCTCCTACCTGCGCCAGACCCAGCACAAAGGCGGCGGCTACCTGCTCGGCGGCAGCGGCGGCGTCAACACCCAGTCGACCGCCTGGGCGATCCAGGGGATCCTCGCCGCCGGTGGCAACCCGGACTCGTTCCGCCGCGGCGGCTCGAGCGCGCCCGACTACCTCACCGCCAACCAGGAGCCGGACGGCAGCTTCCGTTACGCCAAGCCCGGTCCCGAGACGCCGGACGAAGTCGCCTTCCAGACCCCGGTCTGGGTCACCGGCCAGGTTCTGATGGCCGCCAGCGGCGACTACCTCCCGATCGCCGCGCCGGGCCGCGAACCACAGTCCGAACCGGCCCCGGCCACCAGCGTCGCGCCGTTCGGCGGGATCACGCCTGAAGACGTGCCGGGCGCCACGATCGCCCCGTCGTCGCCGGCCGGGGCCGCCGGCGGCGGCTCGGGATCTCCGCTGAAAGGCATCGCGCCGCCCGGGCAGGCAACCCCGGCGGCGCCGGGGGGCGGGGGCCCGCAGGTCGGCAACGCCAAAGAGGTGCCCGACTCCGCCGCACCCGCGGGGACCGTGCCGGGAACCGAGGCGTCCTCCAGCGATGAGGGAAGCAGCAGCACGCTGGGCGCGATCGTCGCCGGCCTGCTCGCCGGCGGCCTCCTCTTCGGCGCCGCCTGGGCCGGCCGCCGCGGCTGGATGCGCTGGCGCTACGGGCTGTAGCCGCGGCCGCAATGGCGCGTTAGTCGCAATATGTGCGACCAAGACGCCCCGCCGAACCGCGACACTATGACCATGGACGTCGAGACCGCGATCCGCACCCGGCGCACGCACAAGGCCTTCGCGCCCGAGCCGGTGCCGCGCGAGCAGCTCGAGGAGCTGCTGGAGCTGGCGAGCTGGGCGCCGAACCACAACCTCACGGTGCCCTGGCGATTTCGCGTGATCGGGCCGGCCTCGCTGGCGCGGCTGAAGGAGGCGGCGGGGCCGGAGGGCGCCGCCAAGCTCGACCGGGCGCCGACGCTGATCGTCGTCTCCTGTGCTCTCAACGGCGGGGCCGACCAGGACGAAGAGGACCTGCACGCGACCGCGGTCGCCTCCTACATCGTCCTGCTCGCCGCCCACGCCCGCGGCCTCGCCGGGTACTGGCGCACTCCCGCCCTGCTGCGCACCGAGGCCGGTCGCGCCGCGGTCGGGCTGCCGGGCGAGGAGCGGTTCGTCGGCCTCCTGCACCTCGGCAATCCGCGCCAGGAGCGGCCCGCCCCGGAGCGGCCCGGCGCCGAGGGGACGACGATCTACCTCGACTGATGATCGCTAGAGCCCGCGCAGCCGAGGAGATCGCCGGCAGCCACTTCGAGGTGGTGGTGATCGGCGGCGGCATCACCGGCGCCGGGGTTGCCCTCGACGCGGCCTCGCGCGGCTACTCGGTGGCGTTGCTGGAGCGCGGCGATTACGCGGTCGGAACCTCCAGCCGCTCCTCGAAGATGGTCCACGGCGGCCTCCGCTACCTGCAGAACTTCGACCTCGGCCTGGTCCGCGAGGCGCTGCTGGAGCGCCAGCTGATGGTCCAGCTGGCGCCGCACCTGGTCTACCCGACCCCGTTCCTGGTCGCCGCCCTGGGCGAGGAGCGGCGCGACCGCCGGATCGGCCTCGGGCTGAACATGTACGACGTGATGGCGACCACCCGGGTCGGGCGCAGCCGCCGCGAGCTGCGTTCCTCCAAGGAGGAGGACGAGGACTTCTACTGGTCGCCGGACCGCCACCGCACGGTCGACCGCGAGGAGGTGCTGGAGATGGTCCCGGCGCTGGCTGCGCGCGATCCCAAGGACGCCTACCTCTTCTACGACTGCCAGACCGACGACGTCCGCCTGGTCCTCACCATCCTCGGGGAGGCGGAGCGCTTCGGCGCCGTCGCGCTCAACGGCGCCGAGGTCACCGAGGTGCTCGCCGAGAACGGCCGCGCCACCGGGGTCGCCTTCGTCGAGGAGGGATCGGGGGAGCGGATGGAGGTGGGCGCCGACCACGTCGTCAACGCGACCGGCGTCTTCGCCGACCAGATCCGGACCGAGGAGATCCTCGGCGAGGAGGATGTGCCGCGGATCTCGCCCAGCCAGGGCACCCACCTGCTGCTCGACCAGGCCGACCTGCCGATGGGGTCGGCGGCCTGCATCGTCCCGGCTGGCGCGGGGCGGATGATCTTCTCGCTGCCCTGGTATGGCCGCACCCTGATCGGCACCACCGACAACGACTTCGAGGGCGACACCACACGTCCGCGGCCGCCCGCCGGCGACGTCGAGTACCTGCTCGCCGCGGTCAACGAGTTCTTCGGCACCTCGCTCACCGACACCGACCTGGTCGGCGCCTACGCCGGGGTGCGACCGCTGATCTCCACCGGCGACCCGCGCAAGTCGGTCGACATCTCGCGCAAGGCGGAGCTGTACGAGACCTCCTCGGGGATGCTGACGATCACCGGCGGCAAGCTGACCACCTGGCGGCGGATGGCGAAGCAGACCGTCGACCGGCTGGTCGAGCGCGAGGGCCGCGAGGCGCCCTGCCACACCGCCGAGATCCCGCTCGGGATGGAGGCGCGGCCGGAGGACCTCGAGGCGCCGGAGGGGGTTGGGGAGGAGGCGACCGCCCAGCTCGCCTTCCGCTACGGGCACGCCTCTCGCGCGGTGCTCGACCTCGCCCGCGAGGACGCCAAGCTCGCCGCCCCGATCGTCCCCGGCCGTCCCGACCTGCTCGCCGAGGTGGCGATCGCGGCCCGCCGCGAGCAGGCGCGCAGCGTCGCCGACGTGCTCCTGCGCCGCACCCGTCTGGGGAT
>DASUNQ010000195.1:0-6402 GCA_036277075.1 Thermoanaerobaculia bacterium
GGCGCCGCGGCGGTGCTCGCCGCCGGCCCCGCGCCGGAGGGGATCGCCGTCCCCTGGCTCGCCGGCGCCGACCCGCGGCGGCTGCTGGCGCCGCTCGCCGCGCGCGCCTACCGCCATCCCGACCGCGAGCTGATCGTCGCCGGCGTCACCGGCACCAACGGCAAGTCCACGGTCGCCACCCTGATCGCGGCGGTGCTCGAGGCCGCCGGCCGCCGGGCCGGCTTCCTCGGCACCCTGGGCTATCGCCTCGGCGGCGAGGCCTTCCCCGGCGAGCGCACCACCCCCGAGGCCTCCGACCTCTTCCGCACCCTGCGCGCCATGCGCGAGCGCGGGGGGCGCGCGGTGGCGATGGAGGTCTCCTCGCACGCCCTCGAGCAGGGACGGGTCGCCGGGCTCGGCTTCGACGTCGCCGTGTTCACCAACCTGACGCGCGACCACCTCGACTACCACGGCTCGATGGAGCGTTACTTCGCGGCCAAGCGCCGGCTCTTCGCGCTCTTGAAGCCGGCCGGCCGCGGTGCCGTCAACCTCGACGACCCGTGGGGCCGCCGCCTCGCCGCCGACCTGCCGGACGCGCTCACCTACGGCGCCGGCGGCGACGTGCGCGCCGAGGACGTGCGGCTCACGACGGAGGGGATCCGCGGCACCGTCGCGACCCCCGCCGGAACTCTCCGCCTCGACTCGCCGCTGCGCGGCCGCTTCAACCTCGAGAACCTCCTCGCCGCGGCGGCGGCGGCGGTGGCGCTCGAGCTGCCGCTCGCCGCGGTCGAGACCGCCTTCGCCGCGCAGCCGCCGGTCGCGGGCCGACTCGAGCCGGTGGATCGCGGCCAGCCCTTCGCCGCCTACGTCGACTACGCGCACACCGACGCGGCGCTCGCCGCCGCCCTGCGCTCGGCGCGCGAGCTGGCGGCCGGGCGCGTGATCCTGGTCTTCGGCTGCGGCGGCGACCGGGACGCCGGCAAGCGCCCGCTCATGGGGCGGGTGGCGGGGGAGCTGGCGGACCTCCCGATCGCCACCTCCGACAACCCGCGCCGCGAGGACCCGCTGGCGATCCTGGCCGCGGTCGAGGAGGGGCTGCGCGCGAGCGGCAGCAGGGACTACCGGGTGGTGCCCGAGCGCCGGCGGGCGATCGGCGAAGCCGTCGCGGCGGCGCGCGCCGGCGACGTCGTCCTCGTCGCCGGCAAGGGGCACGAGGCGGTGCAGGTCGTCGGCGACGAGAAGCTGCCGTTCTCCGACCGCGACGAGCTGGCGCGGGCGATCGAGGAGCGCCGGGGTGCGGGCGACCTTGGCTGAGGCGGCGGCGGCGATGGACGGTGCGCTCGCGGACGCCCCGGGCGCGGCCCCCTGGGAGGGGGCGGCGATCGACTCGCGCGCGGTGCGCGCCGGCCAGCTCTTCTTCGCCCTGGCCGGCGCCCGCACCGACGGCCACCGCTTCCTGCCGCAGGCCCTCGCCGGCGGCGCCGCCGCGGTCGTCGTGCACGAGCCGTCCGCCGCCCCGGCGGGGGCGCCGCGCATCGCGGTGCGCGACACCTTCGAGGCCCTCCACGCCCTCACCCGCCACGCCCGCGCCCGCGTGCCGCGGAAGCTCGCCGGCGTCACCGGCTCGGTGGGCAAGACGACGACCAAGGAGCTCCTCGCCGCGATGCTCGCGCGCCGCTTCCGGGTCGCGCGCACGCCGGGGAACCTCAACAGCCTCTACGGCTTCCCGCTCTCGCTGCTGAACATCCCCGAGGACACCGAGTGGATGGTGGCGGAGATGGGGATGTCGACGCCGCGCGAGCTGGCCCGCCTCTCGCTCCTGGGCCGGCCCGACGTCGCGGTCTTCACCTCCGTGCGGCCGGTGCACCTCGAGTTCTTCGGCACCCTGCGCGCCATCGCCGAGGCCAAGGCGGAGCTGCTCGAAGGCCTGGCGCCGGGCGGCGTCGCGGTGGCCAACGCCGACGACCCCGAAGTGGCGTGGATCGGCCGCCGCCACGAGGCGGGCGGCGGCCGGGTCGTCTGGTACGGCGCGGAGGGCGAGGTGCGGGCGCGCGCGATCCATCCGGCGGCCGAGGGCGTCGGCACGCGGTTCGTCCTCGCGGCGGGCGGCGAAGAGCGGGAGCTGTTCCTGCCACTCCACGGCCTCTACAACGTCGAGAACTGCCTTGCGGCGGCGGCCGCGGCGTGGGCGATCGGGGTTCCGCTCGCCGAGATCGCTGCGGCCGCCGCGGAGGTGCGCCCGGCGGCGATGCGCGGCGTGGTGCACCGCCTCGCCGGCGGCGTGACGCTGATCGACGACTCGTACAACTCGAATCCGGATGCGCTCGCCCGGGCGCTCGAAAGCGCTTCCCGTCTACCTGCCAGACGACGGCTCGCGATCTTGGGTGACATGCGCGAGCTGGGGCCGGGGGGTCCGGAGTTTCACCGCGAGGCAGGGAGGAAGGCGGCACAACTCTCCTTCTCACCCGTAATCGGCGTCGGGGAGCTGGCGCGAGAGTTGGTGGCGGGGGCGGCGGAGATGGGGGCTGAGACCGGGTGGTTCCCGGACGCGGCCGCCGTCGCCGAGTGGGCGCCCGGTGCTCTTGGGACAGGCGACCTCGTCCTGGTCAAGGCCTCGCGCGGCGTCGGCCTCGAGCGCGTGGTCCAGGCGTTGATGGCGGAGGCGCGAGCCTGATGCTCTACCACCTCCTCTTCCCGCTCAGCGACCAGTTCCCGCTGTTCAACGTCTTCCGCTACATCACCTTCCGGGCGGCGGGGGCGATCGTCACCGCGCTGCTCCTGTCGATGCTGCTCGGCCCCTGGTTCATCCGCACCCTGCGGCGGCTCTCGGTGGGGCAGAACATCCGCGAGGTGGGCCCGCAGGCGCATCAGGTCAAGGCCGGCACGCCGACGATGGGGGGCCTCCTGATCCTCTTCGCGGTCGTCGTCCCCACCCTCCTCTGGGCGAGCCTCGACAACCTCTACGTCTGGATCGTCCTGGCGGTGACCGTCGCCTTCGGGGCCATCGGCTTCGCCGACGACTACCTGAAGATCCGGCGGCGGCACAACCGCGGGCTCACCGTGCGCGGGAAGTTCCTTCTCCAGGTCCTGGTGGCGGCCGGGCTCGGCGCCTTCCTGCTCTGGCTCCCGGGCTTCGACGCGGTCGTCTACTTCCCCTTCTTCAAGAACCTGATCTGGCCGGCGGGGATCTTCTACGTCCCCTTCGTCGCGCTGGTCCTGGCCGGCACCTCGAACGCGGTCAACCTCACCGACGGCCTCGACGGCCTGGCGATCGGCGCGACCCTGGTGGCGAGCGCCACCTACGCCGTCTTCACCTACATCGCCGGCAACCGGGTCATCGCGAACTATCTCCAGGTCACCGCCGTGCCCGGCGTCGGCGAGGTCACGGTCTTCTGCGGCGCCCTGGTCGGCGCCAGCCTCGGCTTCCTCTGGTTCAACTCCCACCCCGCCGAAGTCTTCATGGGCGACGTCGGCTCGCTCGCCATCGGGGCGGCGATCGGCAGCGTCGCCGTGCTCGCCAAGCAGGAGCTGGTGCTGGTGCTGGTGGGCGGCCTCTTCGTCATGGAGGCGCTCTCGGTCATCATCCAGGTCGCCTCCTTCAAGCTCACCGGCCGCCGCGTCTTCCGCATGTCGCCGCTCCACCACCACTTCGAGCTCTCGGGGTGGGCGGAGCCCAAGGTCATCGTCCGCTTCTGGATCCTGTCGATCCTCTTCGCCCTCCTCTCCCTCTCGACGCTGAAGCTGCGATGAGAGCGCCCTGGGCAGCCGGCGCCGACTGGCGGCGAGTCCTGGTCTACGGGCTGGGGCTCTCGGGCAAGGCCGCGGCGCGGCTGCTGCTGCGGCAGGGAGTCGCGGTGGTGGGCGTCGACTCCCGCCCGGCGCCGGTCCTCGACCTCGGGGACCTCGCGAACGACCCGCGTCTCGAGCTCCTCGGCCCACCCGAGCCGAGCGAGCTGCCGCCGGGGATCGACGGCGTCGTCCTCTCCCCCGGCGTGCCGCCGGACCGCCCCCTGCTCGCGGACGCGCGCCGCCGCGGGGTGCCGGTGATCGCCGAGGTCGAGCTCGCCTTCCCCTTCCTCGAGGGACCGGTCGTCGCCATCACCGGCAGCAACGGCAAGAGCACGACGACGGCGCTCGCCGGGGCCATGCTCCGCGCCGCCGGCCGCACGGTCGAGGTCTGCGGCAACATCGGCGAGCCGCTCGCCGGCCGGGTCGAGGGGCCGCCGGGGCGGGTCTTCGTCGTCGAGCTGTCGAGCTTCCAGATCGAGGGCATCGTCACCTTCCGCCCGCAGGCGGCGGCGCTGCTCAACCTCTCCGAGGACCACCTCGACCGTTACGCCGGCATGGCGGAGTACGCCGCGGCCAAGAAGCGCCTCTTCACCGGCCTGGGGAGCGACGCGGTGGCGGTGCTCAACGCCGACGACCCCGCCACGCTCGAGCTGGCGACCGCGGCCCGCAAGCGCCTCTTCTCCCGCCGCGCGCCGGTCGCCGACGGCTGCTACCTGGCGGGCGGGCAGGTCGTCGAGGTCGACCCGGGCGAGCCGCCGGTCGAGCTCTTCGCCGCCGCCGACGTGCCGCTCGCCGGGGTGCAGAACTTGGAGAACGCGATGGCCGCCGCCCTGCTGGCGCGCGGCGTCGGCGCCGATCCCGCCGGTCTGCGCGCCGGCCTGCGCGCCTTCCGCGGGCTGCCGCACCGGCTCGAGCGTGTGGGCGAGCGCGCGGGGGTCGTCTTCTACGACGACTCCAAGGGCACCAACCCCGCGGCCACCGCCAAGTCGCTCGAGGGGTTCGCCGACGGCAGCGTCCATTTGATCCTCGGCGGCCGCAACAAGGGCGCGGACCTCGGGGCGCTGGCGCCGGTCGTCGGGCAGAAGGCCAAGCGCCTCTACCTGATCGGCGAGGCGGCCGAGGACTTCGCGCGGGCCCTCGCCGGCGCCGCGCCCGCGGAGCGGACCGGGACCCTGGAGCGCGCGGTCGCCGCGGCGGCGGCGGCGGCGCGGCCGGGCGAGGCGGTGATCCTCTCGCCGGCCTGCGCCAGCTTCGACCAGTTCCGCAACTTCGTCCACCGCGGCGAGGTCTTCCAGGCGCTGGTGCGCGGCGTCGTCACGGGAGGGGGCCATGGCCAAGAAGCTGGCGTTTGACAAGGTCCTCTTCACCACCGTCGTGCTGCTCCTGATCTTCGGGCTGGTGATGGTCTACTCGGCGAGCGCCGCGGTCGCCCGCGACAAAGGCGTCACCTTCAATCCCTTCCTGGTCAAGCAGGCGGCCGCCGCGGTGCTCGGGCTGGTCGCGATGGTGGTCGCCATGCACTTCGACTACCGCCGCCTGCGCCGCGGCTGGGTGATCTACGGCCTCCTCGGCGGCGTGCTCGCGCTCCTCGTCGCCGTCCTCTTCCAGCCCGAGCTCAACGGCACCCGCCGCTGGTTCCACTTCGGCGGCCTCTCGCTCCAGCCCTCGGAGCTGGCGAAGCTCGCCTTCATCCCCTTCCTGGCCTGGCAGCTCGAGCGCAAGGCCGACCGCGTCAACGCCCCCGAGCTGCTGCTGCCGGTCGGGGCCTTCACCGGCCTCACCGCCGGGCTCATCCTGCTCGAGCCCGACCTCGGCACCGCGGTGCTGCTGTGCGTGACGACTTTCCTCCTCCTCTTCCTCGCCGGGCTCTCCTGGCGCTACGTGCTGGGCGGGATCGCGGTGGCGCTGCCGGTCCTCTACGTCGCGGTCGTCGCCGTGCCCTACCGCCGCCAGCGCCTCTTCGCCTTCCTCGACCCCGAGGCCGACCCCTACGGCGCCGGCTTCCAGGCCCTGCAGTCGCTGATCGCCGTGGGCTCGGGCGGCGTCTTCGGCCTCGGCCCCGGCGCCAGCCACCAGAAGCTCTACTTCCTGCCCCACCCGCACTCGGACTTCGTCTACGCCATCGTCGCCGAGGAGCTGGGGATGATCGGCGCCCTGGTCCTCGTCGCCCTCTTCGCCGTCCTCGCCTGGCGCGGCGCGGTGGCGGCCTGGCGCGCCCCCGACCTCTTCGGCCGCTACCTCGCCTGGGGCTTCACCGGCATCCTGGTCACTCAGGCGCTGATCAACATCAGCGTCGCCATCGCCATCCTGCCGACCAAGGGGATCCCGCTCCCCTTCATCTCCTACGGCGGCTCGTCGCTGCTGGTCACGATGACCATCTGCGGCGTCCTGCTCAACCTGTCGCAGCACGGATGAGGCGATGGCGCGCATGCCCCACGCCCTCCTCGCCGGCGGCGGCACCGGCGGCCACGTGTTCCCCGCGCTGGCGGTGGGCGACGAGCTGGCGCGCCGGGGGTGGACGGTGAGCTTCACCGGGCTGGCCACCGGGCTGGAGGCGCGGCTGGTGCCGGCGCGCGGCATCCCGTTCCACGCCCTGCCGGCGCTGCCGCTCGTGGGCCAGGGCGCCGCGGCGCG
>DASUNQ010000196.1:0-23962 GCA_036277075.1 Thermoanaerobaculia bacterium
GGGCATCGCGCCCGCGGCCCCGTGGGCGGCGGCGGGGGCCGCGAACGAGGCGGGCGGTCGTTCGGAGGGCGGCAGGGTCTGGATGCGCGGCTCGACCTTCTGGATCAGCGTCCGCGGCCGGCCGGGGCGGAGCGGATTGGCCGCCGGGCGGCGCGCGAGCTGCGACGAGAGCGGACGGCGCGCCGCCGGCGCGGGCGGCGTCGCCTCGTCGCGCAGGATGACCTCCCGCGGGTGGGGGAGCTTCTTGCCGGCGAGGACGGCCTGAATGATGTCGGTGTCGATCGCGGGGTCGTCCCCTTCGATCCGGACGCCGATCGACTTGAGCTTGAAGAGGAGGTCCTGGTTGGAGATCCCCATCTTCAGCGCCAGATCCTGGACGCGAATCTTTCCCATAGTGCTCCTCGAAGCCCGGCGGCCCTACTCGGCCGGCCGGTCGTCCTCCGTCTCCGCCGCCGGCTCCTCGGCCGCCGCCGGAGCTTCCCCTCCCCCCTCCGTCTCCGCCTCGGCCGTCCGCTCGGCGCTGCTGCTGCGCTGCTGCTCGCTCTCCTGGAAGGCGCGCGAGAGCGCCGCCATGAAGGCGTCGTCGCCCATCGACGACTGCGCCTCGGGCTTGGTGAAGGTCTCGACGCCCCGCTGATCGCGCTTGGCCGCCTGCTCCTGCGCCCAGGCGAGCAGCGACTGCGCGGTCTTCGGCCCCACCCCCTCGACCTCGGTGAGCTGCTCGACGGTGGCGCTGACCAGCTCGTCGAGGGTGCCGAAGCCCGCTTCCCGGAGGTTGTCGGCGCTCTTGGCGCCGAGCCCGGGGAAGGCCGAGACGTCCGGCTCGACGGCCGGCTGCGCCTCGGAAGTCTCGCCGAGCGCCGTCTGGAGCATCCGCGCCAGGGCGTCGGCGACCTCGTCCTTGACGTCGGTCTCGCTCTTGATGTCGATGCGCGCGCCGATCAGCTCCGAGGCCAGGCGCACGTTCTGCCCGCGCTTGCCGATGGCCAGCGAGAGCTGCTCGTCCTCGACGATGACGTCGAGGTGCGGCACCTCCCCCTGGTGGGTCACCGAGACGCGGGTGATCTTGGCCGGCGCCAGGGCGCTCTGCGCGAAGGTCACCAGGTCGTCGCTGTGCTCGATGATGTCGATCTTCTCGCCGCGCAGCTCGCGGATGATCGACTGCACGCGCGACCCCTTCATGCCGACGCAGGCGCCGACCGGGTCGACGTCGCGCTCGCGGCTGTAGACCGCCACCTTGGCGCGCTCGCCGGGGGCGCGCACCGCCGCCTTGATGATCACGGTGCCGTCGTAGATCTCCGGCACCTCCATCTCGAAGAGCTTGACCAGCAGTCGCGGGTCGGTGCGCGACAGCACCACCTGCGGCCCCTTGGGCTGCTTATGGACCTCGACGATGACGGCGCGGATCCGCTCGCCCTGGCTGTAGCGCTCGTGACGAGCCTGCTCCTGGCGCGGCACGATCGCCTCGGTCCGCCCCAGGTCGACGATGATGTCCCCGCGCTCGAAGCGCTTGACGGTGCCGTTGACCACCTCGCCGACGCGGTCGATGTACTCGTTGTAGATGTTCTCGCGCTCGGCCTCGCGGACTCTCTGGTAGAGCACCTGCTTGGCCGACTGGGCGGCGATCCGCCCGAGGCCCTCGGTGGAGATCGGCAGATGGATCTCGTCGCCGACCTCGGCGTCGGCCTTGTGATCGCGCGCTTCCTCGACCGTCCACTCGGCAAGCGGATCCTCGACCGTCTCGACCACCTTCTTGACGATGAAGGCGTCGAAGTGGCCGCTCTCGCGGTCGAGCTGCGCCCGCACCGGCTCCTTGATCCGGTGCTGCTTCTTGGCCGCGGAGGCCATCGCGTCCTCGAGCGCCGCGATCCAACGCTCGAGGTCGATGTCCTTCTCGCGCGCCACCTGGCGCAGGATCTCGTTGACGTTGATCTCAGCTGTCGTTGCCGTAGGCATGGGCCTTTCCTAGAGCTCGACCTCCAGCCGAGCCATCTGAATATCGTGCAAGTGTAAGAGAAGGCGCTCGCCGCCGGGGGCGGCCAGGACCACCTCTTCGCGCTCGGGGTGGAAGGCCTCGAGACGGCCGACGACCGTGCGCTTGGCGCCGCTTTCCGGCACCCGATAGGTCACCCGCGCCAGCCGCCCGGTGAAGCGGGCGTAGTCGCGCGGGCGGTAGAGCGGTCGGTCGAGGCCAGGAGAGGTAACCTCCAACGTGTAACGATTCTTCCCGAAGTCGACGACGTCGAGCAGCGCCGAGACCTGCTTCGAGACCTGCTCGCAGTCCGCCAGGTTCACCCCGCCTTCGGGTCGGTCCAGCACCAGCCGCAGCACGCCTCCCTTGTACTCGGCGTGCTCGAGCTGGCAACCCGTGCCCGCGGCGATCTGCTCGAACTCCGCCACCAGCTCCGGCGCCAGCGCCGGAACGCTCCTCGACTCCACCGCGCTCCTGTCCTCGTTGATGCCTGCCGGCCCAAACAAAAAAAGTGGGCAACAACGCCCACTCTCTTCCCGGTCCGGGCAAGCTGGCGGCGGTAGTGTAGCCGAGCGGCCGCGCTGCTTCAAGCCTCGCGGCGGCAATGCCATTTCGGCATAATCGCCGGGTCTATGCGGCCGCGCCTCCGCTCGCTCCCCCGGCAGACGAGGGGGTTATTGCGTGGCAAGGCGCTTGCTTCGCCAGAGTGGTTCCAAAGGAGATGCCATCCCCCATGAGCACCGCCCGCAGTCGGAACTTCGTGACCGCCCTCCTTGTCGTGGGCGCGGTCGTCTTCGGCATGGTTCTCGCCGGCGGCCTGGACATGACGGCGCCCGGGCTGACCGCGCCCGAGATGTCGCTCTCCGCCACCCAGGCGGCGGCGACCTCGACGCTGCGCAACCTGCCGAGCTTCGCCGACCTGGCCGAGGCCGTAGAGCCGGCCATCGTCTCGATCCAGGCGGCCACGATCGAGCGCTCCCGGGGCGGCGGCCGCCAGCCCTTCGACCCGTTCGAGTTCTTCTTCCGCGACCGCCGCGGCCCGCAGCCGCCACAGGGGCAGGACGAGGAGGACGGCGGCGGCGGCGGGCCCGAGGAGTTTCGCTCCGACGCGGGCGGCAGCGGCTTCGTGATCAGCCCCGACGGGCTGGTGATCACGAACTTCCACGTCATCGAGGGAGCGAGCACGGTGCGTGTCCACCTCGGCGACCGCGACTACACCGCCCAGGTGCGCGGCACCGACCCGGCGACCGACATCGCGCTGCTCAAGATCGAGGCGGGCCGCGGACTCCGTTTCCTCGAGCTGGGCGACAGCGACGGGGTGCGGGTCGGCGACTGGGTGATGGCGATCGGCAATCCCCTGAACCTCGACAAGACGGTCACCACCGGTGTGATCAGCGCCAAGGGGCGTTCGCTCGGCATCAACGACATCTCCTTCGAGAACTTCATCCAGACCGACGCGGCGATCAACTTCGGCAACTCCGGCGGGCCGCTGGTGGACATGCAGGGGTCGGTCGTGGGGATCGCCACCGCGATCAACTGGGGAGCCGAGAACATCGGCTTCGCCGTGCCGGTGAACACGCTCAAGGAGATTCTGCCGCAGCTCCGCGAGAAGGGGAAGGTGAGCCGCGGCTATCTCGGCATCGAGATCGGCAACCTCGACTACGAGTCGGCCCAGGCCTTCGGCCTCGACAAGCCCGAAGGCGCGCTAGTCGGCCGCGTCGAGGCGGGCACCCCGGCCGCCGACGCCGGCATCCGTCACGGCGACATCATCCTCTCGGTCGACGGCCGGCCGGTGAAGACCACGCGCGATCTCATCGCCTACGTCTCGGCCAAGGGGCCGGACGCCACGGTCAACCTCGAGGTGCTGCGCGACGGCCAGCGGCTGCAGAAGCAGGTCAAGCTGCGCGAGCGGCCGGGAGCCGAGCAGGCCGAGGAGGAGCGGCCGCGGCAACGGGACAGCCGGATCGACTGGCTCGGGCTGCACTACCAGAACCTCTCCTCGCAGCTCCGCCAGGCGCACGGCATCCCCGAGGACGTGGACGGCGTCTGGGTGACCGAGGTCGCCCCCACGAGCCCGCTCTACGAGGAAGGGGTGCGCGAGGGCAACGTCATCGCCGAGGTCAACGGCCAGGAGGTGGAGAGCGTGGCCGACTTCGAGCGCGTCATCGAGGGTGCCCGCTCCGGCTCGTTCCTCCGCCTCTACGTCCTGCGTATCGCGCCGCGCGGCGGCCGTGCGCAGCCCTTCTTCGCGGTGGTGCGGGTGCCGTAGTCCGCGCCGTTCGCCGTTCCGCGTTTACCGGAGGGCGGCCCTGCGGGGCCGCCCTCTCGTTTTGGTTAGGATGCCCGTATGCCCGAGCCCCCGCCGCGCAAGTCCGCTTATCGCTCCACCGTCCTGGTGGTCGACGACGAGAAGGCCATCCGCGACAGCCTGCGGATGATCCTCGAGTACGAGGGGTACCAGGTCGACGAGGCGGCCGGCGGCGCGCAGGCGCTGGCGAGGGTTGCCGACCGGCCGCCGGACGCCGTGCTGCTCGACATCAAGATGCCGGAGATGGACGGCCTCGAGCTGCTGCGCGCCTTCCGCGAGCGCGGCTACGACATGCCGGTGCTGATGATCAGCGGCCACGCCGACGTGGCGACCGCCGTCGAGGCCACCCGCCGCGGCGCCTTCGACTTCTTCGAGAAGCCTCTGCAGCGCGAGCGGGTGCTCGTCGCCCTTCGCAACGCCGTCGAAAGCTCGCGCCTGGCGGCCGAGAACCGTTTGCTCCGGCAGGAGCCGGACCCGCTGATCGGCGCCTCGGCCGCCATGCGCCGGCTGCGCGAGATGATCGAGAAGGCCGCCCCGACCACCGCCACCGTCCTCGTCACCGGCGAGAGCGGCACCGGCAAGGAGCTGGTGGCGCGCGCCATCCACCTGGCGAGCCCGCGCCGCGAGCGGCCGCTGGTGCAGGTCAACTGCGCCGCCATCCCCGACGAGCTGATCGAATCCGAGCTCTTCGGGCACGAGAAGGGGAGCTTCACCGGCGCCGTGCGGCGGCAGACCGGCAAGTTCGTCGCCGCCGACGGCGGCACCATCTTCCTCGACGAGATCGGCGACATGTCGCCGCGAACCCAGGCCAAGGTGCTGCGGGTGCTGCAGAACGGCGAGGTGGAGCCGGTGGGGGCGGAGAAGACGGTGCAGGTCGACGTCCGCGTGGTGGCCGCCACCCACCGCACCCTGGACGAGGAGATCGCCGCCGGCCGCTTCCGCGAGGACCTCTTCTACCGCCTCAACGTGATCCCGGTCCGCACGCCGCCGCTGCGCGAGCATCTCGAGGACATCCCGCCGCTCGTCGAGCACATGGTGCGGCGCTACGCCGAGCAGAACAACTACCGCCTGAGGACCTTCTCGCCGGAGGCGGTCGCGCACCTCCAGGCGCTGCCCTGGAAGGGAAACGTGCGCGAGCTCAAGAACCTCGTCGAACGCCTCCTCATCCTCTCGGAAGGGGACGCGATCGGCCGCGACGACGTCATCGCGGCCACCGGCGGCGCGCGTCCGGAGCTGTCGAGCGCGCTGATGGCGGTCTCGACACTGCGCGAGTTCCGCGAGCTGTCGGAACGGCTCTTCATCCTACACAAGCTCGAAGAGCACAGCTGGAACGTCACCGCCACCGCGCAGGCCATCGACACCCCGCGCAGCAACCTTTACAAGAAGCTCGACCAGTACGAGATCCGGCGCGAGGGCGAGGCGCGCGGTGAGCACTGAGCGGCTGGTGGAGGAGAGCGGGGCGCTGCGGCGCGGCCACTTCCTGCTCTCCTCGGGCCTGCATTCGCCGGCCTACGTGCAGTGCGCGTTGCTGCTCGAGCTCCCGGAGCGGGCGCGGCGGGTGGGGGAGGAGCTGGCGGCCCGGCTGGCGCCGCTCGCGCCGCAGTCCGTGCTCTCGCCCGCTCTCGGCGGCCTGATCGTCGGCTACGAGGTCGCGGCGGCGCTCGGCGTCCCCTTCCGCTTCACCGAGCGCAAGGGGGAAGCGATGGAGCTGCGGCGCGGCTTCGAGCTGGCGGCGGGGGAGCGGGTGGTGGTGGTCGAGGACGTGATCACCACGGGCCGCTCGACGCGCGAGACGATCGCCGTCGCCGAGGCCCGCGATGCCCAGCCGGTCGGCGTCGGGGCGATCATCGACCGCACCGCCGGCGGTTCCGGCTTTGCAGTCCCCTTCGCCGCTCTCATGACCCTCGACCTCGAGACCTACCCTCCCGAGGCGTGCCCTCTCTGCGCCGCCGGCAGCCGGCCCGAGAAGCCGGGCAGCCGCCCGGGCGGCTAGCGGCCCGGCCCCGACTCCCCAGCCGCCTATCCGAGGCGCTCGCGGTACACGCGGTTCATCGCCAGGCGGAGGGCTTCGATGCGGCCGTGCTCGGCGGCCTCGTCGGGGCTCACCTCGAGCGGCCAGTCGAACTCGACGTTGTCGATCACGGTGGCCCGCCAGAGGCGCTTCTTGTCGTCCCAGGCACCGCTGCGCGTGCGCGCCAGGCCCCAGCCGGTGGGGAGATAGCTGCGGACCTCGACCTCGGTGTAGCCGAGCGCTTCGTCGCGTCGCATGGCGCGATTCTAATTCCTTGACCCCCCGGCGGACCGTTGCGGTACCATGCCCCGGATGCAGATCGAGCTCAGCGACGAGCACAAGCTGCTGCGCGAGAACGTGCGCCGCTTCGCGGAAGAGGTCGTCAAGCCGCGGGCCAAGGAGATCGACGAGAGCGGCGAGTTCCCGCGCTCCTTCTACGACCAGGCGGGGGAGCTGGGGCTCGCCGGGGTCTCCGTCCCGGAGGAGTACGGCGGCGCCGGCATGGACACCGTCTCGTACTGCCTGGCCATCGAGGAGGTGAGCCGGGTCTGCGCCACCTCCGGAGTCATCCTCTCGGTCAACAACTCGCTGGTCTGCGACCCCATCCTCAAGTTCGGCAGCGAGGAGCAGAAGCAGGCGTTCCTGGCGCCGCTGGCGCGCGGCGAGAAGCTCGGCTGCTTCGCGCTGACCGAGCCGGGCGCCGGCAGCGACGCGGCCGCCCTGCGCTCGACCGCCGTGCGCGATGGCGACGACTACGTGCTCAACGGCAACAAGGTGTTCATCACCAACGGCACTCACGCCGACCTCGCGCTGGTCTTCGCCAGCGTCGACCTGTCGAAGCGCCACAAGGGGATCACCGCCTTCCTCGTCGCCGCCGACAGCCCGGGCTACCACCACGGAACGCACGAGTTCAAGCTCGGGGTCAACGCCTCGGGCACGACCGAGCTCGCCTTCACCGACCTGCGGGTGCCGGCCGGGCAGCGGCTCGGCGCCGAGGGCGAGGGCTTCAAGGTGGCGATGAGCACCCTCGACGGTGGCCGCATCGGCATTGCCGCGCAGGCGGTGGGCATCGCGCAGGGTGCCTTCGAGGAGGCGCTGGCCTACGCCCAGGAGCGCGAGCAGTTCAACCAGAAGCTGGCCGAGTTCCAGGCCATCCAGTTCTACCTCGCCGACATGCAGACCGAGCTCGACGCGGCGCGCCTCCTCACCTGGAAGGCCGCCTGGGCCAAGGACAACGGCAAGCGCTTCACCCTCGAGGCGGCGCAGGCCAAGCTCTTCGCCTCCGAGATGGCGCAGCGGGTGACCAACAAGGCGCTCCAGATCCACGGCGGCTACGGCTACACCAAGGAATACAACGTCGAGCGCTACTTCCGCGACGCCCGCATCACCGAGATCTACGAGGGCACGAGCGAGATCCAGAAGATGGTCATCGCCGACTGGGTCCTGAACCGGGCCTGAGCCGGAGCTCCGGCCCATGGCCACCGCCGCGCCCCCCGCCCCGCCGCCGCCCGCGCCCGCTTCCGGTCTGGACTTCTCGCTCACCGAGGAGCAGCAGCTGCTCCTCGAGCAGGTCCGCCGCTTCGCCGAGGAGCGCATCCGCCCCGGCATCGCGGAGCGCGATCGCGAGCACCGTTTCCCCGAGGAGCTGATCGCCGAGCTGGGGGAGCTGGGGCTCCTCGGCATGCTCGTCGCGGAGCGGTGGGGAGGCGCCGGGCTGGACGCCCTCTCCTACGTGCTGGCCATCGAGGAGCTGGCCCGGGTCTGCCCCGCCACCGCGGTGACGGTCTCCGTCACCAACTCGGTCTGCTGCTGGCCGATCCAGCGCTTCGGCGGCGACGAGCTGCGGCGTCGGGTGCTGCCGGAGCTGGCCGGCGGCGTCCTCGGCGGCTTCGGGCTCACCGAGCCCACCTCGGGCAGCGACGCCGGCAGCTTGCGCACCACGGCGGTGCGCGACGGCGACTCCTGGGTGCTCGACGGCGAGAAGGCCTGGATCACCAACGCCGGCTTCGCGCGCTGGTACGTCGTCGTGGCGCGCACCGACCCGGCGGCCGGCAAGCGTGGGCTCTCGGCCTTCGTCGTGCCGGCGGACGCGCCCGGCTTCGCGGTGGGCGCCCCGGAGGAGAAGCTGGGGCTCCGCGCCTCGCGCACCGCGCCGCTCGTCTTCACCGGCTGCCGCATCCCCGCCGGCAACCTCCTCGGGACCGAGGGGCAGGGCTTCAAGATCGCCCTCGCGACCCTCGACCACTCCCGCCTCGGCATCGCCGCGCAGGCCCTCGGCATCCACGCTCGCGCGCTCGAGCTGGCGGCCGAGTACGCGCGCGACCGGGTGCAGTTCGGCCGCCCCATCGCCCAGCACCAGGCGGTCCAGTTCAAGCTGGCGCAGATGGCGACGGAGCTGGCGGCCGCGCGCGCGCTCACCCACTCCGCGGCGGCTCGCGAAGACGCCAGGGAGGCCGGGCGCCTCGCCGCGCAGGCCAAGCTCTACGCCAGCGAGGCGGCAAACCGCGCCTGCGCCGAGAGCCTCCAGATCCACGGCGGCAACGGCTTCCACGCCGACTACGAGATCTCCCGCCTCTACCGCGACGTGCGCGTGACCACGATCTACGAAGGGACCAGCGAGATGCAGCGGCTGGTCATCGCCCGCCAGATCCTCGGCCGCTGAGCGAAGACTCTCCGCGGTGGATCTCCTCCTCCTCCTTCTGCCGCTCCTGCTCGGCGCCGCCCTCGGAGCGCTCGGGGCGTGGCTCGCCCGCGAGCGGGACCTCGCCCGCCTGCGCGAGGACGGCGCGCGCCTGCGGGCGGACGTCGCGCGCCTCGAGACCACGGTCGAGAAGGAGCGCGAAACGGCCGAGGAGAAGCTCCGCGTCCTCGACGACGCCGAGCGCAAGCTCTCCGACGCCTTCAAGGCGCTCTCTGCCGAGGCGCTCAAGAGCAGCAGCGAGGACTTCCTCCGCCTCGCCAAGACCGCCCTCGAGGCCTACCAGCAGGAGGCGCGCGGCGACCTCGAGCTGCGCCAGCAGGCCATCGACCAGCTCGTCCTGCCGCTCAAGGACTCCCTGTCGCGCGTGGACCAGCGCCTCCAAGAGTTCGAGACCGTGCGCGCCACCACTTACGGCAGCCTCAGCGAGCACCTGCAGCTGATGGCCGCCGGGCAGGCGCGGCTGGAGCGCGAGACGAGCAATCTGGTCAACGCCCTGCGCAAGCCGAGCGTGCGCGGCCGCTGGGGGGAGATCCAGCTCCAGCGGGTCGTCGAGATGGCGGGGATGGTGGAGCACTGCGACTTCGTGCAGCAGCCGAGCGGGGCGGGGGAGGAGGGGCGCCTGCGGCCGGACATGCTGATCAACCTGCCCGGCGGCAAGAGCATCGTCGTGGACTCGAAGGCGCCGCTCGAGGCCTACCTCGCGGCGGTCGACGCGCCCGACGAGGAGACCCGCGCCGCCCGCTTGGCCGACCACGCGCGGCAGATCCGCTCCCACCTGAGGAAGTTGGCCGAGCGCGGCTATTGGGCGCAGTTCCAGCCGACGCCGGAGCTCGTCGTCCTCTTCCTCCCGGGCGAGACCTTCTTCAGCGCCGCCCTCGAGCAGGACCCGGCGCTCATCGAGGTCGGGGTCGACCAGAAGGTGATCCTCGCCACCCCGACGACGCTGATCGCCCTGCTCCGCGCCGTCGCCTACGGCTGGCGCCAGGAGCAGGTGGAGGAGAACGCGCGCGCGATCAGCGAGCTGGGACGCCAGCTCTACGAGCGCCTGCGCACCCTCGCCGCCCACTTCACCGGCCTGCGCCGGGGCCTCGAGCGCGCCCTCGAGAGCTACAACCAGGCGGTGGGGTCGCTGGAGACCCGCGTCCTGCCCGCCGCCCGCCGCTTCAAGGAGCTGGGCGCCGCCACCGGCGAGGAGATCGAGCTCCTCGAGGGCCTGGACAAGACGCCGCGCGGGCTCACCGCCGGCGACCTCTTCGACGAAGGCTGAAGTCGCTCAGCGCCCCGGCCAGCCGCCTAGGGCACGTGCACTTGCCCGCGGATCTCGCCGCCGGTGTGGAGGACGGTGTGGACGTTGATGTACGTCACCCCCTGCCGCAGCGCGCGCTGGAACTCGAAGAAGTTCCCCACCTCGAGCCCCTGCGAAGTGGGGCCGATGATGTCTTCGCCGTGGATGGTGCCGCTGATCGTCCCCGAGTCGGGGCATGGCTGCGTCCCCGCCGGCCCGTTGCCGAGGTTCGAGCAGAGGAAGACCATGATGCCGCCGTTGACCCCTCTCTGGGCGATGTGGATGTGCGCCTGCTGCACCGGCGACCCCAGGCCCGAGTACTCGAGCTCGTAGGTCAGGGTCGAGAGGTCGGCGCTGAGCTCCGACTCGAACGTGCCGCGGCCGAAGTTCGAAAGCGCCGGCACCTCTTCGCGTCCGAAGAGGATGGCCGAGAGGTGGAGGGGCTCTTGGGCGAAGGCCGAGCCGGTGGCGACGAGCAGGGTGAGGAGGACTGCGAGGGGAAGGGATCGCTGCATGCCGCACCTCCTGGGCCGCAGGGGCCCGTTCGGGGCCGCGTCATCGCGGACACCTCCCCCAGTGTATTCCCTCCCGCTCAGATAAAGGTTTCGACCTTCCCCTTCGTGCGCAAGACCTGGACCTCGGCCTGGAGGGCCTGCTGGGTGTCGCGCTGCTTGAGGAACTGGACGATGCGCTCCTTGACCTCGGGGAACGGCAGCAACCCCGCCGGCCGGGTCTCCAGCCGCTGGATGACGTGGTGGCCGAAACGGGTCTCGACGACGCCGCTCACCTCCTGGTCCTTGAGCGCCAAGGCGGCCTGCTCGAAGGGCTCGACCGTCTGCCCCTTGGCGATCCAGCCGAGGTCGCCCCCCTTCTCCTTCGAGCCGGGGTCGTCCGAGTGCTCCTTGGCGAGGGCGGCGAAGTCGCCGCCGGCCTTGACCTTGGCGAGCACCGCGTCGGCCTCGGTCTTGGCCTTCTGCTTGTCCTCGGGCGTGGCGGTCGGCTCGACGCTGACCAGGATGTGCCGCAGGTGGAGCTGCTCGGGGGTCTTCATCCGCTCCTGGTTCTGGTCGTAGAAGGCCTTGGCCGCCTCGTCGGTCACCGCCACTTTCGGCGCCACCTTGGTCTCGACGTACTTCTGCACCAGGAACTCCTGGCGCGCGCGGTCCAAGAGCTGCACCTCGTTCATCCCCTCGGCGGCCAGCGCCTGCGCGAAGGCCTCGGGGGTGGGGAACTGCCCGCGCAGCTCCTCGACCTCTTTCTTGACCTCCTCGTCGGTGACCGTCACCCCCTGCGCCTGCGCCTCCTGACGGAGCAGGGCGCGGGCGATGAGGGTGTCGAGGACCCGGTGCGCGAGGGCCGGGTTCAGCCCCCCCGTGATGTCGGGCTGGACGCCCCGGAGCTGGGCGAGAAGCTCGTCCTTCTTGATCTCGTGGCCGTTGACCTTGGCGACCACGGCGGGGAGCTTCTCGGGGGCGAGCGGCGCCGGCTCGGCCGGGGCCGGCGCGACGCTGGGCTGGGGAGGTGCGGTGGTCTGCGGGGCGGCGGCGGCCGGCGGCGCCTCGGCGGGCTTCGGCGCCTGCGCCAGCGCGGGCTCGGCGGTCAGGAGGGCGGCCACCAGGGCGGCGGCGAGCTGCGGCGAACGATGGCTCATGACGGGTTCCTCTGGGGTGTGTGACTTCCTGGCGTAGAACCGCGGCGCGGACCGGTTTATTGCGGGCCCTCGTGTACACTGACGCGCGGCGAGGAGGATGCGCATGGCCGTCAAGGACTTGAAGGAAAAGCCCCCGACCGCGGCCGCGACCCCGCGAGCCAGCGGCTGGAAGCAGGACTTCACCACCGTCTCCGGCATGGAGGTCCCGCCGCTGGTCACGGCCGAGCAGGTCGCGGACCTCGATGTCGAGCGCGAGATCGGCCACCCCGGCGAATACCCTTACACCCGCGGCATCCACCCCACCGGCTACCGCGGCAAGCTCTTCACGATGCGGCAGTTCGCCGGCTTCGGCGCCGCCGCCGACACCAACCGCCGCTTCAAGTACCTGCTCGCGCACGGCCAGACCGGGCTCTCGGTGGCCTTCCACCTGCCGACCCTCTACGGCTACGACTCCGACCACCAGATGTCGACCGGCGAGGTGGGCAAGTGCGGTGTCGCGGTGGACAGCCTGGCCGACATGGAGACGCTCTTCGCGGGCATCCCGCTCGGCGAGGTCACGACCTCGATGACCATCAACTCGACCGCCCCGATCCTCTTCGCCATGTACCTGGCGGTGGCGGAGCAGCAGGGGGTGGACGTCGCGCGCCAGGTCTCGGGCACGCTGCAGAACGACATCCTCAAGGAGTACATCGCGCAGAAGGAGTACATCTTCCCGCCCAAGCCGTCGATGCGGCTGATCACCGACCAGTTCGCCTTCGCCGCCGAGCGGGTGCCGCGTTGGAACACCATCTCGATCTCCGGTTACCACATCCGCGAGGCCGGCTCGACCGCGCTCCAGGAGCTCGCCTTCACTCTCCGCGACGGCATGGAGTACGTCCAGTACGGTCTCGACGCCGGGCTCGACGTCGACGCCTTCGCGCCGCGGCTCTCCTTCTTCTTCAACAGCCACAACGACTTCTTCGAGGAGATCGCCAAGTTCCGGGCCGCGCGGCGGATCTGGGCGACGGTGATGCGCGAGCGCTACGGCGCCCGCAACCCGCGCTCCTGGATGCTCCGCTTCCACACCCAGACGGCGGGGTGCTCGCTGACCGCGCAGCAGCCGGTGGTCAACGTCGTGCGCACCACGGTGCAGGCGCTGGCGGCGGTCCTGGGCGGCACCCAGTCGCTGCACACCAACGCCCTCGACGAAACCCTGGCCCTGCCCACCGAGGAAACCGCCCGCATCGCCCTGCGCACCCAGCAGGTGCTGGCCCACGAGTCGGGCGTGATCAACACCGTGGACCCGCTCGGCGGGAGCTGGTTCGTCGAGGAGATGACCCGCCGCATGGTGGACGGCGCCTTGGACTACATCCGCCGCATCGACGAGCTGGGCGGCATGGTCGAGGCGATCGAGGCCGGCTTCCCGCAGCGCGAGATCATGGACGCCGCCTACGCCTACCAGCGGGCGGTCGAGGACGGCGGCAAGCTGATCGTCGGCGTCAACGCCTTCGAGGTCGAGGGGGAGGCGCCGATCGAGATCCTGCAGATCTCCGACGACTTCGCCGAGCGCCAGATCGCGGCGCTCGAGGAGGTCAAGGCGCGGCGCGACGCCGGGGCGGTGGGGCGCACCCTCGACGCTCTCCGCCGCGGCGCCGCCGGCACCGAGAACACGATGCCGCTGCTCCTCGACTGCGTGAAGGCCTACGGCACGGTGGGCGAGATCAGCGACGCCCTGCGCGACGTCTTCGGGACCTACGAGGAGCCGGCGGTCTTCTGAGGCTCTCCACCCAGCTCGCTCTCGCTCTCACCGTCGCCTGCCTGGCCTCGACCTGCGCCGGCCGCGGGCCGATCGCGGCGGCCGCCGACGTCGCGCTCGGCGAGGAGGCCGACCTCCAGGTCGGGCAGGTCGCCCGCTTCGACGGCGGCGGCCTGACGCTGCGCTTCCTCGGCGTGCCGCACGATTCGCGCTGCCCGGTCAACGTGCAGTGCATCACCGCCGGCAACGCCGTCGCCCGCCTGCGGCTCGGCGGCGGCGAGAGCGGCGAGGCGACCGCCGAGCTGAACACCACGGTCGGCCCGAAGGAGGCGTCGCACGGCACGTACACGGTGCGTCTCGTGGCGCTGCGTCCGGAGCCGACGGCGGGCATTCCGATCCGCCAGACGAGCTACCGCGCGATCGTCCAAGCGACCCGGGGCTGAGCGCTGCCGCCTGATACAATCCGCCGCCTGATGAGCGAGCGGAGGTTCCGCATCCTGATCGCCAAGCCGGGGCTCGACGGGCACGATCGGGGGGCGAAGGTGGTGGCGCGGGCCTTGCGCGACGCCGGCTACGAGGTGATCTACACCGGCCTGCGGCAGACGCCGGAGCAGATCGCCGCCGCCGCGGTGCAGGAGGACGTCGACGCGGTGGGGCTCTCGATCCTCTCCGGTGCGCACAACAGCCTGCTGCCCGAGATCACCCGGCTGCTGCGCGCCCAGGGGGCGGACGACGTCCTCGTCTTCGCCGGCGGCATCATCCCCGCGCAGGACATCGCGGGGCTGCGCACCGCCGGCATCGACGCCGTCTTCCTCCCCGGCACCTCGACGCGCCAGATCATCGACTACCTGCGCGGGCGCCTGGCGGCCTGAGGCCCCCCGCCCGCTTCGCAGCCGAGGAGACCATGAGCCGAAGGATCCTGCTGGCCGACGACAGCGTCACCATCCAGAAGGTGATCGAGCTGACCTTCATGGACGAGGACTACGAGGTCACCGCGGTCGGCAACGGCGACGAGGCGGTTGCCGCCCTCGGCCGCGACAACCCGGACCTCGTCATCGCCGACGTTCACATGCCGGGAGCCAACGGCTACGAGGTCTGCCGGCGCGCGAAGGAGTGGCGTCCGGAGGTGCCGGTGCTCCTGCTCGTCGGCACCTTCGAGCCCTTCGACGAGGCGCGGGGTCGCGACGCGGGGGCCGACTCGTTCCTCAAGAAGCCGTTCGACTCGCAGGAGCTGCTCCAGCTCGTCGGCCGCCTGCTCGGGCCGTCGGCGAGCCCCGAGACGGCGCCGGCCGCAGCGGCCGACCGCGAGGAGGAGCCGGCCTGGGGCGACCTCGCCCTGGAGTCCGACGAGCCCGCCCCGACCCAGGTCGCGCCGCCCGACGACCCGTTCGCGCCGGTGGGGGAGGCCTTCCACTGGCCGGAGGAGACCTCCTCGTCCTGGCAGGACGAGCCGACCGCGGCAATGCGCGCCGAGGACGCCACCGAGTTGCGCCCGATCGGCTTCCGGCACCTCGAGACGACGCTCGAGGAGCGGGTGGGCGCGCCGCAGCCGGCGACGCCCTCGCCGGAATCCGCTGCGGCGGAGCGCTCCGAGGCCCCGATCGCAGCGACGTCCGACATCGATTCGCCGTTTCCGCTCGACCTCTCCGACGCCGACGTCGACCGCATCGCCCGTCGGGTCGCCGAGCTGGTGAGCGAACGGGTGCTCCGGGACGTCGCCTGGGAGGTCGTCCCGGACATGGCCGAGGTCGTCATCAAGGAGCGCCTGCGCGAGCTCGAGAGCGAAGTCGAGTAGCGCGGCTCCCTGCCGCCACGATGGACAAGCGCTTCGAGCCGCGGAGCTACGAGGCCGCCTGGCAGCGCCGCTGGACGGAGCGGGGCTACTTCCGCGCCGATCCCCGCTCGGGCAAGCCCCCCTTCTGCATCATGATCCCGCCCCCGAACGTGACGGGGAAGCTGCACCTGGGACACGCTCTGCAGTCGACCCTGCAGGACCTCCTGACCCGCTGGAAGCGGATGCAGGGCTACGAGGCGCTCTGGCTCCCGGGCACCGACCACGCCGGCATCGCCACGCAGCTCATGGTCGAGCGGCAGCTCGCGAGCGAGGGGATGCAGCGGCGCTGCCTCGGCCGCGAGCGCTTCCTCGAGCGGATGTGGGCCTGGAAGGCGCAGTACCAGGGCAACATCCGCCGGCAGCTCGACCTCCTCGGAGCCTCCTGCGACTGGAGCCGCGAGCGCTTCACCCTCGACGACGGGCTCTCCCGCGCCGTGCGCGAGGCTTTCGTCCTCCTCTACCGCGAAGGGCTGATCACGCGCGGCGAGTACCTGGTCAATTGGTCGCCGGTGCTCGAGACCGCGGTCTCCGACCTCGAGGTGGAATCGCGCACCGTGCCCGGGCACCTCTGGCACATCGCCTACCCGGTCGAGGGGAGCGGCGAGCGGGTGGTGGTGGCGACCACCCGGCCCGAGACGATGCTCGGCGACACGGCGGTCGCCTTCCATCCCGAAGACGAGCGCTACCGCCGCTGGGCCGGCCGGCACGCCGTCCTGCCGCTCGTCGGTCGGCGGCTGCCGTTCGTGGCCGACGCCGCGGTCGACCCGGAGTTCGGCAGCGGTCTGGTCAAGGTGACGCCGTTCCACGACCCGTTCGACTTCGAGCTGGCGCGCCGCCACGGCCTACCGGGCGTGACGGTGATCGACCGGCGGGGGCGGATGACCGAGGAAGCGGGGGAAGAGCTCGCCGGGCTCGACCGTTTCGCCGCCCGCGCGCAGGTCGTGGAGCGCCTGCGCGAACAGGGGCTCCTGGTCAAGGTCGAGGAGCACGTCCACAACGTCGGCCACAGCCAGCGCGGCGGCGAGCCGATCGAGCCGCTGGTCTCGACGCAGTGGTTCTGCGACGTCTCGGGCATGGCGGAGCGGGCGCTCGCCGCCAGCCCCGGCGGCGCGCTGCGGCTGGTGCCGGACACCTGGGACAGGACCTGGGAGAACTGGCTCGAGACCATCCGGCCCTGGTGCATCTCGCGCCAGCTCTGGTGGGGGCATCAGATCCCGGCCTGGTACGACGAGGCGGGGCGGGTCTGGGTGGCGCACGACGCCGTGGAGGCGGCGGCGCTCGCCGGGACCGAGCCCGAGCGGCTGACCCAGGACCCCGACGTGCTCGACACCTGGTTCTCCTCGGCCCTCTGGCCGTTCTCGACCCTGGGCTGGCCGGACGACACCGAGGACCTGCGGTTCTTCTATCCCACCGACGTCCTCGTCACCGCCTACGACATCCTCTTCTTCTGGGTGGCGCGGATGGTGATGATGGGCCTCCAGCTCACCGAGCGGGTGCCGTTCCACACCGTCCACCTGACGGGGCTGATCCGCGACGCCGCCGGCGTCAAGATGTCGAAGACCAAGGGCAACGTGCTCGACCCCGAGGACCTCGTCGAGGAGTTCGGGGCCGACGCCGTCCGCTTCACCCTGGCTTCGCTCGACAGCCCCGGCCGCGACGTCCCGCTCAACCGCGAGCAGATGGCCGGCTACCGCGCCTTCGGCAACAAGATCTGGAACGCGACGCGGTTCGCGCTCTCGCGCTTGGAGGAGGTCGAGGGCGCGGAGGTGCAGCCGGCGCTCGACGTGGCCGGGCTGGCGGCGCCCGAGCGCTGGATCCTGTCGCGGCTCTCGCGCACGGCGGCCGAGGTCGGGGAGCGACTCGCCGCCTTCCGCTTCGACGAGGCCTGCCACCGCCTCTACCACTTCTTCTGGGGCGACCTCTGCGACTGGTACATCGAGCTGGCCAAGCCCGCCCTCTCGGGCGAGGCGCCGCGGCCGCGGGTGGGGGAGGTGCTGCTGACGGTCCTCGACAGCAGCTTCCGGCTGCTTCATCCGGTGATGCCGTTCCTGACCGAGGAGCTCTGGCAGCGGCTGCCGGGGCACGAGCGCATCCATCCGGAGACGATTGTGCTGGCGCCGTATCCCACGAGGGAGGCGGCCTGGGAGGACGAGAGGACGGAAGCGCAAGTGGGAGCTCTGATGCAGCTGGTAACGCGCGTCCGCGCGCTCCGCGCCGAGCACGGCGTCGCACCGAAGGCGGCGGTCGACGTGTGGGCCTGCGGAGATCCGGAGACGGACCGTTTCCTCGCCGAGCAGCTGCCGCTCGTCCGCTTCCTCTGCCGGGCCGAGACGCTGCATCTCGCGCCCCCCCCGCCGGAGACTCGTCAAGACGCCGTGGAGGGCGTCGCCCTGGGCATCGCGCTGCCCCGCGAGCCGGCGCAGGAGTTGGGCGAAGACGAGCGACGGAAGCTGGAGAAGGAGCTCGAGAGGCTGGAGGAGGCGATCCGCCAGACCGAAGGGCGGCTGGGCGACGATCGCTTCACGTCCAAGGCGCCGGCGCAGGTGGTGGAGGGGAACCGCAGCCGCCTGCGGGAGCTCGAAGAGCGGCGCCGGCGGATCCTCGCGACGATGCAGCCGATCGGCTAGAGGCACTGCGGCCGCCGCCCCGCGCCATGCACTTCGCCGCCTATCTCGAAGAGCTGCTGGCGCGACGGCCGCGGCGGCCGGCAAGGGAGCTCAATTTGATCGTGCTCGAGCGCGCGGACTCGACGAACCTGCTGGCGCGGAGGATCGTCGCCGAGTACGAGCGGGAGGAGAGCTTGGCCCCCCCGGCGCTGATCCTGGCGTTCGAGCAGACCGGCGGCATCGGCCGGCAGGGGCGGAGCTGGGCGAGCCCCCCGGGCAAGGGGGTCTACGCCACCCTCGGGCTCCAGCTCCGGCCGGCGGCGGCGCTCCCCACGCTGCCGCTCCTCGCCGGCGTCGGGCTCTGCCGCGCGCTCGCTCCGTACCTCGCCGCTCCCTGCCGTCTGAAGTGGCCGAACGACGTCAGGGTCGGCGGGCGCAAGGTGGGCGGTGTTCTTGCGGAGAGCCGCGTGCGCGCGGCGGCCGAGAGCCGCCTGCGCCTGGCGGAGGAGGGGGGCGGCGGGGAGGCCACCGCGATCGTGGGCTTCGGCGTCAACCTCGCGCACGGGCGCGAGGACCTGCCGGTGGGTGTGGGGACGTCGCTGACACTCGAGGGTGGGGGCGACGTCTCGCTCCCCGAGCTGACCTGGGCGCTCGTGGACGGGGTGCTGGCCGAGCTCGCGGACTTCGGCGACGTCGCCGCCGCCGTGGCGCGCTACCGCGCCGCGAGCGAGCACGTCGAGGGCGACCGCCTCCGCTGCCGCACCGAGGCCGCGGAGATCGAGGGGACCTTCCGCGGCTTCGACGAGGTCGGCCGGCTGTGCCTGGAGGTGGACGGGGAGGAGCGACGCCTCGCGGCGGGAGAGGTGCTCGCACCGTGAAGCGCGAGACGCACGGCGGCGGCCTGCTGGTCCTGGTGGACGTCGGCAACACGAACACCATCTTCGGCATCGCCCGCGGACAGGAGCTGGTCGAGAGCTTCCGCCTCTCGACCGACACCGAGCGCACCGCCGACGAGCACGGCGCGCTCCTCTTGCCGCTCTTGGCGCGGCAGGGGATCGATCCCTCCCACGCCGAGGGCGTGGTCATCTCTTCGGTCGTACCGCCGCTCCACGTCACCCTCGAGACGCTGGCGCTCCGCTACTTCGGGAAAAAGCCTCTCTTCGTCGAGCCGGGGGTGCGCACCGGCATGCCGATCCGCATGGAAAACCCCACTGAGGTCGGCGCCGACCGTATCGTCAACGCGGTGGCGGCGCGCGAGCTCTACGGCGCGCCGGTGGTGGTCGTCGACTTCGGCACGGCCACCACCTTCGACGTGGTGAGCGCCGCGGGCGAGTACGTGGGCGGGATCATCGCTCCGGGGATCACCATCTCCGCCGAGGCACTCTTCGCGCACGCCTCGCGCCTTTCGCGCGTCGACGTGCGCAAGCCCTCCGAGCTGGTGGGGAAGAACACGGTGTCGGCGATGCAGGCGGGGATCTACTACGGCTACATCGGCCTCGTGGACGGCATCCTGGCGCGGCTGCAAGAGGAGATCCCGGGCATCCGGACCGTCGTCGCCACCGGCGGCCAGGCCGAGCTGATCGCCGCCGGCTCGGCGCACATCCGCCGCGTCGAGCCGCAGCTCACCCTGCTCGGCCTGCGGCTCATCTGGGAGCGCAACCGCGGATGAGCGTGGGGGCGGAGCCCGAACCGGACTCCGCGTCGGACCAGGCGTACTTCCAGGCCATCGAGGAGACGTTCGTGCGCCTGCGCGGCGCCCCTCTTCTGCTGTCGCCCGCCGACTGGCAGGTGGCGCGCCGCTGGCACCGCCAAGGGGTGCCGCTGCTGCTGGTGCAGCGCGTCCTCGAAGAGGTCTTCGAACGCCGCCGCGAGCGCGCACCCAAAGGGCGGATCAACAGTCTCCGCTACTGTCGGCAAGCCGTCGAGGCGGCGTGGAGCGAGGTGCAGCAGCTCACGGCGCCGGGACGGCGGACGGAAGTCGAGCCGCTCGACGTCGCGCCCCGGCTGGCGGCGCTCGCCGCGGCGCTGCCGGCGGCGCTCGCGGGGCGCGAGGAGCTGGCGACGCGGGTGCGGCGACTGGGGGAGAGCGCAGGCGGAGGGCCGCCCGCCGGCGACTCGGAGGCGGTCGAGGCGGCGCTCGCGGCGCTCGACCGCGAGCTGCTCGAGCGGGCCGGCGAGGCCCTGAGCGAGGAGGCGCGCGGCGCCCTCGAGGAAGCCGTCGAGACGACCCTGGCGGCGCTCGCCGCCCGCCTCCCGGCGGAAGACCTCGCCGCCGCCCGCGAGCGTCTCCGCCGCCAGCTCCTGCGCCAGCGCCTGGGGCTGCCGGTTCTCTCGCTCTTCTCGCCGGAAGCCGCGCCCGCCGGCTAAGCGGGCGGACGGGCGGTCTGCGGAAGATCTTGCGGCCTTCAAGATAGATCTCGGGCGCTCCGAAATACATCTTCGACCGCGGGAAATACATCTTCCGCGCCCCGAGATGAATCTCGCACAGGTCGAGATCTATTGTCCGCGCCTCGAGATGTATCTCCGACACGGCGAGATAGGTCTTCCGCCGTCCGAGATGTATCTTCGGCCGTCGAAGATGTATCTCGACGGGCGGGAGATAAATCTCGGGGGGTCGCCAATTCATCTCTGGGACTTCGGAAGTCCATGGCTTTGACTGTCCTGGCTCTATCCATCGGAGGCGAAAAGGCGAACTCCGAGGCGCTCAACCGGGAGGCCTCGCTGATCCGATCGTGGCTCGCGCGAGACGACGCGGCTGTCGTTCTCGCACGACCCAACGATCGTCCACTTCATGGGACCGGGCGGAGAGCTGACGCTGGAAGACCGGGCGATCCCGCCCGAGCGGCTCGCGGCGCTCTTGGCGCGGGACGGAGACATCCACGGCCTCCTCGTCCAGGACGTGCCGCCCGACCGCCGCATGAGCCTGCGGCCGACGGCGACGGCCGATGGCCGGCGCTATTGGGTCATCGGACCTTGAAAGAAGCGACATGAGCCGCGACGCACGCCCGGTCGTCGTCTTCTTCGCTTTCGCCAACGACCGAGACGACCGGGCGCGCTACCTGCGCAACCTCCCCAAAGAGCAACGGCGCGTCCGCGAGGCGATCACGATGGCGGTGGAAGCCGGCCACTGCGAGGTGATCGAGCGGAACAACGCTACCGTCGACGACGTGTTCGACGTGCTGCAAGACCCTCGCTATCGCGACCGGGTGGCGGTGTTCCACTACGCCGGCCACGCGGGCCCCGCCGAGCTCGTCCTCGAGACTCCCGCGGGCGCTACCGAGCTAGCCCACGCCGGCGGCCTCGCCGCCTTTCTGGGCGAGCAGCGCGGCCTCGCGCTGGTTTTTCTCAACGGCTGCTCATCGGCCGGACAGGTGCAGGGCCTCCTCGACGCCGGCGTGCCGGCGGTCATCGCCACCTCGCAGGCCATCGACGACGCGGTGGCCACGGAGCTTTCGGCGCGCTTCTATCGCAGCCTCGCCTCCGGCGTGCCGCTGCGCACGGCCTACGCGGAGGCGCAGGCGGCAGTGCGTACCCGGTGGGGGGCCGCTTCCCGGGGGACCTACCGCTCCTTTATCCCGGAGGTCGTGAGCGAGGAGCGCTGGCCGTGGGACCTGCACGTCAGGGCGGGCGCGGAGGAGCACGTCGCGAAGTGGAGCCTGGCGCTGGTGGCGAGCGATCCACTCTACGGGCTCCCCTCTCCTCCCGAGATGGATCTGCCTGCTTCGCCCTTCAAGCACCTCGACTGGTTCACGCGTGAGGACGCCGCCGTGTTTTTCGGCCGCGGCCGCGAGATCCGCGACCTCTACGAAGCGCTCACCCTGCTCGACGCGCCGCCGATCGTGCTCCTCTTCGGCGAGACCGGAGTCGGCAAGTCGTCGCTGCTCGCCGCCGGCCTCGCACCGCGGTTGGAGGCGAGCCACGAGGTGGTCTACGAGCGCCGCGACAGCGCTCGCGGCCTCGCCGGCACGCTGGCGTTGGCGCTCGGGGCCGAGGGCAGCGCCGGCGACGGTACCGCGGCCGATCTCGGCGCGGCCTGGCGAGCGCGGGAGGCGGCGGTGGGAAAGCCGCTGGTGGTGATCCTGGACCAGGCCGAGGAAGCCTGGACCCGGCCGCTGGCCGGCGCGAAGGAGGCCGAGGAGCTGGCGGCGGCGCTGCGGTCGATCTTTGCGGTGCGGGAGACCCGGCCGCGCGGGCGGCTCCTCCTCGGCTTCCGCAAGGAGTGGCTGGCGGAGGTGCTGCGCGTGCTCGATGGCGACAAGCTCCCGCGCAGCCGCGTCGAGCTCCAGCACCTCGGGCGGGAGGGGATCGCCGAGGCCGTTGCCGGCCCGGCCAGCACGGAGCGACTGCGGCAGCAGTACCACCTAGAGGTCGAGCCGCAGCTTGCCGAGGAGATCGCCGGCGACCTTTCTGAGGACGCCGGCTCCTCCGTCGCCCCGGCGCTCCAGATCCTGCTCTCGAAGATGTGGGATGTGGCGAGCAAAGAGAGCGACGGCACGCCGCACTTCACGGTCGAGCTGTACCGCCGGCTGAAGCGCAAGGGCATCCTGCTCGATGACTTCTTGGAAGAGCAGCTCGCGGAGCTCAGGGAGTGGCGGCGGGAGTCGGTCGAGTCGGGCCTCGCGCTCGACCTGCTGGCTCATCACACGACGCCGCTGGGCACGGCCGAGACGCGGCAGGCCGCCGAGGTAGCCGCGCGCTACGGCGGCCACCCGGAGGTCCTGGGGCTGCTCGAGCAGTGCAAGGACCGCTACCTCCTCACCGGCACCGCCCGCGTCCAGGAAGGCGAGCTGGTGGGCCGCGGCGACGACCCCGAAGACAAGGGCACCACCCGCCTCGCCCACGACACGCTGGCTCCGCTAGTGCGGCGGCGGTTCGAGGCCTCGGACCTGCCCGGCCAGCGGGCCTCGCGCATCCTCGTCCAGCGGGCCGTGGATTGGGAGGACGGCAAGGAGGGAGCGCCGCTCGACGAGGTGGATCTTTCCCTCGTCGAGCAGGGGTCGAGCGGCATGCCGGCCTGGACCGCCGACGAGCGGCGGCTCGTCGAGGCGAGCCACCGAGAACGGCAGCGGCGGGCACGGCGCGGGCGGATCCTGCGGACGGGAGCAGCGGCCGCGGCAGCGGCGATCATGGCGGCCGCGGGGATCGCGTGGTGGCAGCGAGACGCTGCCCTGCAAGCGAAGCAGAGCGCGCAGGACAACTCCCGCGTCACCGTAGCGGGGGACTGGCTGGAGAGGGATCCGACCCTGGCCGCGCTGGTGTTAGTGGAAGTGGCCGAACCCGGCGCAGCCATTATTGACCGTCGCCTGCGGGAGGTTCTTCTGACAGGACTTTCCGAGGCTGTCCTCCGCGTCCATCAACATCGCGTAGTAAGCGCCGCCTTCAGCCCCGACGGCAGGCGCATCGTCACCGCCTCGTGGGACAAGACGGCGCGGGTGTGGGCGGCCGATGGCTTCGGCAAGCCCGTGGTCCTTGGCGGCCATAAGGACACTGTATGGAGCGCCGCCTTCAGCCCGGACGGCAGACGCATTGTTACCGCCTCCTCGGACACGACAGCGCGGGTGTGGGCGGCCGACGGCTCCGGCGAACCCCTGGTTCTCCGCCATGCGGACGTTGTGTCGAGCGCCGCCTTCAGTCACGACGGCAGCCGCGTCGTCACCGCCTCCGAGGACACGGCACGGGTGTGGGCGGCCGATGGCTCCGGCGAGCCCGTGGCCCTCCAGGGCCACGAGATTGAGGTGTTTAGCGCCGCCTTCAGTCCCGACGGCAAGCGCGTCGTCACCGCCTCCTACGACGAGACGGCGCGGGTGTGGGCGGTCGATGGCTCCGGCGAGCCCATCGTCCTCCGCGGCCACGAGGGCC
>DASUNQ010000197.1:0-7648 GCA_036277075.1 Thermoanaerobaculia bacterium
CGACCGCACGCTCGCCGCGGTTCTCGCGGCACTCGCGCGCCACGGCGTCGAGCCGGTCGTCACGGGCACCGCGCCGGACGCCGCCGCCCGCCGTGGGCTGGCGCGGGCGCGGCTGGTGATCAGCGTCGGCGGCGACGGCACTCTCCTGGCGGCGTCGCACCACGTGACCGCGGGCGCGCTCCTCGGCGTCAACTCGGCGCCGCGCGACAGCGTCGGCCACTTCGCGCTGGCGCGCCGCGAGACGATCGCGCGCGTGCTCGACTCCATCGCCGCGGGCCGCTTGCGGCCGTTCGCCGTGACGCGCATCCGGACCCTGCTCGACGGCGCGGCGGTCGGCGCGCCGGCGCTCAACGACGTGCTCGTCGCCCACCAGCACCCTGCCGCGACCAGCCGCTACCTGCTGCGCCGCGGTCGCATCGTCGAGGAGCACCGCTCCTCCGGCCTCTGGATCGCCACCGCCGCGGGCTCCACCGGCGGCATCCGCTCCTCGGGCGGCGCCGTCATGTCCCTGCGCTCGCGGCGGCTGCAGTTCCGCGCGCGCGAGCTCTACCGCCGCCCGGGGACCGCGCACCGGCTGGTGAGCGGCTTCGTCCCGCCCGGGGCAACCCTCGTCGTCGAGTCGCAGATGGATGCGGGCTGGCTCTTCGTCGACGGCTCGCGCATCGGGCACCGTTTCGCCTATGGCGCGCGCGCCGAGCTGCGCGCCGCACCCGAGCCGCTGCGCATCTACACCGACCCGGCGCGCTGGGCGCAGGCCGCCGCGGCGCGCTGATCCCGTGCGCGGATACCATGTGCCGCAGCGAATGGAACGGAGTGGGATCCGCCGCCGGCTCGGTCCGCTCGTCCTGCCCGCGCTGGCACTGGCCGGGCTCGCCCTCGCCGCGCGTCACGAACGCAACGAGACGGCGCGGCGGGCGCGCGAGGAGGCCGCCGCGCAGGCCGCGCGGCGCGCCGAGCGGCGGCCGGTCTTCGACCGCGGCGACTTCGCCGCGGTCCTGGAGCTCTGCCGCGCCGGCTGGCGCGATGAGCTCAACGTCCACCACGAGCCCTCCGCTCTCGCCTGGACGCGCCAGAGTCTCGACGGGTACTTCCTCGACGGCAACGACCTCCGCTCCTGGCGTCAGCTCCGCTGCGACGAGGACGGCGTTCGCCGCGGACCGCGGGTCGTTCACCCACTGCTCGAGCCTCTCGCCGAGGCGACCGCCGAGGCAGCGACTACCCCCGCGGTCCCGGAGGAGGAGGCCTGGCGGCTCGCGCTGCAGCGGCTATCCGCCTCGCCGCGCGACCCGCTGGAGCTCGCCGTCGAGCTCGCGCGGCACCCGTTCACCGGCGCGGTGGTCTCCCGCCGCTGGCGCGGCGTCGAGGGGGGCGCCACCCCGTCGCTGGAGCCAGCCGGCACACCGTCGTTCCCCCTGCTCATCGCCGAGCCGGCGTTTCCCTTCGCGCCCGGAGCGACGACGCCGGCCCTGCGCCCATTCACCAGGCGCGACTGGCTCGACGAGACCGACGCCGCGTTCACCGTGGTCGAGAAGGCGCTGCCCGCCGGCGCTCGCGTCGTCGAGCTCACCATCCAGGAGGACGCGATCGACGTCAGCGTCGAGTCCCCCACGCCGGCCTTCGACGGCGATCCGCCCGCAGCCTACGGCGACATGAGTTTCGACGAGTACGGCATCGCCGAGATGAGCTGGTGGTACCCGCGGACGGACCCCGGCTTCGGCTGCCGCGCGGGAGAGTCGTTGGCGAACGTGCGCGCGGCCTACGAAGCCGCCCGCGCGCGGCAGCCCGGCGCCCTCTACCAGGCCTGGTACTCGTGCAGCCCGGCCTACAGCGACGGCCGTCGCGGCGTTTGGCACCTGACGGGTGACCAGACCGGGGATTGACGTCTTCTGGGTCGTGCTGCTAGGAGGCGCGCTGCCGGAAGCCGCGCGGGTCGCGGCCGAAGGCGCGGAGCTGGCCGCAGGCGGCGGCGACGTCGCCGCCGCGGCGGCGGCGGACGGTGGCGATCAGGCCGCGGTCGCGGAGCCGCTCCTGGAACGCCTCGACGCGCGCCGGCTCCGGCGGCACCAGGGCCGCGTCGAGCACCGGGTCGGGGTTCATCGGGATCAGGTTGACCTTGGCACGGAAGCCGCCGACCAGCCGCGCCAGGGCGTCGGCGTCGCCGGGAGCGTCGTTGAAGTCCTTGACCAGCAGGTACTCGAAGGTGAGCTTCCGCCCGCTCTCGAGGGGGTAGCGGCGGAGCGCCCCGAGCAGGTCGCGCAGCGGCCAGGTGCGGTTGAGCGGCATCAGCGCGCTGCGCCGCGCGTCGTCGGGAGCGTGCAGGGAGACCGCGAGGTTCGGCCGCCGCGGCCAGCGCGCCAGCGCCTCGATGCCGGGGACGACGCCGGCGGTCGAGACCGTGATGCGCCGCAGCGAGACGGTGCGCGCGAGCAGCTCCAACGCCTCGCGCACCGCCTCGAGGTTCAGCAGCGGCTCCCCCATCCCCATGAAGACGAGGTTCAGCCGGTCGCTGGCGTGGCCGCGGTCGCGCTGGATCGCCCGCACCTGCGCCACGATCTCCCCGGGGCCGAGGTCGCGCCCCGCGCCCCAGTAGCCGGTGACGCAGAACGTGCAGGCGAGGGCGCAGCCGGCCTGGCTCGAGAGGCAGAGCGTGCGCCGCTCGCGGTCGGGGATGTCGACCGCCTCGATCGTGGCGCCGTCCGCGAGGCGCAGCAGGTACTTGCAGGTCGTGTCGCGCGAGAGCTGGCGCGAGACCACGGCGGGCGGCGCGATGGCGAAGCGCTCGGCGAGCCGCGCGCGCAGTTCCTTCGGCAGGTCCGTCATCTCGTCCCACTCCGCGGCGCCGCGCGCATGGAGCGCCTCCCAGAGCTGCGCGGTGCGGAACGGCCGGTCCACGTGCGGCGCGAGCGCCGCCGCCAGCTCGGCGCGCGTCAGGCGGAAGAGGTCCATGGGAGCTACAGCGTGCGGCGGGGGCGGCGGAGCCTGCGCGTGGGGTCGATGCCGATCGAGCGCAGGAACGACAGGTCGCGCCCGTCGATCTGGAAGTTCGGCTCGCCGCGGTGCGCGGCGGTCTGCGTCTCCCCCCCGCCCTGCGGGGTGAGCTGCAGCGCCTCGCCGTCGGCGCCCTCACGCTTGCAGTCCACGAGGAGGTAGAGCGAGTAGCCCTCCTCGCGGATCTTCCGCAACGTGCGGCTCACTTCGCTCGATTCGGAGATCGCCTCCGAGAGCGCTCGCCGCAGGTCGCGGAGCATGTGATGGAGCTTCTCGTTCAGGGGACGCCTCCTGCCCATTGTCCGGTGCAACGCGGGCGATTATGGCCCGCACCCCAGGAGGTGTCAAACCATTTTTCGCAGGCCGAAACAAGGGTCTTTTCGCGCTCGTTTCCGGGCCGCGGAGAGCGGTGCTAGCCTTGCACGTTTCCCGCGAAGAGCAGCGATGCCAGCGACCGCGGCCACCCCTCCCGATCCCGCGCTCGCGGCGTGGATCGCGACGCTCGGCGATCGTCTGCTCGCCGTCGCGCCGCTCGCCGGCGACGTCTCGCCGCGCCGCTACGCGCGACTCGAGCTGGCGGGCGGCGGCACCGCGATCCTCGCGTCGTACCCCGAAGAGGTGCGCGCCGCGCTGCCGCGCTTCGCCGCCACCACGGAGCTGCTCGCGGCCGGCGGCGTGCGCGTGCCGCGCGTGGTGGCCCTCGCCGCGGAGCCGGGCTGGATGCTGCTCGAGGACCTCGGGACCGCGACTCTCGCCGACTGGCGCCGCCGGCCGCGGCGCGAGCTGGCGCGCTGGTTCGCGGAGGGCCGCGCGGTCGCCGGGCGCATCGCCGCGCTGCCGGCGGCCGCGATCGAGGCGCTCAACCCCCCGCTCGACCGCGAGCTCCTCGAGCGCGAGCTCGAGCAGACCTGGCGGCTGCACCTGGAGCCGGAGGGGCTGGTTGGCGACGCCGGCCTGGCCCGGGAGCTCGAGCGGGCGCTGGCGACGCTCTGCGCGAGCCTCGCGGCGGAGGCCGCGGTCCCCTGCCACCGCGACTTCATGGCCCGCAATCTGATGCCGCTGCCCGCCGAGCCGAGTCTCGCCGTGCTCGACCACCAGGACCTGCGCCTGGGGCCTCCCGCCTATGACCTGGCCTCACTGCTCAACGACACGCTGTTCCCGTCGCCGGAGCTCGAGGAGGAGCTGGTCGCGAGGGCGCTGCCGGGGGAGGGGGGGCGGGTGAGCTACCACCGCGCCGCGGCGCAGCGGACGCTCAAGGCGGTCGGGACCTACGTCTCCTTCGCGCGGCGCGGGGCGCCGCGCCACCTGCCGCTCGTCGCGCCGACGCTCGCGCGCGCTCTCGGTCACCTGGCGCGCACGCCCGAAGGGACGCCGCTGGCGCCGCGCCTAGCGCCGCTCTGGAGCCGCGTCCCGCCGGCAGCGTGAGCGGACGATCTGCTACACTTCGAAGCCTCACAGCGGAAGGAACGACTTATGCCTCACCTCGGCCCGATGGAGCTCCTCGTCATCCTGTTCATCGTGATCCTGCTCTTCGGCGCGACCCGCCTGCCGCAGATCGGCCGCGGCATGGGTGAAGGGATCCGCAACTTCAAGAAGGGGCTCAAGACGGGCGAGGAGGAGGACCGCGCCGCCGACAAGCAGGACGCCCGCCCCTAAGGCGCCGCTGCCGGCGCCACTCTCATCACCCGCGAGGGCAGGAACGGGTCCCTCGCCCGCACCACGGCATCCTCCACCTCCTCGCGGCTCCGCGCGTAGCGCCCCAACACCCGCTCGACGTAGCGCCGCGTCTCGCGGAAAGGCGGCACGCCGCCGTAGCGCGCCACCACCGCCGGCCCGGCGTTGTAGGCGGCGAGCGCGAACGTCAGGTCCCCGTCGTAGAGATCGAGGAGCGCGGCGAGATAGCGGCTGCCGACGTCGAGGTTGGCGCGCGGGTCGTGCAGGTCGGCCGCGCCGTAGGGGCCGGCGGTCGCCGGCAGCACCTGCATCAGCCCGACGGCCCCGCGCGGCGAGACCGCGCGCGGCAAGAAGCGCGACTCGACCTCGACGACCGCCGCCACCAGCAGCGCGTCGAGGCGGTGGCGGTCGGCGGCGGCGCGGATCGAGTCGCCGAAGGGGAGCCCTTCGAGGTAGCGGCGCGCGGCCCGCTCGGCGGCATCTTCGACCACGAACGCCGCGAGCTGCTGCGGGCGCAGCGCCAGGGCCGCCGCCAAGTCGGCACGCGTGACCACCGCCGTGGCGCGCCCGACGCCGGGGCGGGCCAGCCAGGTGGCGAAGTCGGCGACCTCGGGGAGCGCCGGGCCGGTCGCCAGGACGGGAGGCTCGGGAAGGCTGGAGGGGACGGGGTAGACGGAGAGGAGGAACAGCGGCGCGGCGACGAGCGCCACGCGGCTCAAACGCGCGGGTTTTCCTGACACGGTGCATGCCCTCCGATCACGGCCCGCGCGCTCCGCACGAAACGGCGCGGCCCGCGGTGCAGCGAACATTCACGGCCACCTGGACGCCCGAGGCGGGTGGTTACACGAACTCCTGCTCGAGGTGTACAGCGAATTCCGTGCCAGTGAGGCGGAGAAGGGGGCCGTTAGGCCTGCGGCGGGCGGCGGGGGCGCACGCCGCGGGGGCGCGGCAGGTCGTAGTCGCGCTCCTCGATGCCCAGATCGGTGACCTTGTTGCGAAGCGTGTTGCGGTGCACGCCGAGGCAGCGGGCGGAACGGCAGAAGTTGCCGTCGTTCGAGCGCAGCGAAGCGACGATGAACTGCCGCTCGAACTCGCGGCGTGCCTGCTCGAGCGTCACGCCGCGGCGGACCAGCTCGTCCACGATCAAGTGCAGGCGCCCGTTGAGTGTCTCGGCCACGTGTGGTCCTCGTCGAAGAACGGGAGGAGGGAGCGCCAGGAAGGTATCACAGCGACGGAGGCCAGGGAAGGAGCCGATGCGCTTCCCCGCGCCTCCGTCGCGCGATCGCTATTTCGCCTCGAGGCGGTCGCCGGCGAGGATCGAGTAGCGCGACTCGATGACCTTCGCCACCGAGGTCCGCGCGTGCACCGAGAGCACGGCGAGCTCGCCGAGCACGATCGGCGGCATGCCGTCGATCCGGTTGGAGCGGTAGACGGTGTAGACGTCGCCCGGCGTCACCCCGGTGTCGGCGCCGCCCTCGATGAAGACCACGTGGTCCTGCCCCATCGAGATGATGTCGTCCTTGCCCATCAGCACGACCGGCGCGCCGGCGAGTCTCTCCTCGGGGCTCGGCAGGTTGACCGGCCGCATCGCGGTGCGCCGTCCGAGCGGCACCGGCTCCGGCTCGAACGGCATCAGCCGCGCCCCGACGAGCACCGAGGGATCGCAGGTGTGGACGATCTCGGCGATCGCCGACTCCTCCTGCACCGACAGCACCCGCACGCGGCCGGTGTAGCGGTACAGGCGGCCGAGGGTCTCGCGGTGGACGGGATGCCGCACGGTGCGGTCGGGCAGGACGACGGTGAACAGCTCGCCCGGTCGCATGCCGCCGGCGCGGCCGCCGTCGAGGTAGATCACGTCGCCGGTCGAGAGGCGGTACTTGACCGAGCCGATCGGACCGAACACGCCGATGCGGCGCTCGCGGCGGCCCCAGAGATCGGGATCGAGCGAGTCGTACTCCGAGCCGAGGACGCTGAAGCGGAAGTCCTCGTCGAGCTCGCCGATGAAGCCGCTGCAGTCGATGTCGCTCTCGGCGCCGAGCGGCGCGGGCGCCGCCGCCGCCGCGGCGGCCGAGAGCACCCCTTCGTCGCCGTCGGCCTCCTCTCCGCCGTCCTCGGGCGGCTCGCCGAGTTGGGTCAGGTCCTCGACCGGCGCCACCTCGAACCCGACCACCAGCGGATCGCCCGGGTAGATCCAGTGCGCGTCGAGGATGTACTGGTTGCGCTCCCACAGCTGCGGCCAGAGGTAGGGATCGCGGTAGAAACGGCCGGCGAGGTCCCAGAGCGTGTCGCCGCGCGCGATCACGTGGACGTCGGGGCCGGGAGCGACCTGCGGCGGGTCCCAGGCCGTCCAGTGGTCGCCGACCCAGTGCAGATCGTCGGGCGGGCGCTCGGCCGCGGCGAGGGGGAGCGCCGCCAGGATCGCGGCGGCGAAAACGACGGCGGGGAACCGCGCGCTCATCGAGGTCCCTCCTGCGAGCGCGCTGGGGCTCGAAGCGGCCCAGCGCCTATGGGCAAGTTGCCATGGATGCACAGTACGGTCTGCCGGTAGTGTCAGTCTTTCCCGGCGAAAGTTCAACCGCTACTTGAACTTCGCTTCGCGCTGCTCAGGCGGGCGCCGGCTCAGCGCAGGGCGGAGCGCCGCTCCTCGGCCACCGCCGCGGCGGCGGTGCCGGGGAAGCGCTTGAGCACCTCGGCGTAGGTCAGGCGGGCTCCCTCGCGGTCGCCGAGCCCCTCGAGCGACTGCCCGGCCTTGAGCAGGGCGTCGGAGACCTTGTTGCCGTCAGGATAGCGCTCGACGGTCTCGCGGAAGGCGGCGAGGGCGCCGCGATAGTCGGAGCGGGCGTAGCGGCATTCGCCGATCCAGTATTGCGCATTGTCGGCCAGCTCGCTCGCCGGGTTGCCCTGCAGGAAGCGCTGGAAGCTTGTCTCGGCGTCGACGAACTGCCCTTGGTGGTAGAGGGCGTAGCCGCGGTCGTAGAGGGCCTGC
>DASUNQ010000198.1:0-17179 GCA_036277075.1 Thermoanaerobaculia bacterium
CGAAGAGGAGGGGGAGGATCTCGAGCGGCTCTTCGCGGCGCCGGCGGCGCGGGCGGCGGGCGAAGCCTTCCACCTCCAGGTGGTCTCGGCCGACCGCGCCTTCGCCGACGGCATCGCCAGCGTGCTGGCCGAGCACCACGACCTGTCCGACGCGCGGGCGGTGACGCTCGCCGAGGCGGGGCGCGTGCCGGCCGGCGACGCGCCGCCGATCGTGCTGCTCGATCTCCGCGGCGACGGCGTGACGCTGCCGCAGGTCTTGGCGCTGCGGCGCTCCCGTCCGGGCGCCTCGATCGTCGCCGTGGTCGAGCCCGGGACGCCGCTCGCCAAGGTCTACGAGGCCGGCGCGCTGGCCGCCATCCCGCCCGACGGCGAGGCGGTGGTGGCCTGCGTCGAGAACCTGGTCGGAAGCCGGCGCGAGTCGAGCGCGGGTCCGGACGACCCGCGCTCCGGCGTGGCGCGGCTGCGGCGGGTCTTCGGCGACCTGCGCTCGGGCCTCATCTCGGCGACGGTGGCGCTCAACCTCATGCACATCATCTCGGAGTCGGTCGAGCGCGCGGTGCTCTTCCTCGTCAAGCGCGATCAGATGGCGGCGCTCGGCGCCTTCGGCACCGACTCCAACGGCAAGTCGCTCGCCGAGCTGACGCGCGGGCTCAAGCTGGCAGTCGACGGCGAGAGCGTGCTCGCCAGGAGCCTCGAGACCGGCGAGGTGCAGTCGGTGGCGTTCGAGGAGGCGGGTCTGCCGGAGCCCTTCCGGTCGCTCGTCGGGCGGCCGAAGAACGGCCAGGTCGTGGTCTTCCCCGTGCTCGGAGCGCAGCGGGTGATCTCGGTCATCTACGCCGACAACGGCGAGCGCGATGAACCGGTCGAGGACATCGACATCCTCGAGCTGGCGACGGCACAGGTGGGGATGGCCTTCGAGAACGAGCTGCTGCGGCGCCAGATCTCGCAGTCGAAGACCTGAGCCGCAGCGGTCTCAACGTTCATTCGTCCGCACGTAGAGCCGTTTCTCGACCTCCGCGACGACCTCGCCCGCTTCGTCCCGCACCTCGGTCGTGAAGACCGGCTCGACCGGCGCGCCGGCTCCGGCGTCGCGGCGGATCGCCTCCACGCGCTCCGCGGGGATCTCGAAGCGCGCCGTCACGGTGCCGCGGCCGGGGCGACGGAAGCGGATCGCGGCGGCTTTGTCCCAGACCACGTACTCCGGCCCCAGGCGGCGGATCAGGATCAGCATAAAGAACGGGTCGCACATGGTGTAGAGCGAGCCGCCGTAGTGTGTGCCGACGTAGTTTCGGTTCCAGAAGCGCAGCTTCATCCGCGTCTCGTAGCCCTCCGCCGTGCGGCGCACCCGCACCCCGGCGCCGACGTAGGGCGGGTAGACGTTGAGCAGCCTGGCGAGCCAGCGGTCGTCCATCGCGGCGGGTTCCCGGCGATCATAGCCGCAGGGTTTCCCGGGCTCGGCTGTTCCTCTCGCGAGGAGACATCCCGATGATGCGCGCACGCCTTCCGATCCCGATCGCCCTCCTCGCCGCCGCGCTGGTCGTGGGCACCGCCGCAGCGGCGCCGGCACCGTCGCTCCACATGCCGTGGCGCGAGGCCGGCTGGAGCGAGCGCGAAGCCGCCGCCCACCTGCTCGACCGCTTCGCCTACGGCGCGCGCCCCGGCGCGAGCGCGCCGATTCCGTGCCGTCTTCTGCGAGGTCGCCGGCAAGCACCTCGGCATCGCCGACGACGCGGCGCTCTTCCCCGGCTGGAGCGGGAGGCGCTTGCCGCTGTTGGCCTAGAGAAACCTTCCGCGGCGGCCGCCGTAGGTGGACCGATGTGGGTCGCGCCACTCCCGTTGACATCAAAACTACCCAGGTAGTACTATCCCGGTCGTCGACACTCCAGGAGGCGCACGACCGATGCCCCGCTCCCACCGACTCGGCGACCTGCAGCTCGCCATCCTGCGCGTCCTGTGGGAGCGCGGCGAGGCCACCGTCGCCGACGTCCACGAGGCGCTCGCCGCGGCGCGCGGCCTCGCCCCGACGACGATCGCCACCATGCTCCAGAAGCTGGAGCGGAAGGGCGTCGTCGACCACCGCATCGAGGGGCGGCGGTTCGTCTACCGGCCGCTCATCTCGGAGGACCAGGTCACCCGCTCGATGGTGTCCGAGCTGACCACGCAGCTCTTCCGCGGCGATGTCACGGCCCTGGTCAGCCACCTGCTGTCCGAGCACGACGTCGACCGGGCGGAGCTGGCGCGGCTGCGCGCCCTGATCGCCGCTCACGCGCGAAGGGAAAAGGAGAAGCCGTGATGTCCGCCCCGCTCGTCGCCTGGCTGCTCACCTACCTGCTGCACAGCACGCTGCTGCTGGCGCTCGCGGCCCTCGCCGCGCCGCGCCTGGCGCGCCGATCGCTGGCGCTCGAGGAGTCGGTCTGGCGCGCCGCCGTCTTCGGGGCGCTGCTGACCGCCTCGCTCCAGGTGGCCACGGAGTGGCGGCCGCTGGCTGGCCGGTGGGAGCTGGCAGCGCCGGGCGGGGGAGGGCAGGAGGCGACCGCCGTTGGGGCGGTCGCGCCGCCGGCGAGCTTCGCGCCGCCCGCGGTCGCCTCGGACGGTCGCGAGTCGCCGGTCGTCATCCCGGCGTCCGGCGGGTCTGCTCTCTCACCGGAGTCTTTCCGCGGATTCGACTGGGCGTCCGCGCTGCTCGCCCTCTGGGCCGCCGGAGCGCTCGTCCTGCTCGCGCGCCTCGCGCTCTCCTGGCTCCTCCTGCGCCGCTGCTTGCGCGCCCGCGTCGAGGTCAGCGGCGGCACCGCGTTCCGGCTGCTGGCGCGGCTGGCCGGCCTCGCGCCGCTCCGGCGCCCGGTGCGACTGACTTGCGCGCCGCACCTGCCGGTGCCGGTGGCGATGGGAGTGCGCCGGCCCGAGATCGCGCTGCCGCCGCGCGCCTACGCGGAGCTCGACGAGGAGCCGCTGGCAGGCCTGCTCGCCCACGAGCTGGGGCACCTGGCGCGGCGCGACCCGGCGTGGCTGCTCGCCGGGCAGCTCGTCGGCGCCATCGGTTTCGTGCAGCCGCTCAACCGGCTGGCGCTGCGCCGGCTGCGCGAGATCTCGGAGCTGCAGTGCGACGAGTGGTCGGTCGGCCGCGTCGGCAGCCGGCTGTCGCTCGCGCAGTGTCTGGCCGAGGTGGCGCGCTGGTCGCTCGCCTCCGGGCGCCGCGGCGCGCTCCCCGCACCGGGGATGGTGGGGCGGCCGTCGCAGCTCGCGCGGCGCATCCGACGCCTGCTCGACGGCGAGCCCGCCGCCGAGCCGCGGCTGCGCCGGGCGTGGGTGACCGCGGCGCTCGCCGCGGGGCTCCTCGCCGTGGCGATCGCCGCGCCGGGAGTTTCGGCCGGCGCGGCCGCGGTCCCGCCCGACGACGAAGCGCCGCCGTCCGTCGCGGAGTCACCCGCGGAGGCGTCGCCGGCCGAGGCCCCCGAACCGCCCGCGGAGGCGGAGCGCGCGGCGGTGGCGCCGCCCGCCGAAGAGGCCGACCCGGCGGAGCCCGCGGAGCCCGCGGAGGCCGTGGAGCCTGCTGAGCCCGTGGAGCCGGCTGAGCCCGTGGACCCGGCGGAGGAGCCCATCGGCGAGGTCCGCCGCCAGCGCGCCCCTCGCGCGCCCGCGCGGCCGCATCCGCGGATCGACGCCGAGCGCGTGGCGGAGATCGAGCGCATGGCCGAGCGGCTGGCGCGCGAGTCGGCCCATCTGGCCATTCGCATCGAGCCGCAGGTCCGCCAGCTCGAGCGCCAGATCGAGCGCATCTCCGAGCGCGACCTGGTGGCGGTCACCCGCGACGTCGAGCGCCTGCTGGAGCGCCATGCGGAGCTGATCGGGAGAGACGTGGCCCACCTGATCCTCGACGTGCGGCGGGTCGCGGAGGCGGCACGGCTCACGCCGGCGGAGGAGCGGGAGCTCGAGGAGGCGGCGCGGCGCCTCGCCGAGGCGACCAAGCCGACCGAGCGCGAGCTGGAGGCGCTCCGCGACGTGGTCGAGGAGCACCAGGCGGTCATGGAGGCGATCCGCCAGGGGGCGCTCGAAGGCATGCGCGAGGCGGTCGAGGAGCTGCACCGCGAGCTCGAGCGCGAGCCGCCGGAACCCCCCGAGCCGCCCGGGGATTAGGAGCTAGAATCCGCCCCCGGAAGCGCTCGGGGGCTGGTGCCTTCTGCGGTCTTCAAAACCGTTGTCCCGCGCCGGTTGCGGCGCGGGGGGTGGGTTCGATTCCCATGCGCTTCCGCCACCCCCCCTACGTCCCCTGCCCGAGCACCGCGCTGACCACACGGCGGCGGCCGTCGCGCTGGACCTCCAGGCGGACGGTCTCACCGGGGCGGCGCTTCTCGAGGGCGAGGAGGAGGTCGCCGCTCGAGCGGATCGGCTCGCCGTCGATGGCGACGATCAGGTCCCCGAGCCGCACCCGCCCCAGGCGGTCGCGGCGCGTCGGCTCGAGGCCGGCGCGCTCGGCGCCGCTCCCCTCGTCGACCTCCATCACCAGCGCCCCTTCCAGCCCGAGCTCGCGGGTCGTGGCGTCGGGCACCAGATGGACGCCGAGGTTCGGGCGGACCACGCGGCCGTGGCGGATCAGGTCCGGCACCACCCAGGCGACGGTGTCGACCGGGATCGCGAAGCCGATCCCGGCGTAGGCGCCCGACGGGCTGTAGATCGCCGTGTTGACGCCGATGAGGCGCCCGCGGCTGTCGAGCAGCGGCCCGCCGGAGTTGCCGGGGTTGATCGCCGCGTCGGTCTGCACCGCGTCGCGGATCGGCGTTCCGGCGAGCGACTGGATCTCGCGGCCGAGCGCGCTGATGATGCCGGTCGTCAGCGTCTGGTCGAGACCGAAGGGATTGCCGATGGCGAGCACGGTCTGCCCCACTTGGAGGTTTCCCGAACGCCCGATCGGCAGCGGGCGGAGGCGCGCGGCGGGGGCGTCGATGCGCAGCACCGCGAGGTCCTTCTCGGGCGAGGCGCCGATCAGCTCGGCCCCCCAGGCGGAGTGATCGGAGAGCGTGACCTGCGCCGCGTCGGCGCTCTGGACGACGTGGAAGTTGGTGATGACGTGGCCGCGCTGGTCCCAGAGGAACCCGGAGCCCGAGCCCTGCGGGATCTCGAGGATGTTCATGCGGAAGTAGTCGCGTTGCCGCGCGATCGAGGTGATGAAGACGACGGACGGCGAGGCGGCGCGGAACAGCGCGATCGTCGCCCGCTCCTGCTCCGCGAGCTCCCGCCGCGCCTCGGCCGGGACCGCCGGCGCGACGGCGGCGGCGCTCGCCGCCCGCGGCTCCTCCTCGCCGGGCTGCTCGGCCAGCTCCGGCATGCGGCAGCCGAGGCCCGCGGCACCTCCGGCCGCGAGCAGCAGGAGCGGGGCGAGCCAGCGGCGGCGACCGGGGGCGGGCATGCGGCGAGTGTACTCCCGGGTTGTAGGTGCCGAGAGGTGCGCGATGAACCGAGGCAAGAGCATGGCGGTGTGGGCGGCGGCGCTGGTCCTCCTGGCGCTGGCGGCCTTCGCGGTGGCACACCGCGGCGAGCCGGAAGGTGAGGGGGGCTCGGCCGCTCTGGCGGAAGTGGAGCGGCGCACGATCGACGTCGTCGCCGAGGCGGCGGGACTGGTCGAGCCGGTGCGCGTCGTGGAGGTCAAATCGAACGCCTCGGGCGAGGTGCTCCAGGTGGCCGTCGAGACCGGCGACCGCGTGGCGCGGGGGACGCTCCTGGCCGAGATCGACCCGCGCGACGTGCAGAGCGCGGTCGACCAGGCGGCGGCCGACCTCGAATCCGCGCGGGTGGCGCTGGCGACCGCCGAGGCCGAGCGCGGCCGCTCCCGCCGGCTGCGCGACGCCGGGCTCGTCCCGGCGCAGGACGACGAGCGCACGGTGGAGGTGACGGCGGCGTCGCGGGCGGCACTGGTGCGGGCGCGCACCACGCTGCGCCTGGCGCAGGAGAAGCGGCAGGACGTGACCATCCGCGCGCCGATCGCCGGCACCGTCATCGAGCGGACGGTCGAGCCGGGGCAGATCATCGCTTCGGCGACCTCCAACGTCTCCGGCGGCACGACTCTCTTCCGCATGGCCGACCTCGCCGCCATGCAGGTGCGTGCCAACGTCGACGAGGTGGACATCGGGCGCATCCGCTCCGGCCAGCCGGCGGAGGTCACGGTCGAGGCCTACCCCGGGCGCGTCTTCCGCGGCACGGTGGCGAAGATCGAGCCGCAGGCGGTCGTCGAGCAGAACGTGACGATGTTCCCGGTCCTGGTGCGGCTGCCCAACCCCGAGGGGCTGCTGCGGCCCGGGATGAACGCCGAGGTGAGCGTCGAGATCGCCCGCCGGGAGGACGTGGTGGCGGTCCCGAACGCCGCGGTGGTGAGCCCGCGCGAGGCGCGGGCGGCGGCCGAGGTGCTCGGGGTGGACGAGGATGCGTTCGGTGCGCTGCGCTCCGGGCGCGACGCGGCCGGCGCAGCCGGCGGCGGCCCTGGAGGACGGCGCGGCCGTGCCGCCAGCGGCGAGACGGCGGCCGGAGACACCCGTCCGGCCGTCGTCTTCGTGCAGGCCGCCGGCGGACCGCAGCCGCGGCGCGTCGTCCTCGGCCTGAGCGACTGGGAGCACACCGAGGTCGTCCGCGGCGTCGAGCCCGGCGAGCGGGTCGTGCTCGTCTCGGTGGCGCAGCTCCAGCAGCGGCAGGCGGAGCGCTCCGAGCGGCTGCGCGAGCGGATGAGCGGACCGCTCGGCGGCGGCGGCGCGCGCGGCGGCGGCGGCTCGCGGCGGCCCGGAGGACGGTGAGGTGCTCGTCTTCGAGATCCTCCGCGTCGCGCTCAACGCCATCCGGGTCAACAAGCTCCGCTCGCTCCTGACGACCCTCGGCGTCGTCATCGGCATCGCGGCGGTGATCACCATGGTGGCGCTCGGCGAGGGGGCGCAGCGCACGGTGGAGGAGCGGCTGCGCGGGCTGGGCGCCAACCTCCTCACGGTACGGCCGGGGCAGTCCTTCGCGGGAGGTGTCGGCCGGGGACAGGCGCAGCTCAGCGTCGACGATGCCGAGGCGCTGCTCGAGCGGCCGGTGCACGTCCGCGACGTGGCGCCCGAGAGTCAGGGGCGGCTGCAGGTCGAGCATGGGGCCGCCAACGCCAACCTCGAGGTCGTCGGCACCTGGCCGAGCCACTTCACGCTGAACAATTTCGCGCTCGCCGGCGGGCGGCTCTTCACGGCGGCCGAGGACCGTGGCCGGCGGCGGGTGGCGGTGCTCGGGGCGCTGGCCGGCGACGAGCTGGGCGTCCCGGCCACGGCGCTCCTCGGCGAGACGGTCCGCCTCGGCGGCATCCCTTTCCGCGTCGTCGGCGTGCTGGCGGAGAAGGGCGGCCAGGGGTTCTCCAACCCCGACGAGAGCATCTACGTGCCGCTCGCCACGGCGCAGCTCCGCGTCTTCGGCGAGGACCGGGTGCGCTCGATCGCGGTGCAGGCGGTGAGCGCCGAAGCGATGGACGACGCGATGGCCGAGGTCGACCGGGTGCTGCGGCGGGAGCACCGGCTGCGCCCGGGCCAGGACGCCGACTTCAACGTCAGCGACCAGGCGACGCTGCTGACCACGATGCAGGAGACGACGCGCACCTTCTCGTTCCTGCTCGCCGGCATCGCCGCGATCTCGCTCCTCGTCGGCGGCATCGGCATCATGAACATCATGCTCGTCTCGGTCACCGAGCGGACGCGCGAGATCGGGCTGCGCAAGTCGCTCGGCGCCCGGCGGCGCGACATCCTCCTCCAGTTCCTCATCGAGGCGCTGGTGCTCTGCCTCGCCGGCGGCGCGCTCGGGCTGCTGCTCGGGATCGGCGGCTCGCTCGCGCTGTCGCGGCTGGCCGGCTGGACGCTCGCGGTGGCGCCCGAGTCGGTCCTCGTCGCCTTCGGCTTCGCGGCCGCCGTCGGTGTCTTCTTCGGTCTCTGGCCGGCGCGCCGCGCCGCCGCGCTCGAACCGATCGAGGCGTTGCGCTACGAGTGAGGGCGCGCGACACGCGCCCGCGTCAGCTCCGCCAGTCCGCCAGCGGCAGGACCTCGCACGCGGCGCCGGCCGGGGCCGGCGGGGCGCCGGCCGGCACGCGCACCAGCGCGGTGCCGCGGGCGTAGGCCGCGAGGTCGTGCGAGCCCTTCGGCGCGACCGGCGCGACGAGCAGCTCCCCCTCGGCGAAGGCGACCTCGGCCGGGAGATAGCGCGTGCGCCCGCGCGCCGCGGCGAGCGGCGCCGTGAGCCGCCCGCGCAGCGCGCCCTGCCAGTAGCCGTCGCGGCCGCCGAGCAGGCGGCGGAGCGCCGGTCGGACGAAGAGCCAGAAGTCGACCATCACCGCCGCCGGGTTGCCGGGCAGCCCGACGATCAGCCCGCCCGGGTGGACGGCGGCGACCAGCGGCTTGCCGGGTTGGACGGCGACAGCGTCGAAGAGGGTCTCGCAGCCGAGCCGCGCCAGCGCCGGCTCGACGAGGTCGAACTCTCCGGCCGAAACGCCGCCGCAGACGAGGAGGAGGTCGGCGCCGAGGCCGCGGCCGAGCGCGGCGCCGAGCGCCTCCGGCTCGTCGCGCGCGATCCCCAGCGGCTCGAACGCCAGCCCGAGCGTCGCGCCGGCGGCGAGGAGGAAGGGGGTGTTCGAGTCGCGGAGCTGCCCCGGCCCCGGCTCGGCCTCGGCGGGCACCAGCTCGTTGCCGGTCGCCAGCACCGCCACCCGCGGCGCCCGCCGCGCCGGCAGCTCGTCGTAGCCGTGGGCGGCGAGGAGGGCGAGCGCCCCCGGCGTCAGCAGCGCGCCGGCGGCGAAGAGCTCCTCGCCGGCGCGCACCACCTCGCCGCGGCGGCGCACGTGCTCGCCCGCCGCGGGGACGGCGCGCAGCTCGACGACGTCGCGGCCGCCGTCGGTCTCCTCGACGGGCAACACCCGGTCGGTGCCGGCCGGGAGCGGCGCGCCGGTCATCACCCGCGCCGCGGTGCCGGCGAGGAGCGCCAGCCCCGGCGCGTCCCCCGCGGCCACCGTGCCGACGACCGGCCGCCGCTCGCCCGGCTCGGGAGCGCCGGCGAGCGCGTAGCCGTCCATCGCCGAGGCGTCGAACGGGGGCACGTCGACGCGCGCCGCGAGCGGCCGCGCCAGCACCCTCCCGAGGGCGTCCCGCAGCGCCAATCGCTCCTCCGGCAGCGGCGCCAAGTGCGGCTCCAGCCGAGCCCAAGCCTCCTCCGGGGGGATCACGGGCGGATGGTATACTCACAGCACCTCTTCGCTCCCGAGATTTGCACGATTGCGCGGCCCGGCCGCGACCGGAGATCCCCGATTGCCGCTGCCCGGTGCCGAACCCAACTTCCAGTTCCACGGCGACCTGGCGGAGACGGCGCTGCCCGAGATCCTGCACACCATCGACCGCTTTCAGGTGCCGGGGGTGATCGAGGCCAGCCGGGAGGGGATCGTCAAGACAGTCCACATCCGCGAGGGCAACGTCGTCCACGCCACTTCGAACGACCGCGACGACAGCCTCGGCAACTTCCTCCTGCGCAGCGGCCGCATCACCGCCCAGGACTTCCTCGAGACGATGCGCGAGCGCGAGCGGCTCAACCGCCGCCACGGCGAGCTGCTCATCGAGCGCGGCGTGCTGGCGCCGGCTGAGATCTACGACGCCATCCGCAAGCAGGTCGAGGCGATCGTCTGGAGCCTCTTCTACTGGACCGCCGGGCGGGTGAGCTTCACGATCGGCGAGTTCGAGCCCGAGCACCAGGTGCGCATCCTGCTGCCGATGCGGCAGGTGATCCTGCAGGGCATCAAGGGGGCGCCCGACGCCAAGGCCTTGGTGGCGCGGCTGGGGCGGCGCGACACCCTGTTCGAGCCCTCCTGGCGCACCGAGGACCTCATCGAGGCGGCGCTCGGCCGCGACGAAGTGCGCCTGCTCTCGCTGGTCGACGGCAAGCGGACGCTCTACGAGGTGTGCAGCGAGGGCCCCTTCAGCGCCGCCGACAACGGCAAGATCCTCTACGCTTTCCACGTGCTGCAGCTCATCCGGCGGGTGGAGAGCGTGCCCGAGCCGGGTCCGCAGAGCGCGGAGAGCGCCGGGACTCCCGAGGGGCCGGCCCGCGCGATCAAGATCCGCTTTCGCACCGAGGGCGACGACTTCTCCGGCTGACGCAACGGGGCTCCATGCCGATCTACGAGTACCAGTGTCTGCAGTGCGGCCGGCGCAGCGAGCGGCTGCAGCGCCTCGACGAGCCGCTGCTCACGTCCTGTCCGCACTGCGGCGGCGAGGTCAAGAAGCTCTTCTCGGCGCCGGCCGTGCAGTTCAAGGGGAGCGGCTGGTACGTCACCGACTACGCCGGGCGCGGCAAGCCGAGCGCCGCCGAAGGCAAGGACGAGAAGACCGGGAAGGCCGACGAGACGGCCGGCAAGGCCGAAGGAAAGGCCGCCGGCGCCGAAAAGCCCGAGGCGAAGGGCGGCGACACCGCCAAACCGGCCGAGAAAGCGGCGGGGGACGCCAAGTCCGGGGGCGGTGCCAGCTCCGAGTAAAGTCGCTCCCCCTCTCCGCCGGCCTGCCGAAATACCCTTCCCACAGGCTCCTGTTCTCCGGATGGACTCCTGCGGAGAACACGATGAGGCGCTTGCTGCGGAAGCTCCGGATTCTCTCCACGGTCGCCGTCGCCCTCGTCGCCCCGCCGGCCATCGAGGCGACCACGTACCGCATGGTCGCCGACGCCGACCTGGCCGACCAGGCGCGCGCCGTGGCCGAGGTGCGGGTGGTGGAGAAGGGTGCCGCGGCCGGCTCCGGCAAACCGGCTACCGACTATCTGGTGGAGGTCGAGCGCGTCGTCCAGGGGCACCTGCCGGGGAGCCGCGTCGTGGTGCGCGTGCCGGGGGGGCTCGGCGCGGACGGCATCGGCCTGCGGGTCTACGGCGCCCCCGAGTTCGCGCCGGGCGACCGGGCCCTGCTCTTCCTGGTCGCCGGCGAGGATGGCAGCTACCGCATCCTCCACCTCATGCTCGGCGCCTTCCACGCGCGCCGCGTCGCGGGGCGGCGCGTCGCGCTGCGCGACCTGGCGGGAGCGCACGAGGTCCTCCCCGGACCGCAGGGGCGGCCGATCTTTCGGGAGGCGAACGACCGGCCGCGCGACTTGGACCGCTTCGCCGACTGGCTCGCCGACCGCGCCGCCGGCCGGCGCCGCGACCGCGACTACCTGCTCGAGGAGACGGCCGCCGAGGGCCTGCAGGCGGCGACCGCCGGCTTCACGCAGATGACCTCCGGGCGCGGCCACCCGATCCGCTGGTTCAGGTTCGAGCGCGGCGAGACCGTCTCCTGGCGCGTCCACGTATCCGGCCAGGAGGGGCTCGGGCTCGACCGCTCGATCGGCGCCTTCCGCACCGCGATGGAGGCCTGGAACGGCGACGCCGGCAGCACCATCCGCTACGCCTACGCCGGCACCACCTCGGCCGGCGCCGGCATGGACCACTCCGACGGCACCAACGCGATCCTCTTCGACGATCCGCGGCGCGAGGAAGGCGACGGCGCCTTCCGTTGCGGGTCCGGCGGCGTGATCGCCGTCGGCGGCCCGTTCTTCTACACCTCGACGCGCACCTTCAACGGCAAGACCTACCACGAGGCGGTCGAGGCCGACATCGTCACCAACGACGGCACCGAGTGCTTCTTCCGCGACGATCCGCGGGTTGCCGAGGAGGTCTTCGCCCACGAGCTGGGGCACACCCTCGGCATCGGCCACTCGCCCAACCGTGGGGCGCTGATGCACGCCAACGTCCACGACGACGGCCGCGGCGCCCGCCTCGACGCCGACGACCGCGACGCCGTCGCCGCGATCTACCCCTCGGGCATCGTGCCGCCGCCTCCTCCGCCGGTCCCCGTCCCCGCCGCCCCGGGCGAGCTCGCCGCGCAAGGCCTTGCCCGCGGCGACGTGCGCCTGACCTGGCGCGACAACTCCGGCGACGAGCTCGACTTCCGGATCGAGCGCAGCGCCGCCGGCGGCGCCTTTCGCGAGGTGCTGAAGCGTGCCGCGGGCGTCACCACCGCGACGCTCTCCGGCCACCAGCCGTCGACCGCCTACGCCTTCCGCGTGCGAGCGCGCGGCGCCGGCGGCTTCTCCGCCTACAGCAACACGGCCAGCCTCAAGACCGGGGCCGCCGTGCCGCCGGCCCCGACGGGGCTCCTCGCCGTCGCCCGCGCGCCGCAGGAGGTGCTCCTCGCCTGGCGCGACAACGCGCAAGGGGAGCTCGACCTGCGCATCGAGCGGAGTCTTGCGGGCGGCGTCTTCCAGGAGGTCGGGTCGGTACCGGCCAATGCGACCGGAGCGCTGGTGCGCGGCCTCGCTCCCGGGACCGCCTACGCCTTCCGGGTGCGGGCGCGCGGCGCCGCCGGGCTCTCGCCGGCGAGCAACGCGGCGGCGGCCACGACCCCCGGTGGGGCCGCCGCCGGCTGCGGCGCCGGCGCGCCCGCCCTCTGTCTCCTCGGCGGCCGCGTGCGGGTGGAGGTCACCTGGAAGAACCAGCACGCCGGCGGTGCGATCGGCGCCGGCCGCGCCGGGCTGCCGCCGGCCGCGACCGGCGGCGACCGGACCGGCACTTTCTGGTTCTTCGACCCGGGCAACGTCGAGCTGATCGTCAAGGCGCTCGACGGCCGCGCCGTGAACGGCCACCTCTGGATCTTCCTCGGCGCGCTCACTGACCTCGAGTACTGGGTCAAGGTGACGGACACCGCGACCGGACGGGTGCGCGTCTACCACAACCCGGCGGGCAACCAGGCCGCGCTCGGCGACACCACGGCCCTCGCCGCCGGCGCCGCCCCCGCCGCGACCGTGCTGGCGGTCACGGAGCTGGCGCGGCGCGCCCCCTCCGCCGTCGAGGCGCCATCGGTGATCCACGGCGCCGCGTCCGCCTGCGCCGCGGGCCCGGCGACGCTCTGCCTCCAGGGCGGCCGCTTCCGAGTCGACGTCGACTGGAAGACCGCGACCGCGGCCGGCGATGGGCACGCCGCCCGCGGCACCGACGCCTCCGGCACCTTCTGGTTCTTCGACGCCGGCAACACCGAGCTGGTCGTCAAGATCCTCGACGGCCGCGCCGTCAACGGCCGCTTCTGGGTCTTCTACGGCGCGCTCACCGACGTCGAGTACTGGTTCCGCGTCACCGACACCGCCACGGGCGTCGTCCGCACCTACCACAACCCCGCAGGCACCCTCGCCGGCCGCAGCGACACGAGCGCCTTCTAGCGCCTCACGTCTTTCTTCTGGGTAGGAGGGTCCCGGGCCGCGGCGGGGGCTCGCGCGGGGCAGCTCTGAGCCAGCGCCCGCGATACCCGCCGCAGCCCTCCGCCGGGTCCGCGCGCAGCGAAGTGCAGGCGCGAGCCAACCCCCCGCAATCCTCGAGGCTCGCGCCGGTGCCCCGCGCGAGCCCCCGCCGCGGCCCCTCCACCGACCTCCCGCCGCGCGCGTATACCGGTACGATTCTCATCTCCCATGCCTTTCGCCCACGCCCCCGACGAGCTCGACCCTTACCTCCTGGCCCTCTGCCCCGACGTCGTCGCCTCCGGCGTCGACCTCGCCGTCGCCTCCGAGGACGAGATGTACAAGCTCTTCCTCTACCGCCAGGGCCAACGCGGCGCCGCCCTCGCCAGCTACTTCAGCTCCGGCTCCCTGCTCTGGGAGACCTTCCGCGCCGCCTTGACCTGGCGCTTCGGCGCCCTCGACCGTGTCGCCACCCTCCTCGACTTCGCCAGCGGCTACGGCCGCGTGACCCGCTTCATCGCCCGCGACCTGCCGCCGGCTCACCTCTCCGCCGCCGAGATCGACCCTGCGGCCGTCCGATTCCAGGAGGAGCGCTGCGGTGTCCGCGGCCTCGTCTCGACCCTCGATCCCGACGCCTTCCACTGCGCGGAGCGCTTCGACGCCGTCCTCGTCTCCTCCCTCTTCACTCACCTGCCGGAGCGCACCTTCGGACGCTGGCTGGCGCGGCTCTGGGCGCTCGTCGCCCCCGGCGGCCTCCTCGCCTTCAGTGTCCACGACCTCAGCTTGCGCCGCGCCGCGTCCGCCGCCGGCGACGGCTTCCTCTTCGAGCCGGTCTCCGAGAGCGGCTCCCTCGCCGGCGCGGACTACGGCACCACCTGGATCGCCGAGCCCGCCGTGCGCCGCGCCCTGGCCGCCGCCGCGCCCGGCGCCTCCGTGCACCGCATCCCGCGCGCCCTCTGCAACCATCAGGACCTCTACCTCGCCGTGGACGGCGCCGCTCCCGACCCGGCCGGGCTCGCCGGGCTCGGCGGACGCCCGGAGGGCTTCCTCGAGAGCTGCCGGCAGGTGACGTCCGGGCGGCTCGCGCTCTCCGGCTGGGCGGTGGACCGCGTCCGCGGCGAGCCACCCGTCGAGGTGCGCGCCGCCGTCGCGGGCGGCGTGCGCGCCCGCTGCCGCACGCTCGCGCCGCGGCCGGACGTCGCGGCGCTCTACCCACTCGAGCGCGTCACGCCGGTGGGCTGGAGCCTGGTGGTCGATCTCGACCCGGCCGCGCCGGTCTCGACGACGCCGCTGCGCGTCGAAGCCGTGGACGCCGGCGGCCGCGCCGCGCCGCTCTGGGAGGGGACCGTCGAGTCGGCCCTCCTGCGCGCCGCGCGGCTCGACCTGCTGGCGACCCACGCGGCCGGCGCCGCGGCGGCGGGCGAGATCGCCGCCCTCCGCGCCCGCATCGCCGCGATGGAGGCGAGCCGCTTCTGGAAGCTGCGCAGCCGCTGGTTCGCCGTCAAGCGCGCTCTCCGCCTGACCGACGAGCGGTAGGGATGGACTGGCGGCCGCTCGACCTGCTGCCGGGGCTCTACGCCCTGGCGCTCGCCGGGCTTCTCCTGGCCGCCCTACGGCGCTGGTACGACCCGGTGCCGCCGCGCGTCCTCGCCGTCTTCGCCCTCGTCCTCCTGCCGCTGCTCGGGCCGGTCCTCTTCGGCGGCAAGGTTCTCCTGCCGCTCGACAACCTCCGCCTCGCGCCCCCCTTCCAGGATCTCGCCCCGACCGACCCCCCCGGCAACCCGCTCCAGCACGACCTCCTGCAGCAGATCGCGCCGACCCAGCTCGCCGTGCGGCGAGCCCTGGCCGCCGGCCGGTGGCCGCTCTGGGACCCGCTCGTCGCCGCCGGCATGCCGCTGCTCGCCGACCCGCAGTCGCAGCTCCTCCAACCCTTCGTCTGGCTCGCCCTGCCGCTGCCCCTGGCGCAGGCGGCGGGGGTCACCGCGTTCCTGCGCCTGAGCGCCGCGCTGCTCTTCTCCTTCCTGCTGCTGCGCCGGCAGGGGCTCGGCGGGACCGCGAGCCTCGGCGGCGCCCTCGCCTACGGCCTCTCGGGGTTCCTGCTCCTCTGGCTCGGCTGGCCGATCGTCAACGCCGCCGCGCTGCTGCCGGCGGTCCTCTACGCCGTCGTCCTCTGCGCCGAGCGCGGCGCGCGGCGCGACCGCCTGCTGCTCGCCGCGACGCTCGTCGCCCTGCTCGCCGGCGGGCACCCCGAGACCGTGCTCTACGTCGGCGCCGCCGCCGGCGCCTTCTTCCTCGCCCGCGTCCTCGCACGGCCGCGCGGCGCGCGCCTGCCGCGGCTCGCGACCGGCGCGGCCGCCGCCGCCGTCGCCCTCGGCATCGCCGCCCTCTCCTGGCTGCCGATGCTCGAGCACCTGCCGAAGAGCGAGCGCACGGCGATGCTCGAGTTCCAGCTCCGCGACCGCGGGTGGGAGGACCTGCGCGCCGAGCTCGCCGGCGCCGAGGGGCGCGCCGCCTGGCGCCGCACCGCCGTGCAGCGGCTGCTGCCGGTGGCGGCGCCGTTCGCCTTCGGCGACAGCCGCCTCGGGCTCCTGTACTGGGGCGAGGTCAACTCGAACGACAACTCTACGGGCTTCGTCGGCACGGCGGCGCTCCTCTTGGCGCTGCTCGCGGCCTCGGGCGGCCGCCGCTTCCCGCAGGAGCGGCTGGCGCTCGGCACCCTCCTGGCCTCGCTCCTGCTCCTCGCCCAGCCCGCCGGTCTCGACGCCCTGGTCTACCGGTTGCCGCTCGTCGGCGCCACCGCCGCCCATCACAACCGGCGCCTGCTGCTGCTCGTCGCCTTCTGCCTTGCCTACCTCGCCGCCTGTACCGTCGAGCGGGTGCGCCGCGGCGAGCTGACGCGGCGCTGGCCGGCGGTCCTCGCCTGGGCCACCCTGCTCGCCCTGCTCATCGCCTGGGGGTACGTGGCGCAGGCGCACGACTACGACCCGACGATCCTCGACGACTTCCGCCGCCGCTGGCTGTGGGGGCAGCTCGCGGCCCTCGGAGTCGCCGCCGCTCTCGTCCTCGCCGCCGCGCGCGGGGCGCGGGCGCGCCGTTGGGCGCCTCCGCTCCTCGCCGGGCTCGTTGCCGTCGAGCTCCTGGCGGCGCACGGTCCGGCGAACCCGCCGATGCCGCGCCGCTTGGCCTCGGCCGCGCCCCCGCCGCTCGCCTTCCTCCAGGAGCGCCTCGCGCCGGGCGAGCGGATCGTGGGGCTCGGACCCGCCCTTCCCCCCAACCTGGCGAGCCTCTACGGCCTGGCCGACGTGCGGGTCTACAACCCGCTGACGCCGATGCCCTACCATCACTTCGTCTACCCGCTGACGCGGTCGCCGGGCTGGCTCATCCCGGAGTTCGGCCGGCCGCGGCACCCGCTCTACGACCTGCTCGGGGTGCGTTACGCGCTGGCCAAGCCGGGCGTCCGCTTCCCGCGGCCGCTGCGGCGGGTGGTCGAGGACCCCGCCGGCTGGGTCTACGAGCGGCGGCGGCCGCTGCCCCGGCTCTTCCTGCCGGCGGCGGCGGTGAGCGCGCAGGCCGCGCCAAGCGCCGCCTGGCGCGACTGGCTCGAGCGCAATCCCAATTACGCGGCGCGCGCGCTCGTCGAGCGCGGGCTCGGCGACCGCACGGGCTGGAGCGCGGCGCGGCCGGCGGCGGCGCGGCTGGCGATTACGCGGCTCGAGCCGGCGCGGCTCGACGCCCGCCTGCGGCTGCCCGAGGTGCGTCTCCTCGCCTCGAGCGTCTACCAGGACGGCCACTGGCGGCTGCTGGCGGACGGCCGGCGCCTGCCGACCGTCCACGCCAACGGCCCGTTCGTCGGCGCCTGGCTGCCGCAAGGCACGCGCGAGCTGGCGCTGCTCTACCGGCCGGCGCCGTTCGTCGCGGGCTGCGCGCTCGCCGCGCTGGCGCTCGCCGG
>DASUNQ010000199.1:0-5406 GCA_036277075.1 Thermoanaerobaculia bacterium
CCGGCCGGCGCCGCGCCGGCCTCGCGCCGCCGCGGCTCCTCTCGCACGGCGAGGACCAGGAGCAGGACCGCGAGCCCCCCCGGCACCGCCGACCAGAGGAAGACCTCGCGCAGCGACAGGTCCGTCCAGCGGAGGAGAGCGAAGGCGACGAGCGGCCCGACCACGGCGCCGGCGTGGTCGCCCGCGCGCTGGAAGCCGAAGGCGCGGCCGCGCACGGCCGGGGCCACGGAATCGGCGATCAGGGCGTCGCGCGGGGAGCTGCGCAGCCCCTTGCCGACGCGGTCGGTCAGCCGCACCGCCAGCACCTGCGCCGGCGCCCGGGCGATCCCGACGAGCGGCCGCACGGCGGCGGCCAGCAGGTAGCCGGCGACGACCAGCGGCTTGCGCCGTCGCAGGCGGTCAGACCACCAGCCGCTGCCGAGCTTGAGCAGGGCGGCGGTCGATTCGGCCGCTCCCTCGATCGCCCCCAGCGCCGTCGCCCCCGCTCCGAGCACGCCGGTCAGGAAGAGCGGCAGCAGCGGGTAGATCATCTCGCTCGAGACGTCGGTGAGGAGGCTCACCGCCGCGAGCGCGAGCACGTTGCGGCCGAGAGCGGGACGGGCGGCGGGCATGCGGGCGGTAGTATCCTCTCACTCGCCCATGCCGCTCGAGATCGGCAACGCCTGGCAACGCGCCTGGGACGGCACCGCCCGGCGCCTCTTCCGTCCCTTCGTCTTCCGCACCTGGCTCTGGCTCGGCTTCTCGGCCTGGCTCGCCAATCTCATGGAGCAGGGCTTCAGCCCGCAGGTGCCGGGGAGCTTCGGCGACGGCGGCGACGGAGACGGCGGCGCGGCGGAGGGGGTGGACCGCGCCGGCGAGTGGATCGGCGAGCACCTCGGCTGCATCCTCGCCGTCGCCATCCCCATCCTGCTGTTGGCGATCGCGGCGGTCGTCGTCCTTTCCTACCTCAAGGCGCGCGCCGAGTTCGTCTTCCTCGACCAGGTCGTCCACGACCACCTCCGTTTCGACGCGCCGTGGCACGCCTACCGCCGCGAGGGCCGGTCGCTCTTCCTCTGGCGCTGGGGGCTCGTCGGCGTGGCGCTGGGGGCGATCGCCCTGCTCGTCGGTCTCGGCATCCTCCTCTGGCTCCCGGCGCGCCACGGCGCGGACGCCGGCATCGGCACCGCCGCGCGCATCGCCCTCACCGCGCCGATCCTCCTGCTCTTCCTGATCGTGGTGCTAGCGGCCGTCCTCGCCGACTTCCTGTCGAAGCACTTCGTGGTGCCGATCATGGCCAGGCACCACCTGCAGGCGACCGCGGCCTGGCGGCGCTTCCTGCCGTTGCTGCGGGCCAACGCCGGGGGCTTCGCCGTCTACGTGCTGTTGACGCTGGCGGTCTGGCTGGGAGTGGGGCTGGCGATCCTCTTCGCCGGCTGCCTCACCTGCTGCATCGGGTTCGTCCTGCTGGCCATCCCCTGGCTCGGCACCCTGCCGCTGCTGCCGGTGCTGGTCTTCTTCCGGCTCCTGTCGGTCCACTACCTGGCGCAGCTCGGCCCGGACGTCGACCTCTTCGCCGCACCGGCGCCCGTCCCCGCCGTCCCCTGAGAAAACGAACGGCCGGCGGGTCGCCCCGCCGGCCGCATCGAAACGCGCAAGGCGCGCCGCTACTCTTCGGTTGCGCCGTCCTTCTTGACCGGCTTCTTGCGCGCGGTCTTGGGCTTGCCCGGCTTCGCCGTGCCGCCGCGAGCCTTCTTCGGCTCCTCCGCCTCCCCCGCCGCCGGCTTGCCGCGGCGCAGGCGGGCAGCCCCCGCCAGCCGAGCCGCCGCCGCCGCCATCGCGCCGCGCTTGGCCGGCTTCTTCGTCCCCTTCTCGCCCGCGGCGGGCGCCGACGCCGGCGCGGCGTCCGCGGAGCGCTCGACGAGCTCCAGCACGGCCATCTCCGCGCCGTCCCCACGCCGCGGGCCGAGCTTGACGATCCGCAGGTAGCCGCCGGGGCGTTCGGAGAAGCGCGGCGCGATGTCGTCGAACACCTTCTTGACGACGTCACGATCGGGGATCCAGCGCAGCACCCAGCGCCGGGCGTGCACCGTGCCGTGCTTGCCGTGGGTGATCACCTTCTCGGCGATCGGCCGCAGCTCCTTGGCCTTGGGCAGCGTGGTCTTGATCCGCTCCCGCTCCATGAGGGACTGGAGCTGGTTGCGGAACAGCGCCTCGCGGTGGGCCGAGGTCCGACCCAGCTTCCTACCCTTGACGCCGTGACGCATGGCGGTCTCCTAGGCCGAGGCGCCGGCGCCCGCGCGCTCCGGCACGTTCATGCCGAGCGAGAGGCCCAGCCGCTCCAGCACCTCCTGGACCTCCTCGAGCGACTTGCGGCCGAAGTTCTTGGTCTCCAGCATGTCGCGCTCGCTGCGGCGGACCAGGTCGCGCAGGGTGTGGATGTTGGCGTTCTTGAGCGAGTTGGCCGAGCGCACCGAGAGGTTGAGCTCGTCGATGCCCTTGCCGAGCAGGGAGTCGAGCCCCGCCTCCTCCTCGCCGACGCCCTCGTCGCGGCGCATCCCCTCCTCCTCGCCGAAGATCGCGAGGTGCTCCTGGAGGAGCCCAGCCGCCATCGCCACCGCCGCTTCCGGGCTGACGGTGCCGTTGGTCCAGACCTCGAGGATCAGGCGCTCGTAATCGGTGGCCTGACCGACGCGCGCCGCCTCGATCTTGTAGTTGACCCGCCGCACCGGCGAGTGCGCGGAGTCGACCGGGATCCAGCCGATGCCCATCGACTCGTCGCTGTTGCGGTCGGCCGCGACGTACCCCCGGCCGTGCTTGACCAGCGCCTGGAGCTTGAGCCGCCCCTCCTCGTTGAGGGTGGCGATGTGGACGTCCTTGTCCACCACCTCGAGCATCGGGTCCTCGGTCATCTGGCCGGCGGTGACCGCCCCGTCGCCGTCGACGTCGATCACCAGCACCTTCGGCTCGTCGCCGTGGAGCAGGATGGGGACCTGCTTGAGGTTGAGGATGATGTCGGTGACGTCCTCGACCACGCCGGGGATCGAGGAGAACTCGTGCAGCACACCCTCGATGTGGACGGCGGTGATCGCCGCCCCCTCGATCGAGGACAGCAGGCAGCGGCGGAGGGCGTTGCCGACGGTGGTGGCGAACCCCCGCTCGAACGGCTGCGCGGTGAAGCGGCCGTAAGTGGGGGACAGGGTCTCGTGGTCGATCTCGACCCGCTTGGGCTGCTGAAAACCTCTCGAATTCATGAAGGCTCCTTCCTAGTGGGCTCTACCCGGGTTCTACCGGCTGTAGAGCTCGACGATGAGCTGCTCCTGGATCGGGAGCTTGATGTCCTCGCGCGCGGGCTCGCGCAGCACCCTGCCCGTCATGTTCTCGGCGTCCAGCTCCAGCCACTCGGGGACGCCGCGCCCGCGCGCCGTCTCGACGCTCTGGCGGATGAAGTCGTTCTGCCGGCTCCCCTCCCGGACGGATATGGTCTGACCCGGACGCACCTGGTAGGACGGGATGCTGGTCTTCTTGCCGTCCACCAGGACGTGGCCGTGGCGCGCGAACTGGCGGGCCTGGGCGCGCGAGGCGGCGAAACCCAGGCTGTAGACGACGTTGTCGAGCCGCCTCTCGAGCATCACCAGCAGGTTCTCGCCGGTGATCCCCTTCTTGCGGTCGGCCTCTTCGAAGTAGGTCCGGAACTGCGCCTCGAGCACGCCGTAGATGCGCTTGACCTTCTGCTTCTCGCGCAGCTGCAGGCCGTAGCCCAGGGTGCGCCGGCCGCGGCGCTGGCCATGCTGGCCGGGGGGATAGCCCCGGCGCTCGATGGCGCACTTCTCCTTGAAGCAGCGGTCCCCCTTGAGGAACAGCTTCATCCGCTCCCGGCGGCAGAGCCGGCAGACGGGTCCCGTGTATCTGGCCACGTGATCTCTCCTTACGTCCTCTCCGCGACGCTACGCGGACTTCGACTCGGGAAGACGCCGGGACGCGGCCCCGGCGCGCCCGGGGCCCGGCGTCCCGCTTCCAGCTTTCTCTACACCCGCCGGCGCTTGCGCGGCCGGCAGCCGTTGTGCGGGATGGGGGTGACGTCCTTGATCGACTTGACCTCGATCCCCGCCGCCTGCAGGGCGCGGACGGCGGACTCGCGGCCCGCCCCCGGCCCCTTGACCAGCACGTCCACCGAGCGCAGCCCCAGGTCCTTGGCCGTGTTGCCGGCGGCCTGCGCCGCCACCTGGGCCGCGAACGGCGTCCCCTTGCGCGATCCCTTGAAGCCGATGCGGCCCGCCGACGACCAGGCCAGCACGTTGCCCTCGGGGTCGGCGAGGGAGACGATCGTGTTGTTGAAGGTGGCCTGGATGTGCGCCACGCCGTGGGGCACGATCCGCTTCTCCTTCTTCTTGCCCGCCTTGCGCTCTTTCTTCTCGCCCGGTTTCGCCATGGTCTCCCCTAGGCGCGAAGCCTTTCGCGCCGTGCTCCAGTCAACGTAAGGAGCGCTTGCCGTCGCGCGTCCAGCGCGACGGGCTCCTTACTTCTTCGCCGCCTTCTTCTTGCCCGCCACGGCGCCGCGACGCGGGCCCTTGCGGGTGCGGGCGTTGGTCTGCGTCCGCTGGCCGCGCACCGGCAAGTTCTTGCGGTGCCGCACGCCGCGGTAGGAACCGATCTCCATCAGCCGCTTGATGTTCTGGCTGATCTCCTTGCGCAGGTCGCCCTCGACCCGCCCCTCGTCCTGGATCACCTTGCGGATGCGCCGCGCCTCGTCCTCGGTCAGGTCGCGCACCTTGGTGGTCGTCGGCACCCCCGCCTCGCCGAGGATCGCCTGGGAGCGCGAGCGGCCGATGCCGTAGATGTAGGTCAGCCCGATCCAGACCTGCTTGTGCTGGGGGAGGTCCACCCCTGCGATGCGTGCCATATCTTTACCCCTGCCGCTGCTTGTGTTTGGCGTTTTCGCAGATCACCCGCACGACGCCCTTGCGCCGGACGACCTTGCACTTGGGGCAGATCCGCTTGACCGACGAACGTACCTTCATGGCCTTTCCCTTTCCGTGCTCCCTACTTCAACCGGTAGACGATCCGCCCGCGCGTGAGGTCGTACGGGGACAGCTCCACCAGCACCCGGTCTCCCGGCAGGATGCGGATGAAGTGCTTGCGCATCTTGCCGGAGATGTGCGCCAGCACCTGGTGCTTGTTCTCGAGCTGGACCCGGAACATCGCGTTCGGGAGCGGCTCGACGACGGTCGCCTCGACCTCGATCGCCTCTTCCTTCTTCGGCGCCGCCGCCGGCGCCGGCCGCCGCGCCGCCGGCTTGCCCCGCGGCCTGCCGCCGCGCTGCCTCACGCCCGCGCCTCCGCGGCGGCCGGCTGCTCCGCCGCCGCGTAGTGGTACGCCGGCTCGGTGCCCAGCACCCGCGCCCCGGCGTCGGTGACCGCCACCGAGTAC
>DASUNQ010000200.1:0-14714 GCA_036277075.1 Thermoanaerobaculia bacterium
GGCGCGCACGGTCCACCTCGCGTACGGCCACGACGAGGAGGTCGGCGGGAGGCGGGGCGCGCGGGCGATCGCCGCGCTGCTCGAGCGCCGCGGCGCCCGGCTGGAGATGGTGCTCGACGAAGGCGGCGTGATCGGGGAGGGGATCTTGCCCGGGATCGCGGCGCCGGTCGCGCTGGTGGGGATCGCCGAGAAGGGGTTCGTGAGCGTCGAGCTGAGCGCCCGCACGGCGGGCGGGCACTCGTCCCTGCCGCCGCGCCAGAGCGCGATCGGGATCCTGAGCGCGGCGATCGCCCGGCTGGAGGAGAACCCGATGCCCGCGCGGCTGGAAGGCCCGACCCGCCGGCTCTTCGGCCGGGTCGGCCGGGAGCTCCCATTCGCGCGGCGCGCCGTCTTCGCGAACCTCTGGCTCACCCGGCCGCTCGTGCTGCGCACCCTCGAAGGCAGCCCGGCCACCAACGCGATGGTGCGGACGACGACGGCGGCGACGGTCTTCCGGGCCGGGACCAAGGACAACGTGCTCCCCAGCCACGGGCGGGCGGTCGTCAACTTCCGGATCCTGCCGGGCGACAGCATCGCCGGCGTCGTCGAGCACGTCCGGCGCGTGGTCGGCGATCCGCGCGTCGAGGTCCGGACCGTCGGCGCCTTCTCGGCCGAGCCCTCGGCGGTGTCGAGCAGCGAGTCCGCGAGCTTCCGCCGGCTGGAGCGGACCATCCGCGGCGTCCACCCCGGCGTCGTCGTCGCCCCCTACCTGGTCGTCGTGGTGACGGACGCGCGCTACTACGCCGGCCTGAGCCGGGACGTCTACCGCTTCCTGCCGCTCCGCCTCACGGCCCGGGACCTCGCGCGCATGCACGGCACCGACGAGCGCGTCGCGGTGCCCGACTACGAGGATGCGGTCCGCACCTACCGCCAGCTCGTCGTGCGCGCCGCCGGGAGCTGAGGCGCCCTAGGGCTCGACCCGGAAGCAGAACATCATCCCGCTCTCGTGGTGCTCGGCGATGTGGCAGTGCGCCATCCACACGCCGGGGTTGGTGATCTCGAAGAGGATGTCCACCGTCTGGCCGGTCCGCACGAGGACCGTGTCCTTCCAGACCAGGTTGGGCTCGACGGCGCCGTCGCGGGCGAGGACCAGGAAGCGCCCCGCTCCGTGGAGGTGGAAGGGGTGGTGCATCGGGTGGTCCGAGTCCATCTCGTTGACCAGCCGGATCTTCACCCGCTCGCCGACGCGGAAGCGCCAGTCGATCGCCGCGCCCTCGGCGCCGGTCGCCCGGTCGATCAGCTTCCAGCGCATGTTGGCCGGGGTGGTCATGCGGTTCACCTCGACCATGTCGTCCTCCCACTCGATGCCGTGGTGCTCGGGCGCCTGCTCCCCTCCGCCGTGCTCGTGCGGGTGCCCGCCGTCATCGCCGTGGGAATGCCCGTGCTGATGCTCGCCGTGCCCGGACTCGGGCACGAGCTGCGCCGGCACCAGCTTCATGCCGCACTTGGGGCAGCGATCGGGCTCGGCGCTCCGCACCTCGGGATGCATCGGGCAGGCGTACGCCGGCGCCGCGGCCTCCCGGGGGAGCAGCTTCATGTGACACTTCGGACACCGGCCCGGCTCGCCGCTGACGACCTCCGCGTGCATCGGGCAGTAATACTCGACCGACGCGCCCGCCGCCAGCTCCGGCGTTCCCATGTCCATCTCGGCGACCAGGGAGAGCGTCTTGTCCGGCGGGGCCTCCAGGTAGGGCGCGATGCGCTCGCGCTCGGCCGCCAGGTCGGGGTTGGTGCGGAGGTCCGCGAAGCGCGGCGCCAGCGGCGGCTCCGCCCGCTCGTCACCCACGGCGATCGTGGCCAGGGTGTACGTACGGCCGGGCGAGCGGTGCTCGAGCGTCGCCTGGCCGGGCCGGTCGAACAGCACGTCGACCACCGCCCGCTCCGAAGGCGCGAGCACCACGCTCTCGACCAGCTCCTCCCGCTCGTAGTGCCCGCTGTCGCCGCCGACGCGCTTCATGCGCGCGCCGCGCACGGCGACGTTGAAGACGCGCGTATTCGCGGTGTCGGTCAGGTAGAGCCGCACGACCTCGCCCTGCCGCGCGGTGAGCTTCAGCTCCGGCTCGCCGTTGACCAGCAGCACGTTGCCGAAGCGGCCCATGGCGGTGTGCGTCGGGTGCGACCGGTCGAACGGAGCGACCTTGCCGTCCTCCAGCAGGACGTCGTCGAGCGTGAGGGTGAGCTCGCGGTGGACCGGCGGCCAGTAGTCCGGCTCCGCCGGCACGACCACGATGTTGCCGTACAGGCCCATCTCCTGGCCGTAGTCCTCGCGGATGTGCGGGTGGTACCAGTAGACGCCCGGGTCCGGGAACTCGATCTCGTAGGTGAAGCTGCCCCCGACGGGAATCGGCCGCTGCGTCTCGGTCGTCCCGTCGTAGCGGTTCTCCAGCCGCAGCCCGTGCCAGTGCACCGTCGCTTCGAGGTCGCCCTCGTTGACCACGTCGACCACGAGCCTCGATCCCTGCCGCACCCGCAGCGTCGGCCCGGGGATCGAGCCGTTGTAGGCCAGCATCCGCACGGCCGCGCCGCCGAGGCGCTTCGCCACCGGCGCGATGCGCAGGTCGAACCGGTCCCCGTCGCCGAGCTCGACCGGCTCCGGCGGGCGCGCCTCGGGCAGGCCTGCGGCGTCGGTCGGGAATGGATCCGAAGTCAGAGCCATGTCCTGTCTCCTGTTGTTCATGCTCTCCTCATTCTAAGTGGGCCGGCTGAGTGGGGATCGCCGCTGACCCGCCGCGGGACATGGCCGTATTTCCTTGACATCGATAGGAGAGTGCGGCATCCTTTTTTGACACACCTACCCGTCGAGGAGACGAACCATGGGCGACCCCCTCAGACAGCCGCTCACGCTCGAATGGCTCCGCAGGCTGCTTGACCCGGGCCGGGTCTTCTACCGGCCGGCCGTCGACGACATCCTCCAGCGCGGCGAGCTCGCCGAGATCCAGGCGCTGCTCCAGGGCGCGCGCGACGTCAAAGCCAAATATGGCGACCTCGACGGCCTCATCAGGGAGCTCGAGGCGGCCACCAAGAAGGCCCAGGCTTCCTAGTAAGTAAGGTAAAAATGGACGCCCGGCGGGCAGACGCGCTGCCCGTCCGCTACGCGGGGCTCGACGACATCGTCAACCGCGTCCCGGTGAGCGTGGTCTGGGAGATCACGCTCGCCTGCGACCTTGCCTGCAGCTTTTGCGGCTCCCGCGCCGGCCACCGCCGGCGCGACGAGCTCAGCACCGCCGAGGCGCTCGACCTCGTCGACCAGATCGCCGAGCTCGGCGCACGCGATGTCGGCCTGATCGGCGGCGAGGCCTACCTGAGGAAGGACTGGCTCGAGATCGTCGCCGCGATCCGCGCCGCCGGGATGCGCTGCGACCTGCAGACCGGCGGCCGCAACCTCAGCGAGGAGCGCGTCGCCGCCGCCGCCGCCGCCGGACTGTGCGGCGTCGGGATCTCGATCGACGGCCTCGGCGCGACCCACGACAAGCTGCGGGGACTGCCCGGCTCGTACAAGCTCGCGCTCGCGGCGCTGCGCCGAGTCCGCGCCCACGGCCTCTCGTCCGCCGTCAACAGCCAGATCAACGCCTATACGCTGCCGCAACTGCGCGAGCTGATGGACGTGATCATCGAGGCCGGCGCGACCAATTGGCAGCTCGCTCTCACCACCGCCATGGGCAATGCCTCCGATCACCCCGACATGCTGCTGCAGCCCTGGCAGATGCTGGAGGTGATGCCGCTCCTCGCCGAGCTCGCGGTCGAGGGCCGCGAGCGCGGTCTCTTCCTCCAGCCGGCGAGCAACGTCGGCTATTACGGCCCCTACGAATCGGTCATCCGCAACGTGCTGGACCCGGAAATCTATTTCCACGGTTGCAACGCCGGCGACACGGTGATGGGGATCGAAGCGGACGGCACGATCAAGTCCTGCCCCGGCCTCGGCAGCGCCTATGCCGGCGGCAACGTCCGCGAGACGCGGCTGCGCGAGATCTGGGAGAAGTCCGAGACGATCGCCTTCAACCGCCGCCGCACCGTCGACGATCTCTGGGGCTTCTGCCGCACCTGCTATTACGCCGAGACGTGCATGGCCGGCTGCACCTGGACCTCGCACGCGTTGATGGGCCGGGCCGGCAACAACCCGATGTGCCACCACCGTGCCCTGGAGATGGACCGCCAGGGCCTGCGCGAACGGCTGGTCAAGGTGAAGGACGCCCCCGGCCGCTCGTTCGATCATGGCGAGTTCGAGATCGTGGTGGAGCCGGCGCCGGCGCGCGTCCCGGACCAGATCGCCGTCCATGGCTGAAAGCGGCCGCATCCCGGTTCCCCTGCGCCTGTGCCGCGGCTGCCGGCGCTTCGTGCGCGTGGACGGCCGCGAGGATTGCGCCTTCTGCGGCACCGATCTGGACGCAGCGGACGCCGAGCACGAGGCGAACATGACGGAGTTGCGGCGGGCGGCGCAGGCGCTGCGAGAGGCGCTGGCGGGACGCGGCTGAGCCGCGGCGCGCGGCCGCTTACCCGGATCGTCAGCTAACCTCGCGCCGCCGCCGTCGTCCAACGGGCATGCGACGGATTACGGCACTTCTCGCTCTCCTCGCAGCGATGGCTGCTGGCGCCGGCGCCGAAGATCGGTTCACGTACATCTATCGGCCGGACGTGGACGCGCGGGCACTCCATCTTCGTGGCACGATCGACGCCCTCGAGCATGTGCAGAAAAAGCTCGAGACGGGCCCGTATCTCTGGGTTCGCCTCGACGGACGCGAGTTCGTCATCCGCGATTCGGCCGTACTCGCTGAGCTCGCGAAGGCTTTCGCGCCGCTTGATGCCTTCGATCAGGAGCAGCGCGCTCTGGATCGGAGGATGAAGCCGTTCGAGGCGCGCGCGGAACGGCTCGAAGAGCAGATCGACAGGCTCACGGATTCCGAAGAGGAGCTCTCGGCGGAGGACGAACGAAGGCTGCGCGATCTCGAGAAGCAGCTCCGCGAGGCCGAGCACGAGTTGCGAGCCTTCGAGAAGGACGAGCGAGAGCTGGAGCGCAGGGAATCGAGCGTCGAAAGAGTCGTCGAGGAAGCCGTGCGCGACATCGCCGCGCGGGCGATCCGGCAGGGAATCGCAGCGCGCTTCCGGTAGTTGTCATGAGGTTTGCCGCCCGCGCCACCGCTCCTGCAGGCCGTGCACCCATTGATAGAAGGTGGGCAGGGCGAGGAGGGTGAAGAGGGTCGAGGTGACGAGGCCGCCGACCATGACGACGGCGAGCGGGCGCTCGACCTCGGTGCCGTGGAACCGCAGCACCAGCAAGGGCAGGAGGCCGAGGATCGCGCAGCCGGCGGTCATCAGCTTGGGGCGGACGCGGCCGATGCTCGCCTCGCGCAGCGCCTGCTCGAAGGGCTTGCCGGCGACGAGGAGGGTGCGCGTCTGCGCCACCAGGACGAGACCGTTCTGGACCGCGATGCCGAAGAGGCCGATGAGGCCGACGAGCGAGGAGACGTTCCAGGTCTCGCCGGTGACGAGCAGGGCCAGGATGCCGCCGACGAAGGCGTCCGGGAGCGTGGCGAGGATGACGAGCGTCTCGGCGAGCGAGCCGAGCGCCAGGTAGAGCAGCAGGAAGACGGCGAAGATCGCGACCGCGATCGCCAGGCCGAGCGAGCGCATGGCGCGGGCCTGGTTCTCGACCCGCCCGCCGATGTCGAAGAAGTAGCCGGTGGGCAGGTCCAGCTCCCGCGTCAGGCGCCGCCGCACCTCGGCCGCGGCGCCGCCGAGGTCGCGGCCTTCGACGCTGGCCTCGACGGCGATGCGCCGGCTCCCGGCCTCGCGCTGAATGGCCGCCGGCCCCACGGTCTCCTCGATGCGCGCGAGCTGGCCGAGCGGAATGCGCGTGCCGCCGGGGCCGTCCACCAGGAGCGCGCGCAGGGCGCTGAGGTCGCGCCGCTCCTCGTCCTGGAGCCGCACGACGAGATCGAAGCGCCGCTGCCCGACGAGGATCTGCGACACCTCCTCGCCGGCCAGCCCGACGCGCACCGCGTCGACGATCTCGCCCGGCTGGAGCCCGGCGCGGGCGGCGCCCTGGCGGTCCACCGTCACCCGCATCTGCGGCAGGCCGGTGAGCTGCTCGGCGCGCAGGTCGGCGAGGCCCGGGACCTCGGCCATGATCCTCTGCGCCGCACCCGCCGACCGCGCCAGTTGCTCGAGGTCCGGGCCGAAGATGCGCACCTGGAGGTCGGCGGGGGTGCCGCCGAGCCCCTCGTCGATGCGCATGCCGAGCGGCGTCGTGAAGAGGACCGAGACGCCCGGCACCGGCTCCAGCCGCTCGCGCATGTCCGCCTCGATCGCCGCGAGCGAGCGGCGGCGGTCGGGCTTGAGAACGACGAGGACGTCGGAGACGGTGTGCGGCATCGGGTCTTCGGTGCGCTCGGCCCGGCCGGTGCGCCGCACCACGTCCTCGACCTCCGGCACCTCGCGCAGGACGTCCTCGGCGCGGTGGTTGAGGCGGTCCACCTCGTCGAGCGAAGCCTCCGTGGGGAGGACCGTCTGGAGGAGGAAGGCCCCTTCGTCGAGCCGCGGCATGAAGTCGGAGCCGACGAAGAGAGCGAGAACCAGGGCCGGGACGGTCACCGCCAGCGACAGCACCCGCACCAGACCCGCCCGCCGCATGCAGGCGTCGAGGAGCGGCGCGTAGACCGCCTTGACGCGGCGGACAATCCAGACGTCTTCCGCCGCCCCCTCCCGCCGCGGCCGCAGGAACATGCCGGCCAGCACCGGCACCACGGTCAGCGCCAGCACCAGGGAGGCGGCGACCGCGGCCACGACCGCGGCGGCGAGCGGCCGGTACATCCGCCCCTCGATGCCCGACATGACGAAGAGCGGCAGGAAGACGGCGACGACGATGAGCGTCGCGAAGGCGATCGGCCGCCCCACCTCCAGTGCCGCCGCCAGGGCCTGCCGGCGGCGCTCTGGCGCGGTCGTCGCCGTCAGGTGGTGGAAGATGTTCTCGGTCATGATGATCGCCGCGTCCACCAGGAGCCCCACCGCGATGGCAAGGCCGCCGAGCGTCATCGTGTTGATCCCGACGCCGAGCGGCTGGAGGACGAGCCCCGAGAGGGCGATCGAGAGCGGCAGGGTGAGCGTCACGATGAGCGCCGCCCGGAGGTTCCCGAGGAGGAGGAAGAGGACGCCGACGACCAGCACCGCCCCGAGCAGCACCGCCCGCCCGACGCCGCCGAGGGCGAGCCCCACCAGCGCCGACTGGTCGTAGACCAGACGCAGCCGGACACCGGGCGGGAAGGTCGGGCGGAGGTCGTCGAGGACCCGCCGCACCCGCGCCGCCACGTCCATCGTGTCGGCCCCGAACTGCTTGACCAGCCGGCAGCTCACGACCTCGCCGGCCAGCCGGTGGGCGAGGCCGCGGCGCACCGCCGGCGCCTCCCGCACCTCGGCCACGTCGCCCAGGAGCACCGGCGTGCCGCCGCGCACCGCGACGACCGTCGAGCGCAGGTCGTCGACCGTCTCGGCGCGCCCCACCGCCCGCACGCTCCACTCGATCGCGCCCCGGGCGACGAAGCCGCCGGCGGCGGAGCGGTTGGCGCCCTCGACGGCGTGGAGCACTTCGCCCAGGCCGACCGAGCGGGCCACCATCCGCTCGGGGTCGAGCTGGACCTGGAACTGCCGCAGGTAGCCACCCAGCACCTCGACCGCCGCCACCCCCGGCACCGCGAGCAGGCGGTTCTTGACCTCGAACTCGGCCAGGTCGCGCAACGTCATCAGGTCGGCGGCCCCCGGCTCGGCCTCCAGCGTGAACTCCAGGATCTCGTTGAGTCGGCCGGTCAGGCTCGAGACGAGGGGTGCGTCGGTCCCCGGCGGCAGGTCGCGGGCGACCTGGTTGACCCGCTCGCCGACGAGCTGGCGGGCGCGGTAGTAGTCGGCGTCGGGCTCGAACTCGACCCGCACCTGCGCCACCCCAAGCTGCGAGCTGGAGCGGATGCGCCGCACCTCGGGGAGGCCGGCGAGCGCCACCTCCATCGGCACGGTGACCGCGGTCTCCAGCTCCTCGGCGCCCATCGCCGGGTTCTGGACGATGACGCTGAAGACCGGCGTCGAGAGGTCGGGGAAGACGTCGCGCGGCAGGTCCTGGAGCCAGAGCGCGCCCAGGGCCGTGCCGGCGAGGACGAGGACCACCGCCAGCCAGGGCCGGGCGAAGGAGGCGCGGAGAGTGCGTTCGACCATGGCGCCTCCTAGTGGTGGTGGTGCTCGCCGCCGCCGTGCGCCTTGTCGGCCTCGGCCTTGAGGAGGAAGGCGCCGTCCACGACGACCGCCGTGCCGGCCTCGAGCCCGGAGAGGATCTCGACCTCGCCGCCGAGGTCGCGGCCGCGGCCGACCGCCCGCATCTCGAAGACGCCCTCGCCGCGCGGCACGAAGACGCTCCAGCCCTCCTCGATCCGCTGCAGCGCCGCCGCCGGCACGGCGACGACGGTGCCGGTCGTCTCGGCGAGCGGCAGCCAGGCGGTGGCGGACATACCCGGCCGCAGGCCGCCGGGGTTGGCGAGGTCGATGCGCACCGGCACCGTCCGCGACTCCGACCCGACCTCGCGGCCGACCCGCACGACCTTGCCGCGAAGCTTCTGTCCCGGCACCGCGGCGAGCGTGACCTCGGCCTCGGAGCCTTCGGTCAGGCGCACGGCGTCGCGCTCGAAGGCTTGCACGACGAGCCAGAGGGTGCCGAGGTCGGCGACGCGGAAGAGCGGCGTGGCGGGGTCGGCCGTCTCGCCGCGCAGGGCGTTGCGCTCGAGGACGGTGCCGCCGATCGGCGACCGCAGGGCGAAGCGCGAAGGGTCGCCGCCGCGGGTGCCCGAGGTCGGCGCGCCGAGGGCGGCGAGCCCGGCCCGCGCGGCGCGCAGCTCGGCCTGCGCCTCGGCGGCCGTGGACTCGGCCTGCTGCAGCTCGCCGAGGGAGACGATGCGCTCCGCCGCCAGCCCGCGCTTGCGCGCCAGGGTCTTGCCCGCCAGCTCGGCGCGGGCGGCGGCGGCCTCGTAGGCCGCCCGCGCGCGTCCCAGCTCCGGGCTCTGGAGCTCGGCGAGGACCTGGCCGGGGCCGACCGTGTCGCCGGCGTCGGCGTGGACGGCGGCGACGCGGGCCGCGATCGGCGTCGCCACCGCGGCGTAGGCGTTCTCGTCGACCCGCAGCTCGCCGAGCGCCGTCACCCCCTGGCGCGCCGGGCGGGCCTCGGCGCGCGCGGTCGTGAGCTTGAGGTCGCGCAGCATCTCGGGCGCGATGCGCAGGACGTCCTCGTCCCCCGCGGCAGCACGCGCCGCTCCGCCGGCAGCCTCTCCGGCGTGCTCTTCGCCGGCGTGCTCGGCGTCCGGCTCGGGACCGCCGCAGGCGGCGGTGAAGGCTAAGAGCAGGAAGAGCGTGACCAGGGATTGAAGTCGCGTCGTCATCGCGTCACCCCCGCGGCCGTCTCCAGCTCGACCGCGGCCAAGCGCGCGGCGAGCAGGAGGTCCAGGTGGGCGAGCCGCGTCTCCAGGATCTCCCGGCGCACCAGGAGCAGCTCGCCCAGGTCGATCTCGCCCACCTCGAAGCTGCGCCGGGCGAGCACCTCGTTGTCGTCGATCGCCGGCAGCGCCGTCCGCGTCAGCTCCTCGGCGGCCCGGCGCTGCGTTTCGTAGGCGGCGAAGGCGGCGCGCACCTCGGTCTCCGCGGCGCGCCGGGCGGCGTCGAGCTGCGCCCGCAAGAAGGCGGCGCGCGCTGCGCCGACCGCCCGCTCCTCCTGGCCGCGCTGCGCGAGCGGCAGGGCGACGGCGACGCCGGCCAGGACCACGTCGGCCCCCTCCTCGCGCTCGACGCCGGTGCGCACCGCGAAGTCCGGCCGTGCCAGCGCCTCGCCGAGCCGGACCTGCGCCTCGGCCTCGCGCTCCGCAGCGGCGAGCGCCTGGAGGTCCGGCCGCTCGGCGGCGGCGCGGAGGAGGGCGTCGAGGTCTTGCTGCGGCAGGTCGCGCAGCGCGTCGGCCGGGGAGAGCGGGTCGCCGGGCTCCAGGCCGAGGAGGGCCCGCAGCGCGCCGCCGGCGTTCAGGCGCTCCGCCGCGGCGGCCTCGCGCTCGGCCCGCGCCCGCGCCGCCGCGGTGCGCGCGCGGTTGAGCTCGAGCGCGGTCGTCTCCCCCATCTCCGCGCGGCGCTCGATGGTGGCGAGGAGGTCGTCGCCGACCTCGGCCGCGAGGCGCGCGATGCGCAGGCGCTCGACCGCCGCGGCGGCGACGAAGAAGGCGCGCGCCACCTCGCCGAGGTAGAGCCGGCGGGTGTCGTCGAGCTCGGCACGGGCGATCTCGACCGCCGCCTCGGCGCCGGCGATGCGCGCGCGCCGCCGCGAGGCCGGCTCGAAGCCCTGGCTCAGCGCCACCGCGTAGTCGGTGAAGGTCTCCTCGGCGCGCCGCCGGCCGCCTTCGACCTCGACGACCGGGTTCTCGCGCAGGCGGCGGGCGGCGGGGAGCCGCGCCCGCGCCTCCTCGACCCGGCCGGTCGCCGCGATCACCGCGGCGGCCCGCGTGCGGGCGAGCTCCAGGGTTTCCTGCAGGCTCAAGCTGCGCTCCTGCGGCCGGGCGGGGCCGGGCAGGAGCAGGGCGGCGCCGAGAGACGCCGCGAGAACGTGTCGCATGGCGGACACCTCACCTCGCGTTGGGCGCGCGCCATCGGGCGGCGCGCCGAAAAACTGGACCGCTAGGACGGAGGCAGGAGGGTCAGGCGGGCTTCGGGACGTGGAAGACGCCGGCGGGCCCGGCGGAGCACGGAGCCGCCGCGGTGCACGGCGGCGCGGCGGCGACAGGCAGGCGCGGCGCGAGCACCGGCTCGCTGTTTGCCGCGACCTGGATCGGGCAGCACGGGCAGGCGCAACAATCGCCGGCGCAGGAGAGGTCGCCGCAGTCGTCACAGTCGAGGTTTCCGGCACCCAGCCAACCCGCGAGAGGGATCGCCAGCACGGCCAGGAGCACGAAGACAGCGGCTTTGCGCATCGCGCGGCGTTATATCACGCACCGCTCAGCCGCCGTCCGAGTGGCGCGGGCGAACGGGCGAATTTCCCATGCGAGGCAAGGGGATTGCAGTCCGCGCTCGAAGCATGAGCAAGGTGTGGCGCGAGAACGGCCTTTCCTTGGTGCTCCTGGCGCTGTTCGTCTTGTCGTTTGCCGGTCAGATCGGAGCCGGGCAGCGCGCCCACAACGAGGAGCAGCGGCAGCACGGAGACCCCGCCGTCGGCGTCGGCGAGTACCTGCGCAGCGGCCACTTCCTCGAGGCGACGGCGGAGAACTGGGAATCGGAGTTCCTGCAGATGTTCGCCTACGTCCTGCTCACCGCTTGGCTCTACCAGAAGGGGTCCTCCGAGTCGCGCAAGCTCGACGCCGAGAACAAGCAGGATCGCGACCCGCGCGAGCACCGGCGGCGCCCGCGGGCCCCGTGGCCGGTGCGCAAGGGCGGCGAGGTGGTGCTGTGGCTTTACGAGCACTCCCTGGCTCTGGCCTTCCTCCTGCTCTTCCTGTTCTCGATGGCCTGGCACGCACGCGGCGGATTGATCCACCACAACGAGGAACAGCTCGCCCATGGGCAGCCGCCGATCGAGCTCGCCGACTACGTCGGCGGCGCGCAGTTCTGGTTCGAGTCGTTCCAGAACTGGCAGAGCGAGTTCCTGTCGCTCGTGACCATGGTGGTCTTGTCGATCTGGCTGCGCCAGCGCTACTCGCCGGAGAGCAAACCGGTCGACGCGCCGCACGACGAGACCGGCGCAGGTTGACTCTCGGCTGTCCCAGGCCGGGACCGCCCAAACCTAGACGGCACGGCCCGGCGCTTTCCCCCAAGCGCCGGGCCGCTCTAGCCGCGCCTCAGCCATCACGACGAGCAGCGTCCGATTCGTCCCGCCTTCAGCGCGGCGGGGCGGCGGGGCCCGATCGTGTCGCACAGCTGTCACGCCCGTGTCGCGCCGCCGCTCCGGCCGCCGCCTAACCTCGCGCCATCCCATGGACCGCACAAAGGAGATTGGAATGCGTAAGGGCATGCAGCTCGTCGTGGGTCTGCTGGCGGTGGCGGTCGTCACCTCGGCCGCCGGAGCCCAAGTGACCGGGCTCTACTACAAGGAGGTCGAGAAGGAGGGCCGCGTCTACGTCTTCAACACCCCGGAGCGCCACGCGCTGTGGCAGGAGTCCGGGGACATGGGCACCTCGATCACTCTCCCCGGCGCCGGCCCGAACGGCGAGACCGTGGTGGCCGAGAACGAGACCGCCGCCGACCTCTACTTCTTCAAGCACGACCTCCCGGGCTACGAGCGGCCGACGCCCAAGACACAGCCGCCCCCCTTCACCGTGAGCTGGAAGGACGGCAAGACGACGATCGAGCACAAGCTCGGCACTCTCGGCATCTCGAACCGCCTGCAGGTGCGCTACACGCAGGAGATGCCCGAGGTCGGCGACGACGTCGGCTCCTTCCGCATCCGCCGCATGAAGACCAAGTTCGACGGCTGGGTCTACGACAAGGACCTCACCTACGAGCTGCAGCTCAACTGGCCCGACACCGCGAACCCGCTCGAGGACGCCAACATCAACTACGACTTCACCGAGGGGAAGAAGGCGTTCCAGCTCAAGGCCGGCCAGTACAAGGTGCCCTTCGGGCGGCAGCAGCTGACCTCCTCGGGGAACCAGCAGTTCGTGGACCGCTCGATCGTCTCCGACGAGTTCGCGCGCGGCCGCGACATCGGCGTCCAGGCCTGGGGCCTGCCGATGGGCGGCAAGCTCGACTGGCGCGTCGGCATCTTCAACGGCAACGGCCGCACCGTCGGGCGCAACGACAACGACAAGCTCCAGACCAACGCGCGGTTGACCTGGCAGCCCTTCGGCGACGTCAAGTACTCCGAGGGGGACTTCGACTCGACCGGCACGCCGCTGTTCGCCATCGCCGGGCAGTACGAGTCGAACGAGCGCCCGGTCGCCGCCGCCGGCACGACCCCGGCGCACACCGCCGACCGCGAGATCGTGGGCGGCGACGTGGTGTTCAAGTTCAAGGGGTTCTCCCTGTTCGGCGAGTTCTTCGACGCCTCGACCGACCGCTCCGGCGCCGTCTCGGACTTCGACCACGACGGCTGGAGCGTGCAGGCGGGCTACTTCATCGTGCCGCAGAAGCTCGAGGTGGCCCTGCGCCTGGCCGAGCTCGATCCCAACGCCAATGTCGCCGACAACGAGCGCGAGGAGAGCGGGGTCGGGATCGGCTGGTTCTTCAACAAGCACAACCACAAGCTGCAGGCCGACTACCGCCAGCTCGAGAACCGCGCCAACGACCAGACCAACGACGAGTTCCGGCTGCAGTACCAGTTGATCTTCTAGACCGCCGGGGAGACCAGCACCTTGCCGACGCGCCGGCCGTCCATGGCCGCGACCTCGAAGCGCCAGTCGGCCCAGGTGAACTGGTCGGCCGGCGCCGGCACCCGCCCGAGCCTGCCCATAACAAAGCCGCCGAGGGTCTGGTACTCCTCCAGCTCCTCGCCCCGGGCCGGCGTCACCTGGAGCAGGGCGTGCAGCTCGCCGATCCCGAGGCCGCCGTCCACCAGCCAGGAGCCGTCCTCCCGCGATGCCACGAGGGGCCCGGTCTCCTGCGGCGTCGGCAGGTCGCCGACGATGGCCTGGAGCACGTCGTTGAGCGTCACCAGCCCCTCGATGCCGCCGTACTCGTCGAGCACCAGGGCGGCCTGGCGGCCGGAGGCGCGGAAGCGCTCGACCGCCGCCAGGGCCGGCAGGCTCTCGGGGAGGTAGAGCGGCTCGACCATCGCCGCGCGCAGGTCCCGGCCGCCGGCGAGCTGCTGCGCCAGGAGCGCCTTGACCGAGACGATCCCCAGCACCCGATCCAGGTTCCCCTGGTAGACCGGGAAGCGCGAGTGGCCGCTCGCCGCCGCACGGCACCAGTTGGTCTCCGGCGCGTCGTCGACGTCCAGGGCCACCACCTGCGAGCGGTGGGTCACCAGCTCCCCGACGCGCAGGTCGCCGAGGTGCAGCACGCGCCGCACCATGTCGCGCTCGCTGGCTTCGAACACGCCGGCCCGGGTCCCCTGCTCCAGCAGGATTTTGAGCTCCTCCTCGGTGATCGGCGACTCCTCCTGCGGCCGAGTGCCGAGCAGGCGCAGCACGCCGCGGGAGGAGAGGTCGAGGAGGTGGACCACGGGTCCCGAGAGGCGGGACAGCAGCCGCAGCGGGCGGGCGAGCAAGGAGGCCACCCTCTCCGGGGCGTGCAGGGCGAGCTGCTTGGGGACCAGCTCGCCCAGGATGAGCGACAGGTAGGTGATCGCCACCACCACGAGACCCACCCCGATTGCCTCCGCGTAGGGAGCAAACGCCGGCGCCGCCCGCGCGATTCGCGCGCCGAGCTGCTCGCCGAGCGTGGCGCCCCCCAGGGCGCCCGCCAGCACCCCGACCAGGGTGATCCCGATCTGCACGGTGGAGAGATAGCGCCCCGGCGTCGCGGCGAGCTCCAGGGCCACCCGGGCCCGCCGGTCTCCTGTCTGGGCGCGGTGTTCCAGCCGCGCCTTGCGCGCCGACACCATCGCCATCTCGGCCATCGCGAGGACGCCGTTGGCGATCACCAGGACGACGATGATCACGATTTCGATGCCGACCGCGGCCACCACGCAGCCCCCCTTGCGCAGGCGATTGTAGCGGCAGCGCCGAGCCGGGCTGTGCTAC
>DASUNQ010000201.1:0-5329 GCA_036277075.1 Thermoanaerobaculia bacterium
GCTCGCCGGCGCGTCGGGACCGGACCGGCGCAGCGCCCGCAGCTTCCGCCTGCAGTGGACCGTCTACCAGGAGGGGGACCGCACCTGGTTCAAGGACGACGCCGGGCTGCGCAAGCGCGAGTTCCTGGACAACGTCGGCGCCACCGCCGAGGAGCTGCGCGGCCTGACGATGCTCGACGCGGGCTGCGGCAACGGCGAGCTGACGCGCGCCGTGGCGGAGTACGGGCTGGAGGTGGTGGCGCTCGACTTCAGCGGCAGCGTCGACGGGGCCCGCCGCCGCCTGCTCGCCCTCTCGCCCGAGCTGGCCGGCCGGGTCCACTACGTGCAGGGCGACGTCACGCGGCCGCCCCTCGCGCCCGGGAGCTTCGACATCGTCCACTCCTCCGGCGTCCTCCACCACACCCCGAGCACCCACCGCGCCTTCCGCAGCGTCAGCCGCTTGACGAAGCCGGGCGGCCGGCTCTACGTCCAGCTCTACCGCCGGCGCCCGGCCTGGATCCACGCCGTCAACGTCGCGCTGCGCGCCGTTACGACGCGCCTGCCCCTCCCCCTGCTCTACGGGCTCTGCTATGCCGCGACGCCGCTCCACGGCGCGCTGTCGCGGCTCGTCCACCGGCTGCGCGGCGAGGCGCCGCCGCCGCGCGCCACCGCGCGCGAGCGGGCGGTGCAGATGTTCGACAACTACAGCCCGCGCTACCAGTACCGCCACACCGTGCCGGAGATCGTGCGGCTCTTCGAGGAGGCGGGCTACGAGGAGGTGCGCGACGTGACGCTCGCCAACGAGGCGCGCCACATGCTGGCCGTGCTCGGGCATCGTCAGTACATGATCCCGCAGTCGTAGCGCACGACCTCCTCGGCGGCGACGCCGAGCACCCGGTTGGGCCACGCGAGCCGCGTCGTGCGGCGGGAGAACCCGCCCCATTTGGTGAAGGCCAGCGCCTCGACCTCCGCGAAGTCGCCCGCCCTGCGGACGACCGGGGCCAGCTCGTAGCGGCGGAGGCGCTCGCGCTCCTCGCGCTCGTCCGGGACCGTCCCCAGGAGCTGCTCCAGCCGATCCGGCGTGCAGACGTGCTCGGTGTCGAAGTAGTGCGAGTGCCAGTGGAGGTAGAACTTCTGCCCCTCGAGCGCGAAGAGGGCGAGCTGGAAGGCCCCTTCGGGAGAGCGCTCGGCGGAGAGGCGCCAGAGCCAGGGGTGGACGCCGGGCTGCTCGCCCCAGGGGAAGTGCTCGGAGTACGCGTCGGGCGTGGTGAGCGGCGGCGCGCCGCGGCGGCGCGGGTAGAGGAGCGGCGAGCCGCCGTTGCCCCAGTAGTGGTAGACGTAGTCGAGCACCCAGCCGTCGTCGGGACGCAGGCGGTCGAAGACCTCGAAGTAGCGGTTGGGATCGAACCGCTCCTCAGGCGGCAGCCAGGGACGCGGCGTGTCGAAGATGTCCGTGTGGGCGTCGGGCATCTCCGCGTGCTCGCGCCGCAGCGCCGCGAGCGCGGCGAGCACCCGGCCCGCCTCGGCCGTCGCAACCTGGGTTGTCTCCTCGGGCACGAACGGCTCGGGAAACGGCAACGGCGACGGCGGCCGCGGGGGGCGGGTGAAGAGCGAGCGGAGGTCCATCGGGGGAGGCGGCGCCACGGCGCCTGAAGAAAGCCTAGCACCCGGTCCGCGGCGCTGCGCTACTCTGCCGGGGATGCCGCGCCGCGCGCTCGCCGCTCTCGCCGCGTCGGTCCTCGGGATCGCCGGCTGCGCCGGCGCGCCGCGGCCGCTCAACGTCGTCCTCGTCCTCGTCGACACGCTGCGCGCCGACCACCTCGGCCTCTACGGCTACGCGCGCCCGACCAGCCCGGCGCTCGACGCCTTTGCCGAGGACGCGGCCGTCTTCACCGACGCGCGCAGCCAGGCCGGCTGCACGTTCCCTTCGGTCAACTCGCTCCTCACCTCGCAGCTCCCGGAGCGCTTCCTCGGCCAGCCGGACGACGCGATCGGCATCCCCGAAGGGATGGCCACCCTGCCCGAGCTCCTCCGCGCGCGCGGCTGGACGACGGCCGCGGTGTCGGCCAGCTCGGTCGTGCGCCGCAGGCCGAGCGAGCACAACCCGCGCGGCGGCTTCGGCCGCGGCTTCGACCTCTTCCTGGAGGCCTGCGAATGGAAGGCGGCCGGCTGCGTCAACCGGCAGGCCCTGCCGCTGCTGCGGTCGCTGCGGCGGCCGTTCTTCCTCTATCTCCATTACCTGGACCCCCACGCCCCCTACCGCCCGCCGCGCGCCCACCCGCGCCGCTTCGCCCACGGCTGGTCGGACAAGCGCTTCATCCGCCGCGGCGACCCCAACCCGATCGGCCGCGCGCTGTACCGGGGAGCGCCGGACCCGGGAATCTCGGCCGCCGACCTCCGCCTGCTGATCGACCACTACGACGAGGAGATCGCCTACTGGGACGGCGAGCTGGCGCGCCTCCTCGAGACGCTCGCCGCCGCCGGGCTCGACGACGACACCATCGTCGTCGTCGCCTCCGACCACGGCGAGGAGTTCCTCGAGCACGGCCACATCAAGCACTGCCGCACCGTCTTCGACAGCTCGATCCGCGTGCCGCTGCTGCTGCGCGCGCCGGGGGTCGCGCCGGCGCGGATCGCGGTCGGGGCACAGAACCTGGACGTGCTGCCGACGCTCCTCGATCTGCTCGGCCTGCCCGCCGCGGGCCACACCTTCGCCGGCCGCAGCCTCCGCCCGGCGCTGGAGTCGGGCGACCGCCTGCACCGGCGGCAGGTCAGCGCGCAGGGGGCCTTCCACGCCGTCGTCGGGCCGCGGCACAAGCTCATCGTGGACCTGGCGGGCGGAGGGGCGTGGCTCTACGACCTGGCGGCGGATCCCGGCGAGACGCGCGACCGGCTCGCCGTCGAGCGGCGCGCCGCGGCGCCGCTGCGCGCCGCCCTGGGCGAGTGGCTGGCGGCCGGCCCCGACGGCGGTACCGCCGGCCTCCTCGCCCGCTCGCGCGAGGCCGAGGAGCGCCTGCGCGCCGTCGGCTACATCGACTGACGGCCGTCCCTACTCGTAGCGGATGAACCCGGGGGCGAGGATCCCGTCCGGGTCCCAGCGCTTCTTCGCCGCCTGCACGGCCGGCCAACGGTCGCCGAAGTGTCCGGCCCAGCGCTCCTCGCTGTCGAAGGTGATGTAGCCGGACAGGTAGCGCTTGGCGCCGTAGTGGATCGACAGCTCGCTGGCCAGGTCGAGCTTGGCGAGGCCTTCGTCGAGGAACTCGCGCGGCACCGCGCCGAGGATGCCCCAGCCCATCACCGCCTCGCCGGCCGGGTGCATGAACAGCGGCACGTCGGAGCAGTCGGTGCGCGAGGGCCAGAGCAGCACCTGGCCGCCGGCGCCGAGGGCGCCCGGCGGCAGCTCGGCCAGGACGCTCTCGACGTACTCCTGCGCCCCCTCCCACGGCAGGATCGTCTCCATCCACGGGTGCGGATGGTCCCAGTACCCGGTGCGCCGCCAGAGCTGGAACATCGGCTCCATGCGGCGGCAGAAGTCGAGCTGCGTCGTGTCCTCGGTGTGCGCGTGGCGGGAGAAGCGGAGCCCGGCGAGCAGCGCCGCGTCGTCCGGCTCCTCGCCCGGCGCGAGCTCGGTCGAGAGGAACATCGGGAAGACCCAGTGCGCGAACCCCTGCACGCCGACCCCGAGCTCCAGCCCCTCGCCGATCGAGCGGAAGCCGAGCGGCGACCCCGAGCAGATCCCGCCCAGGCTGTGGAAGGAGCGGTCGGCCGGGTCCATGATCCGCAGCGCGTCCTCCATGAACGCGTCGAGCCGGTCGTAGACCAGGGTGTACATCCGCACCCGCGGCTGGCACCGGCGGAGCCTGAGCGTGGCCCGGGTGATGATCCCGAACTGCCCGAGGCCGCAGCGCACGACGTCGAAGAGCTCGCGGTTCTTCTCGCGCGAGCAGACGACGATCTCCCCCTCGCCGGTCACCACCTCGAGCTCGACGACGTTGTCGGCCTGCGTGCCGTAGCGGAAGCTCGCCACGCCGAGCCCGGCCATCGAGAGGGTGCCGGCGACGGTGACCCCGAGGTTGTTGGTGAGGACCGGCGGCACCAGGCCGCGCGCCGTCGCGGCCACGACTAGGTCGCGCCAGACGACGCCGCCGTCGACCATCGCGGTGAGCGCCTCCTCGTCGATCGAGTGGATGCGGTCGAGGGCCGCGGTGTCGAGCACCACGCCGCCGTCGCTCGTCGCCTGTCCGGTCTGGGTGTGCGCCTGGCCGCGCGGCACGATCGGCAGCCGCAGCTCGCGGCAGCGGCGGACGACCGCGGCGACCTCGGAGGTGTCGGAGCAGAGGGCCACCGCGCCCGGCAGGCGGTCGACGAGGCGGCCGAAGTCGCTGCGGTAGCGGGCGCGCACCTCGGGGTCGAGGCTGACGCGGCCGCCCAAGGCCTCTTGCAGCGCCTGGAGGGCGCCGGTGGCGACGGTCGGATCGAACGTGTGGACGGTCATCAATCCTCCGGAAGTACCGGCGGCGGCGCGTTCTCGCCGGCGAGCACGGTGTCGAAGCCGTCGGCGACCCAGGCCGCGAAGCCGCCCTGGATCAGGAAGGCGTCGCGAAAGCCGCTGGTGACCAGCACGCCCATCGCCTCCTCGCCGCAGTCCGCGTCGCGACAGTAGACGAGGAGGGTCTGGTCGCGGTAGCTGCTGATCTCGATCAGCCGCCAGGCCAAGCGCGCCTCGGGGAGGTTCAACGCCCGCTCGAGGTGACCCTCCGGGCCGGCGAACTCCTCCGCGGTCCGCAGGTCCAGCACCAGCGTCTCGGGGCTGTCGCGCAGGATCTCGTAGGCCACCGCCGGCCGCACCTTGCGGAAGGGCGGCGGCTCGCCGCGGCCGCTGCGGCAGGCGGCCGCGGCGCCCGCCAGGGCCGCCAGGGCCGCCAGGGCGGCGAGCTTGGCCAGCAGCGGTCGTGTCGGGGGGAGCCTGCCGCGCCAGGGGAACCGGCGCCGGCGCTCGGCGCTGTGGCCCGCGATCCCCATGGCGGCGGGAGTCTACACCTCTTCCAGCTCGAGGTCCGGCACGATCTCGCCGACCACGATGCCGCGGCTGTTCGCGAGCTGCGGGCGGTAGAAGGGGGCCAGCTCGGCGAGCTCCTCGCCCGAGAGCGAGCCCATCTGCCGCAGCACGTCGAGCACGACGCCGTCGCGGCAGCGCTCGCCGCCGTCGGCGACCTTGAGCGCGATGCCGAAGGCCACCGGCCCGCGCACCGCCAGCGCGTAGAACCCCTCCGCCCCCTCCTTGGCGACGATCCGCCCGCCGGCCGCCTCCATCAAGCGGGTGGTGAAGCGGCCCGGACCGGCGACCATC
>DASUNQ010000202.1:0-3568 GCA_036277075.1 Thermoanaerobaculia bacterium
CACCGTCGATGCTGAGGGAGAGCGGGTCATCGCCGTGCCGCGGGTGCGCCTGGAGCTCCTGGTCGAAGTAATACGGAGCGACGTCGAAGATCGCGCGGCGGTAGTGGAACTCCAGCTCCGGCAGGTCATCGGGCTCGGTCATGGTGAGGTCGATCGGCGACTGCTGTTTTCCGTCCTTGCAGAGGGCGTACTGCGGCGGGCAGAGTTCCCACCAACGGGTGTTCTCGTAGTTCCAGGGACAGTCGGTGGCAGCGGCGGGCGCGGCGGCGGGCGCGGCCGCATCGCCGTTCGGGGCGTCGGGCGGCGTGCAGGCCGCCAGCGGAAAGGCGAGCAGACAGACGAGGATCGTCTTCACAGCCAGCCTCCTTTCGCTCGAGGGATTGTGGCCGCGAGACTATCGCGATCCGGCTAGTGCTCCGCGGCGGCCCCGGCGCTCCAGGGGGGGACGACGCCTTTCAGGCGCGCGTAGGCGATCGACTGGCCGAGGTGCTCGTGCATGTGGTTGACGAGGGTGGAGAACAGCTCGCGGACCGTCGCCTCGCGGCCGAAGGCGGGCACCCGGCGCTCGAGATCGACCGGCGAGGCGTCCTCGAACGCCTTGCGCACGTGCTCGATCGAGCGCTCGAGGAGCGCCACGAGCTGCGCCTTCTCGGGCGGGCTCTGCTGCAGCGCCGCGGGGTCCACGCCGTCGAGCGGCGGCGCTCCCCAGGAGCGCGGCAGGAGCGTGTTGCTGGCGACGACGTGGGCGTAGACCTCGCCGATCGAGCGCACCCCTTCGCCGGGGCGCCAGCGGTAGAGCTCGGCGGGGGTGGCGCCGGCGAGCGCCACGAGCTTCTCCTCGAGCTCGGCGAGGTTCCGCAGGTACTCGCCGCGGAAACCCGCTGCCGGCGCCGAAGGCGCCGGGACGGCGGGCGTCGGCGCGGCGGGAGCGGGGGGATCGGAGGGGGTCAGGTCGAGGATGGTCTCGGCGGCGGCGGGAGCCGACGCGAGCGCGGCGGCAGCGGCGAGCAGGGCGATCCAGCGCAACACTTCCTTCATCGACAAGCCTCCCGGTCTGAAGCCTCCCCCCGTGGGACCCAAGGGGAGAAGCGCCGCCCGCGGCCATTTCATTCCAGCGCGGTAAGATCCGGCTTCGCCGATGAACCTCGCCCTCGCCACCCTGGCCGGCCTGTCGGTGCTGGCGGTCCTGGTCTGGCTCCTGCTCCAGCTCCAGCGCAGCTCCTTCCTGGCGCGGCAGCTCGGCTTCCCGCTCTACGTCGCCGCGGCGACCGCCGGCCTGTGGACCGCGACCCTCTTCCCGGCCGGCCAGCGCGCCCAGACGGTGCTCGAGTGGGCGCTCGTCTTCCTGGTCTGCGTGACCGTCCTGCGGGTGCTCGGCCTCCTGCTCTTCGACGTCCACCTGCACGGCCGCCGCGGGCTGCGGCTGCCGCCGCTCCTGCCCGCCGTGGCGATGGGGTTGGCCTACGTCGTCACCGCCCTGGTCAGCCTGCGGCTCGCCTTCCCGAAGTTCCCGTTCACCGCCCTCCTCGCCTCCGGCGCCGTCACCTCGCTGGTTCTCGGCCTCGCGCTCCAGCCGATCCTCGGCAACTTCTTCGCCGGCCTGGTCATCAGCCTCGAGCGGCCGTTCCGCATCAACGACTGGATCAAGGTGGGCGAGACCCAGGGGCGGGTCGTCGCCATCAACTGGCGCACCACCCACCTGCGCACGCGCGACAACGACAACCTGGTCATCCCCAACAGCAAGATCTCCGACGAGCGGGTCCTCAACTACTTCTATCCCCAGCCGATGCACCTCGAGCGCATTCAGGTCGGCGTCCACTACCGCACGCCTCCTTACCGCGTCAGGCGCGCCCTCCTCGAGTGCGTCGCCGGCGTGCCCGGGGCGCTCGAGAAGCCCACCCCCGAGGTCTTCCTGCTCGCCTTCGGCGACAACGCCGTGACCTACGAGCTGCGGGTCTGGATCGAGGACATCGCGCAGCAGCCGCGCATCGCCAGCGACCTGCGGATGCGCATCTGGGAGGAGTTCAAGCGCGAGGGGCTGGTCATCCCCTACCCCATCCGTACGCTCGAGGTGACGCCGCGGGCGCGGCCGCGCCTCGCCGCCGAAGAGGCCGGGCCGCCCCCGGCGCGTCTCTTCGTCGCCGAAGGCCCGGACCGCGGCCTGAGCCTCGAGCTCGACGGCGCGCCCGTGACCCTCGGGCGCTCGCGCGGCTGCTCGCTCGCCCTCGCCGACCCCAACGCCAGCAAGGAGCACCTGCAGATCGAATGGACTCCGGAGGGCTACCTGATGTCCGACCTCGGCAGCAGCTTCGGCACTCGCCTCAACGGTCAGCCGGCGACCTCCGCCGTCCTGCGGCCGCTCGACCGCATTGCCATCGGCGAGACGACGATCGTCTTCGAGAGCGATGCCGGCTGAGACGCCGCAGCGGCTCGGCCCCTACCAGGTGCTGGCCCCGCTCGGCCGGCGCGGCTCGATCCAGGTCTTCGAAGGCGTCGAGGCGGCCGGCAACCGGCCGGTGACGATCGAGATGCTGCAGCCGCGGCTGGCCGAGAGCGCGGAGTCGGTCCGCCGCTTCCAGGCCGCCGTCGAGGGGGCGGCGCGGCTCGGCCACCACCCGCACGTCGTGCAGGTCGTCGGGCGCGGCGAGGAGGACGGGCAGCCCTTCGCCGCCCTCGAGCGCTTCGCGGGCGGGCCGCTGCACGACGTCCTGCGGCAGCGGCGGCTCTCGCTGCCGGAGGCGATGGAGGTCTTCAAGGCCGTCTGCCGCGGCCTCCAGCACGCCCACGGCCGGGGCGTGCTCCACGGCGACCTCAACCCCTGGACCGTGCTGGTGACGCCGGACCTGTCGGAGCTCAAGCTCACCGACTTCGGCCTCGGACGCCTGCAGCCCTCGGGCACGTTGACGGCGGCGATCAGCACCACCGAGATCACCCTCAGCGGCTTCCACTACCTCGCTCCCGAGCTGCTCGAGCCCAGCGCCAAGCCCGACGCGCGCGCCGACCTCTACTCGGCCGGCGTCATGTTCCACGAGATGCTGACCGGGCGCGCGCCGGGCGGGAAGTTCAGCCTGCCCAGCCAGTTGAACGGCGAGCTGCCCTCGGAGATCGACGTCGTGGTCCTGAAATGCCTGGCGCGCCGCCCCGACGACCGCTACGGCGACGCCGGCGAGCTCCTGGCCGAGCTCGAGCGGCTGGAGGAGACGCTGCGCCTGCGGCTGCTCTCCGAGCTGCGCGGCATCACCCGCGGCACCACCCGCCTCCTGGGCGGCGGCGACGAGTCGCGCGGCCGCGGCGGCAAGCGCACGCTGATCCTGGTCGTGGCGATCGCCGTGCTGCTCGCCCTGCTCGCCGCCGCCGGGTTGCTGGTCTCCTAGGGCGGCCTTCTACTCCGCCCGCAGCGCGACGATCGGATCGACCTGCGTCGCCCGCCGCGCCGGCAGCCGGCCGAGGCCGAAGTCGGCGAGCTTGACCTCCGAGAGGTCGGGCGACACCAGCACCGTCCAGGGGTCGAGGTTGCCGTGCAGCAGGCCGCGGGCGTGGGCGTGCTGGAGGCCGCGGCAGATCGCCT
>DASUNQ010000203.1:0-5724 GCA_036277075.1 Thermoanaerobaculia bacterium
CCAGGGCCGCCGCGGCCTGCGTCAGCCGGCGCCGCCACTCCCCGCGCGCCACGGCGAGGAGCGTCGCGGCGAGCGCGACGCCGTAGAAGAGGCCGAGCACCTTGGCGCCGGCCGCGAGCCCGAGCGCGGCGCCGGCGAGGAGCGCGTCTTCGCGCCGCGGCGCGCGCAGCCAGCGCAGCCCGAAGGCGCCGGCGGCGACCAGGCAGGCGGCGGTCGGGATATCGACGTACTGCGTCGCCGCGAAGCGGACGACCGCCGGCACGTTGAGGGTCAGGAAGACGGCGAGCGGCCAGTGCCGCGCCGCGCCGAGCTGCCGCGCGACGGCGCCGGCCGCCAGGCCGAGGAGGAGCCAGGCCGGGAGGAAGGCGAGGTTGACGTAGAGCTCGCTGCGCGACGGCGCCATCCACCACCAGAGCCAGACCGAGCCGTTGCCCGGCGCGTAGCCGTAGTAGTTGAGCGGCCGCGGCCCGAGCACCGGCAGGAGGTCGCCGCGCTGCAGCCAGGTCGCGGCGAGCAGCAGGTGGTACATCAGGCCGTCCCAGGAGAGCGGCGGGCGGAGCAGGCCGCGCAGCGCCTCGCTGCCGGCGGCGTGCAGGGTGAGGAGAGCCAGCGCCGGATGCTCGGCGAGCCGCGCCCCGGCGCGCCGGGCGAGGAGCGCGAACGGCGCGAGGTCGGCGCGGGCGAGGGGGCGCGGCAGTCGCGCGAGGAGGAGGACGAGAGCGGCGGCGAGCGGCAGCGCGACGGCGATGCGCAGCGCGCCGAAGGCGCCGAGGAGGAGACCGAGCCCGACCGCGACCGCGCCGCCGGCGACCAGGGCCGCGAGCGCCAGCATCAGCGGATCGGCCGCGGCGCGCCCGCGCAGCAGGCGGAGCGCGAGGAGCGCGCCGGCGAGCGCGAGGAGCCCGAGGGCGGCGAGGGTCGCCAGCGCCCCCAGGGCGTCGGTCCAGAGCATGCGGCGGATTCTCTCGCACGGCGGCGCCGGCGGCGCACGCTACGATCGGCGCGTGCACGGCGGCGAGGGCTACTTCGCGCGGGAGTACTTCGAGCTGCACCCGGGGAAGGTGCGCTATCTCGAATGGCTGCTCGCGCTGCTCCGCGCGCACGGGGTCGCGGGCGGGCGGGTGCTGGACGTGGGCTCCGGCTACGGGTTCCTGCTCGCCGCCCTGGAGCGGGCGGGCTACGAGCCGGCGGGCCTCGAGCTGGCGCCGGAGGCGGTGGAGGAGGCGCGGCGGCGCACCCGCGCGGCGATCGCCGCCGGCAGCGCCGAGGACCCCCTGCCGTTCCCCGACGCCCACTTCGCGGCGATGACGATGCTCGACGTCATCGAGCACCTCCGCGACGTCGCCGGCGCGCTCGCCGAGTGCCGCCGCGTCCTCGCCCCCGGCGGCAAGCTCTTCGTCATCACCCTCAACGCCCACAGCCTCGCCCGCCCCCTCCTCGGCCGCAACTGGAGCTGGCACCTCGACCCCACCCACGTCCACATGTTCTCCCCCCGCTCCCTCCGCGCAGCCCTCGAGAGCGCCGGCCTCCCCGTCACCAAGCTGACGACGATCTCCAACTTCTGCAACGTCGGCGAAGGCAACCCGGCGCTGAAACCATTGCGGCGTATCGGACGTGTCATCACTACTCCTTGGTTGGGCGACTCGTTACTCGCAGTCGCCGCGCGGGACGGATAGTGCCGCGTGAGGTGCCGGTCCAGAGGCCCGCGAAGAGGCGCGCCCGCTGCGCGGGTTCCAGATCAGGAGAGATGGTGGAGGCAGAGTCGGGTCGGCTCCGTTCGCGTACGGCGGTGGTGACCGCACCCGAACGCGCCGCTTCGCGGGCCTCTGGCCCGGCACATCACGCGGCGACACGGTCCGAACCTCTGAAGTGACGTCGCCCCCACCCAGATCCTTCGCTGAACTCAGAATGACCTCGGCAGGGGTTCCACCGCCGGTGCCGGGGCCGGGAGGTCCCCGGAGCGCCGGGCGCTCCGACCGCTCCCCCTCGCAGTCCACCGTGCGAGGCGCCGGAGCCGACAAGGTGTCTGCCAGCACCGCCCCTCTGAACCAGCACGCGAAGCGCGGTCACCAAGGAGCGCCCGGCGCGGAGGGGAGCCTCCCGGCCCCCACACCGGAACGAGGAGCTTTGCGCTGCGCGGATGCACCGGACCGACCGCTACAAGAGCCTTTCAAAGATCTCCTCGAATCGCCGCGCGATTTCCCCCCAGTCGTACTCCTCTGCCCGCGCCCTCCCTCCCGCCGCCAACCGCCCCCGCTCCCCTTCGTCCGACAACAGCGAACCCAGCACCGAACCAAGCTCCTCGGCGTCCGCGGCGCAGCACACCCCTTCCACCCCGTCGCGCACGAGCTCCGCAACCGCGCTCTCCGAAGACTCGCAGAAAACGACCGGCAACCCCGCCGCCATCGCCTCCAGCGGAAACAATCCGAAACCCTCCCGCTCCGAAGGCTGCACCGCAATGCGCGCCCCCCCCATCGCCCTCCACACCTCCTCGCTCGTCTCCACGTGCCCCCGGAAGTCCACCCGGTCGGCGATCCCCAGCTCCCGCGCCAGCGCCTCCAGCCGCCCCCGCTCCGGCCCCTCGCCGAAGACCGCCAGCAGCTCCCCGGGCACCGTCTCGGCCAGCCTCCGCACCGCGGCGAGCAGCAGCGGCAGCCGCTTGTGCGCGATCAGCCGTCCCGCGAAGACCAGCGGCGGCGCCCCGCGCTCGGCGTCGCGCGCCGCCGCCCGCACCCGCGCCACGTCGATGCCGCACGGCACCAGCTCGACGGCGCCGCGCCGCCGCGCCGCCAGCCGCTCCGCCGTCAGGCGGCTCGTCGCCGTCGCCAGCGTGCCGAGGTGCGCCGTCCCCCACTCGACCGCGCGGTAGGCCGGCGCCTTCGCCGCGCCGACGTAGTCGCGCCAGTAGCCCGCCCAGTACTCGAACCAGGTGACGACCAGGGGCTTGCCCGCGCGCCGGCAGCGCGCCGCCAGCGGCAGGAGGTGGACGTAGGGCATGTTCGGCGTCTCGACCACGTCGTAGGGCGCGAGGTCGAAGCGCGCCGCGGCGGCGGCGAAGCGGAGCGCCTGGCGGGTGCTGCGCTTGCCCTCGCGGTTGTAGAGCCGGCCGCCGAGCTCGCCGAGCGAGCGCACGTGGAGGCGCGGCGGCTCCCCCGCGAGATCGCCGCAGAAGCCCGCCAGCGTCACCTCGTGGCCGCGCCGCACCAGCGCGCGCGCCATCTCGTGGTTGCGCGTCTCCACCCCGCCGATGAAGTCGGGGTAGACGGTCTCGTAGAGGATGAGGACGTGCAGGGGGCGCCTTCTCGCTACCGCCAGGGCAGCAAAGAGGCGAGCTCGGCCGAGCGGCGGTTGATCGAGGAGAGCAGCACGCCGCAGGTGAAGGAGAGCGCCGCCAGGATGAAGAGCGCCGCCGAGAGCACCGCCAGCGGCAGCCGCGGCACCAGGCCGCTGCGCAGGAACTCGGCGATGACCACCGCGCCGCCGGCGAGCGAGAGGACGAGGAAGAGCAGCGCCAGCCCGCCGAAGAAGGCGAGCGGCCGGTAGTCGCGGAAGAAGGTGAGGATGGCGAAGAGGATGCGCGTGCCGTCGCGGTAGGTCTGCAGCTTCGACGGGCTCTCCTGCGGCCGCGCCCGGTAGCGCACCGGCACCTCGGCCACCGGGAAGCGCTGCACCGCCGCCTGGAGCGACATCTCCGCCTCGACCTCGAAGCCCTGCGCGATGAGCGGGCAGGCCTCGAGGAAACGGCGCGTCACCACCCGGTAGCCGGAGAAGAGGTCGCGCGTGCGCACTCCGAAGAGCAGGCGCACCAGCGCGATGAAGAGCCGGTTGCCGAGCGAGTGGCCGGCGCGGAACGCGCCCTCGTCGGCGCCGGCGAGGCGCGTCGCCACGACCATCTCGGCGCCCGCGCGGGCGGCGGCGAGGAGCCGCTCGGCGTCCGCCGCCGGGTAGGTGTCGTCGCCGTCCACCATCACGTAGTAGTCGGCCTCGCCCGCCCGCCGCAGCCCCGACAGCAGCGCGAACCCCTTGCCCGGCCGCGGCTCGTGGACCACCGTGGCGCCGGCGGCGCGCGCCGCCGCGGCGGTGCCGTCCGTCGAGGCGTTGTCCACCACCAGCACCTCGGCCGCCGGCAGCGCGGCGCGGAAGTCGCGCACCACCCGGCCGACCGTCGCCTCCTCGTCGCGGCAGGGGATGACGACCGCGACGCGCTCAGCTGCCATAGACGATCCAGGCCACCGCGCCCCCCCAGAGCGCCATGTTGATGAGGAACGGCGGGTCGCCGAGGATCGCCTCGGTCGGGTTGCGCTGCTGCGGGCTCTGGTAGATGAGGTAGAGATAGCGGAAGATCCCGAACAGCACCAGCGGGATCGTGTAGACCAGGTACTCCGGGTGGTGGTACTTGGCGACCGTCTCGGGGGCGATGGCGTAGAGCGCGTAGGCGAGGACCGAGGAGGCGGTCACCACGTTGATCATCTGGTCGAGGAAGGCGGGGCTGTACTGGTCGAGGACCCGGCGCTGCTCGGTGGCGCCGCCGGCGAGGAGGATCAGCTCGTGCCGGCGCTTCGAGAAGGCGAGGAAGAGCGAGAGGAAGATGGTGCAGAGGACCAGCCAGGAGGAGACCTCGACCGCGGCGGCGACCGCCCCGCCGACGACGCGCAGCACGAACCCCAGGCTGATCGCCATGACGTCGAGGATGACCTGGTGCTTCAACCAGACGGTGTAGGCGAGGTTGAGCAGCAGGTAGCCGGCGAGGACCGGCACCACCTCCTCGCGCGCGGCGAGGGCCGCGGCGACCGCGGCCAGGGCGAGCACCGCCGCCGCGGCCGCGGCGACGGGGACGGCGAGCGCGCCCGAGGCGATCGGCCGCAGCTTCTTGAGCGGGTGGCGGAGGTCCTCCTCGCGGTCGCGCAGGTCGTTGAACAGGTAGACGGCGCTCGAGGCGCAGCAGAAGGCAAGCAGCGCGAGGAGCGAGCGCGTGACCGCCGCCGGCTCCCCCAGCTTCTGGGCGAAGACGAGCGGCGCCAGGACGAAGAGGTTCTTGGCCCACTGCGTGGGCCGCAGCGAGCGCACGAGCGGCCGGAGCATCGGCGGGTATTGTAAGAGCCCGTGGAGCCGATCCGGGCGGCCGGTGCGGTGGGGGGAGGCCGCGAGCGCGCGGCGCTGGCGCTCGTGGCGGCGCTGGCGCTCGGGCTCTGGCTCTGGATCGCGCTGCCGCTGGCGCTCGGCCGGCGCACCCTCTGCTACCGCGACGTCTTCGCCACCCACCTGCCGCTCAAGGCCTTCGGCGCCGCCGAGCTGCGCGCCGGGCGGGTGCCGGCGTTCAACCCGACCTGGGGCCTCGGGCAGCCCTTCCGCGGCAACCCCAACGCCCTCCCCTTCTACCCCGGCAACGCCCTCTACCTGGCGCTCCCCTTCTGGAGCGCCTTCAACCTCCACTACGCGCTGCACTGGCTGCTCGCCGCGCTCGGCATGCGGGCGCTCGCCCGCGCGCTCGGCCAGGGGCCCGGCGCGGCGCTGGTGGCGGCGATCACCTACGCCGGCTCGGGCTGGGTGATGAGCGGCCTCTCCTTCTACAACCTGCTCGCAGTCTCGGCCTGGTGGCCGTTCGCGCTCTGGGGCGCGGTGCGCGGCGGCCGCCGCGGCGTGGCGCTCGGCGGCGCCGCCTGCGGCATGGCGCTCCTCGGCGGCGAGCCGGTGACCGCGGCGCTCGGCGCCGTGCCGCTGCTG
>DASUNQ010000204.1:0-7584 GCA_036277075.1 Thermoanaerobaculia bacterium
GGCGGCGACGAGCAGCGCCATCGACAACGCGATCTGCGCCGTCGCCAGGGTCATGCGGAAGCGCGACGCCCCGCGCGAGGTGCCCTTGCGGCCCGCCTCATCCTTTAGCGCCGAGACGAGGTTGGGACGCGTGCTGTGGAGCGCCGGGAAGAGTCCGAAGAGGAGGCCCGTGCCGAGGGCGAGGGCGCCGGCGAAGAGGAAGAGACCGCGGTCGACGCCGAACCCGACGCCCTCCATCGCCTCGGCGGGCAGGAGCGAGCCGATGAGGGCGAGCGTCCAGCGCGCGACGAGGACGCCGAGCGCGCCGCCGAGCAGGGCGAGCACGACCGCCTCGAGCAGGAGCTGCGTCACCAGCTGCCGGCGGCTGGCGCCGATCGAGAGACGCACCGCCATCTCGCCGGCGCGCGCGGCGCCCCGCACCAGCAGGAGGTTGGCGACGTTGGCGCAGGCGATGAGCAGGACGAAGCCGGTGACGCTGAGCAGCAGCAGGAGCGGCGTGCGCGCCTCGCCGTGCAGCGAGCTCTGCCCGCGGTAGCCCGGCTCGAAGGTCAGCTCGCGGGCGCGGAAGCGGGCCATCGTCTGCTCGCTCATGTCCTCCTGGAGCGGCGCCTCGACCTCGTTGAGGATGGCGCGGTACGGCACGTCGAGCGCTGCCTTCGCCTGCTTGGCCGAGACCCCCGGCCGCAGGCGCGCGAAGACGTAGGCCCAGTAGGCGCGGCGGCTCTCGAAGCCGTTCTCCTCGGGGGTCACGAACCCCGGCTCCATCAGCCCGCGCATGGTGAGCGGCACGTAGACCTGCGGCCGCGAGCCGAGCGTCGTCCCCGAAAACCCGCGCGGCGCGACGCCGACGATCGTCAACGACTGCCCGTTGACGGTCAGGGCCTGGCCCAGCACGTTGGGATCGGCGCCGAACCGGCTCCGCCAGTAGGGCTCGGAGAGGACGACGACGAAGTGCGCGCCGACGGTGCGGTCGTCGCCGGGGCCGAGGAGGCGCCCCAGCTCCGGCTTGACTCCGAGGACGGGGAAGTAGCTGCCCGAGACCAGCACGCCTTCGCCGTTGGCGGTCTGGCCGCGGTAGGCGAGGTTGGCGGAGAAGAGGCGGTGCGCCGCGATGCCGGTGAAGACCTTCTGCACACGCTCGAGGTCCTTGAGCATCGGGAAGCTGAAGACCACGTCGCAGTCGCCGGCCTGGTTGCAGGACGTCCAACCCGGCTTGGGGCCCGGCGCGGCGAGGTTGACCAGCTCCTCCGGGTGCGCCACCGGCAGCGGCCGCAGCAGCAACCGGTCGAAGAGCGAGAAGATCGCGGCATTCGCGCCGATGCCGAGCGCCAGCGAGACGATCGCCACGACGGTGATGAACGGGCTGCGGAACAGGGTGCGGAGGGCGAGGCGTGGGTCGATCATTTGCACTCCCGAGGATCTTACCGGTGGTCGGGCGCGGGCACGCGAGACGATGCACAGTACGACGCGGGAACCGGAAAGTTCACCCGTATCCCAAGTCGACAGGGAGCGGCCCGCACGCGGCCTACCAGCCGCGCAGGATCTTGTCGGTCTCCTCGAAGTGGGCGGTCTCGTCCTCGACGATCGTCTCGAGGTGAGTGGCGAGCCCCTTGTCGCCGAAGGCGGCGGCCTGCTCGGCGCGCTCCTTGTAGTCGGCGATGGCCTGGCGCTCGGCATCGAGCACGTTGCGCAGCATCTGCTGCGCGTCGGCCGCCGCGGGGACCGGCCGCGGCGCGGTCGTCGGCGTGCCGCCGAGGCTGGCGACCTTCTCGGCCAGGAATTGCGCGTGCGCCAGCTCCTCCGGGATCTCAGCGGCGAAGAACTGCTTGAGCACCGGCCGGTGGGGCCCGGTCACGGCGGCGGCGTAGGTGACGTACATGACGATCGCCTGGTACTCCCCGGCGAGGTCTCCGTTGAGCGCCGCGACCAGCTCCTCTTTCGTCATGCTCTCCCCTCCTCCACTTAGAAGCGGAAACTTACTCCGAAGTGCCCGCCGAGGGCGAGGTAGTCGTCGATGGCGCCGGTGCGGCCGGAGACCCGGTCGCGGAGCTGCCAGTCGGCGAGGTGCTGGTCGGCGCGGAGGGCGAGCTCGAGCGCCAGGCGCTGCCCGACGCGGCGGCGCACGCCGCCGAGGAGCGAGGCGACGATCTCGTCGTCCGCCTCCGTGGCGATGTCGAAGCGCCCTCCTCCGGCGAGCGGCCCCGCGGCGTCGGGGACGTCGATCGTCGCCAGGCCCAGGCCGGCGCCGAGGAACCACTCCGTCCGCCCCTGGCCGAAGAGGCGCTCGATCCAGGCGCTCAGGGTCGTCGACTCGGCCAACACGTCGATCGGCTCGAGACCTGGGTCCTGCTGCAGGCCGAGGATCCTCGCCGGCTGCTCGAAGTCGTACTCGGCGACGTCGGCCGCGAAGCCCAGGTTCCAGCGGTCGCTCAGCCGGTAGTGGCCGAACAGGCCGTAGCCGGGGATGTCGTTGGCCGGCTCGCCGTCGGCCGCCACGATGACGCCGCGCAGGCCGAGATCGAAACGCCCGTCCTGAGCGCGGGCGGCGGGCGGGCAGAGGGCCAACGCCAGGGCGGCGGCGGCGAGGGCCGGGACCAGGGTCTGCTTCTTCATGACGTCTCCTTTGCGGTGAGTCGGAGCTCGAGCCGTTGGTCGGGCGTGAGATTGGCGGTGAGGTCGAGGCCGAGGAGGGCGGCGAAGGAGCGCGCCAGCGCCAGCCCGAGGCCGGCGTGCTGGCCGTTGCTGCGCGCCGGGTCCTTGCGCCAGAAGCGCTCGAAGAGGTGCGGCAGGTCGGCGGCGCCGAGGTGCGGTGCCGGGTTGGCGACGGTGATCTCCAGCCATCCGTCCTCGCCGCGCGCCGTGCAGGCGACGGTGCTGCCCGGCGGGCTGTAGGCGACGGCATTGGCCAGGAGGTTGCCCAGCACCAGCCCGAGCTTCTCGCGGTCGCAGACGACGGCGGCGCCGGGTGCGGTCTCGAGCGCGAGGCGCACGTCCTTGCCCGCCGCCTCGGCGGCGAGCGGCGCCCAGGTCTCCTCCACCAGCTCGGGCAGCGCGAAGCGGCTCGGCACGGGCCGCTCCAGGCCGGCCTCGCAGCGGGCGAGCGCGAGGAGGGTCGTGACGATGCCCTCCATCTGCCGCGCGATCGCCGCGACGTCGGCGAAGAACCCCTCGACCGCCTCGCGGTCCTCCGGCCAGCGCCTCCCGACCTCCGCCAGGCTGCGCAGCTCCGCCACCGGCGTGCGGAGCTCGTGCGCGACGTCGCCGGCGAAGCGCCGCTCGCGCTCGAAGGCGGACTGGAGCCGGCCGAGCAGGGCGTTGAGCTGCTCGATGACGGGCAGCAGCTCGCGGGTGGGGGGCTCGACCGCGATCCGGCCGTCGAGGCGGTCGGCGTCGAGCGCCTGCACCTGCCGGCCGACCGCGGCGAGCGGCGCCAGGCCGCCGCGCACCGCGAAGTGGACGAGGAGCGCGAGCCCGGCGACGAGCAGCGCCGCGCTCGCCGCCCCGGCGGCGTAGAGGGAGCGGATGAGCCCGTCGAGGTCCTCGCGTCCGCGCGCCACCGCCAGCACCGCCGAGCGCAGCCGCGGCGGCGGCGCGGCCGGGTCGAACGCCGTCTCGGGCCACTCCTCGTCGTCTTCGACCTGCGGCACGAAGGCGACCTCCACCAGCCGGCCCGGGCGGCCGTCGGGGAGGCGCAGGTCGCGGAAGCGCGGCGCGGACGCGAGGTCGGCCGAGCGCGGCAGGTCGCGCGCGCCGAGCGAGCGCGAGCGCTCGAGCGTGGGTCCGCCGGCCAGCCAAAGCTGGAAGTACTCGGGCCGCTCCGGCGCCTCGAACTCCGGCATGAACTCGTCGGCGAAGTCGATCTCCACCTCGCCCCGGTGCTGTACGGTGAGGGTGACGAGGGCGCGCGCCTTGGCCAGGAGCGCGCGGTCGAACTCCTGGCGCAGCCGGCGCGCCACCAGCCCGCCAAGGCTCAGGCCGGCGGCGAAGACCAGCAGCGCCGAGCCGGCCAGCAGCGTCACCACCAGGCGGCGGCGGATCGAGCGCACCCTCACGGCGCCTCGATCAGGTAGCCGCGCCCGCGGCGGGTGACGATGAGCGGCGGCGCCCCCGCGGGTTGGAGCTTCTTGCGCAGCGAGTAGACCAGCACCTCGACGACGTTGCTCGAGACGTCGGCGGCGCTGTCGTAGAGGTGGTCGAGGATCTGGTCGCGCGACAGCACCCGCCCGCGCCGCAAAGCCAGCAGGTGGAGGAGGGAATACTCGGTCGGGGTGAGCGACAGCGGGAGGCCGCCGCGGGACGCCTGATGGCGGGCGGTGTCGATCTCGAGGTCGGCGATCCGCAGCACCGGGTCCTTGCTCTCGTAGCGGCGGCGGACCAGGGCGCGCACCCGCGCGCACAGCTCCTCGAAGGAGAAGGGCTTGATCAGGTAATCGTCGGCGCCGAGCTCGAGGCCGCGGATCCGGTCCTCCACCTGGTCCTTGGCCGAGAGGATGAGGACGTGGGTCTTCCGGCCCTGGAGCCGCAGCCGGCGCAGCACGCTGAGACCGTCGAGCTTCGGCAGCATGAGGTCGAGGACGATGACGTCGTAGTCGTTGACCTCGGCGAAGGCGAGCCCCTCCTCGCCGTCGGCCGTCAGGTCGACCGCGAAGCCGGCGCGCCGCAGGCCCTGCCCCAGCGAGCGCCGCAGGCGCTCCGAGTCCTCGACCACGAGCAGTTTCATCCGCCGTTCATCCTAAAGGCGGCAGCGTAGGAGGCGATTCTGAAGACTCGATGAAGAAGGGCCGGCGCCGCGGCGGCGTAAAATCTCCTGCGCCGTGTCGCCGCTGCTCCTGCTGCTCCTCGCCGCGCCGGTGCTCCCCGGCGAGCTGCCGGCGGCCTTCGTCGAGGCCATCACCGTGGAGACCGCCGCCGAGGAGGAGCCGGCCGGCGCCCGCCGCGCCTCCGCCGCGGAGGTGGCGCGCTGGCCGGATGCCAACGCCGCCGAAGCCGCGGCGCGGCTGCCGGGCGTGGTGGCCGAAGGCGAGCTCGGCGAGGTGGACCGCGTGCTGCTCCGCGGCGCCGAGCCGCGTTTGGTGGCGACGACTCTAGACGGCGAGCGCCTGCCTTCGCCCGACGGCGAGGCGCGCAGCGCCGGCCTCAGCCTGATCCCGGCGGCCCTCCTCGAGGCGGTGGCGGTCTCCACGACCTTGAGCGCCGACCGCGATGCCGACGCGGTCGGCGGCACGGTGGACCTCCTCACCCGCCGCGTGCCGCAGGGCGGCCTCCGCTCCGTGGCGCTCGAGCGCGGCGCCGACCTGCCGTCGCGCGACGCGCTCTACGGCGGCGAGCTGGCCTGGGCCCGGCGCCTCCTCGGGGACCGGCTCGGGGTCCTCGCCGCCGCCAGCGGCGAGAGCGGCGGGCAGCGGGTCGACGCCCGCGCGGCGCGCTGGGGCGATGACGGGCTCGAGCGCGACGAGCTCCTCGACCACGCCCTCGAGCGCGACCGCCTCGGCGGCCTCCTGGGCCTCGACTTCGCTCCCTCCGAGACGGCGTCGGTCAAGATCCAGGGCCTCTACAGCCGCACCGACACCCACGAGCTGCGCCGCCGCGTCAAGGACGACTTCGCGGAGGGGCTCGTCGAGCGCGAGCTCAAAGACGCCGCGCGCTCGCGCGACCTGCTGGCGACGACGGCGCGCGGCAACCGCCTCGCGGGTCTCTCCCTGCTCACCCTCGCGGCCGGCTACAACCGCGCCGGCGAGCGCGAGCCCGACCGCGTGGACACGAGCTTCGTCTACGAGGGGCTCGACGAGGACCCGTCCGGCTTCCTCCTCGACAAGATCGGCGTCGAGCGCAACGCCAACCGCGAGCGCAACCTCTTCGCCGCCCTCGACCTGGCGCGGCCGCTGGCGCGCTCCGGCCGCGCCTCTGCCGTCCTCGAGCTCGGCGCCAAGGTGCGGCAGAAGGACCGGCGTCGGGACCTGCGGCTGACCCTGTTCCGTCCCGCCGAGCCGATCCGGCTCGCGGACTGGGCGGCGGACGCGGCGGGCGGCTCGCGCCTCGGCCCCATGATCGACCCCGACACCGCCCGGCGCCTCCTCGCGAGCCTCGGCCTCGACGGCGAGCCGGGCTTGGCGGAGGAGGCGGCGGACTACCGCGCCAACGAGCGGACGGCCGCGGCCTACGCACAGGTCGAGCTCGAGCGCGGCCCTCTGACGCTGCTCCCCGGCCTGCGCTACGAACGGACCTCGTCGGACTACCGCGGCTTCGAGCTCTCGGCCGGCGGCGAGGGGGACGGCGGCCTGCGGCCGCTCCGCGGCGAGCGCGCCGAGGGCCACCTGCTGCCGATGCTCCACGCCGCGCTCGCGCTGCGATCCGGCCTCGAGTTGCGCGCCGCCCTGACCCGCGGCTATGCCCGGCCCGACTACTTCGACCTCGTCCCCTACCGCGTCGTCGACACCGACGACCGCGAGATCGAGGCGGGCAACCCCGACCTGCGCGCGACCCGCTCCTGGAACGCCGACGCGCGGCTCGACCGGCGGTGGGGCGCCACGGCCGCGGCCGGCGCCGGTCTCTTCTACCGCGAGCTGACGGATTTCGTGTTCGTGCGCCGGGGCGAGGTGGAGCTCGACGGCGCGATCTGGGACTCGACGCGGCCCGAGAACGGCGCGCGGGCGCGGCTCTGGGGCGCGGAGCTCGCCGCGCGCTGGCAGGCGCCCGCGGCGGCGGGCCCGTGGGCGGGCTGGGGGCTCGAGGTGAGCGCCACGCTGACCCGCTCGGCGGCCTGGACGCGCGACGGCGCCGAGCGCCTGCCGCTCCCCGGCCAGGCGCCGTGGGCCGGGAGCGCCGCCCTGACCTACCGGCGCGGCGGCCTCGCCGGCGCGCTCGGCCTCGGCTGGACCGACGCCTACTTGGCCGAGCTCGGCGCGGCGCGCGGCGAGGACCTCTACCGCGACGTGCAGCGGCGGCTCGACCTCGCGCTCTCCTACGCCTTCGCTTCCGGCCTCGAGTGGCGCTTCGAGGCGCGCGATCTGACCGACGAGCCGTCGCGGATGTACGCTGGCTCCCCGGAGCGGCGCACCTTCCTCGAGCGCGGCGGCCGCTCGCTGGGCAGCGGCTTCTCCTTCCGCTTCTAGCCGCGCGCGGGAGCTGGCGGATTTCGCCAGGTTGCTGTAATCTCGGGCATCATGCCTGCCCACTCTTCGGAAGAGGTCGAGCGGCTCCTCGACCTGCTGAAGACGGTCGTCAAGATGTCGGGGATCTCGGTGAGCGAGATCGAGCGCCGCATGGAGCAGAGCGCGGGCTACCTGAGCCGGCTCTGGAGCGGGGCCATCGGCATGAAGCTCGGCCACGTCTACGAGATCCTCGAGGCGATCGAGCTCCACCCCGCCGAGTTCTTCCGCCTTGCCTACCCGCAGGACCCGCCGTCGCCGAGCCCCACCGGCCGGCGGCTGCGCGACTTCCTGGCGCGCCTCCAGGGGAGCGTGGCGCGCGCGGAGCCCGCCGCGGTCCCCAACCAGCAGGTCCAGGAGCTGCTGAGCGGCCTGCGCGAGCTCCTCGCCGCCCACGCCGCCGCCGCGGCGCCCCCGCCCCCGCCCCCCCCGCCCG
>DASUNQ010000205.1:0-9693 GCA_036277075.1 Thermoanaerobaculia bacterium
GCATCTGGGTGCCGACGAACGCCGACGACACCCGGTCGCCGGATCAGATCCCTGACGAAGAACGCGACTACTACCTCGAGCGCCGCTACCCGGCCTTCGGCAACCTCGTGCCGCGCGACGTCGCGGCGCGCAACGCCAAGCGGGTGGTGGACGAGGGGCGCGGCGTGGGACCCCAGAAGAACGGCGTCTACCTCGACTTCGCCGGCGCGATCCAGCGCCTCGGCCGGCGCACCATCGAGGAGCGCTACGGGAACCTCTTCGAGATGTACCAGAAGATCACCGGCGAGGACCCCTACGAGGTGCCGATGCGCATCTACCCGGCGCCGCACTACACGATGGGCGGCCTGTGGGTGGATTACAACCTGATGAGCAACCTGCCGGGGCTGTACGTCCTCGGCGAGGCGAACTTCTCCGACCACGGCGCCAACCGCCTCGGCGCCTCGGCGCTGATGCAGGGGCTCGCCGACGGCTACTTCGTCCTCCCCTACACGATCGGCGACGACCTGGCGGGCCGGCTCGGCGAGCCGCTCTCGACCGAGAGCGCGCCCTTCGCCGCCGCCGAGGCCGAGGCGCGCGGGCGGATCGAGCGGCTGCTGGCCGCCAAGGGGAGCCGCAGCGTCGATTCCTTCCACCGCGAGCTGGGGCGGATCGTCTGGGACCGCTGCGGCATCTCGCGCACCGCCGCGGGGCTCGCCGCCGGGCGCGAGGAGATCGCGGCGCTGCGTGAGCGCTACTGGCGGGAGGTGCGCATCCAGGGGAGCGGCGAGGAGCTCAACCAGGAGCTCGAGCGCGCCGGGCGGGTGGCCGACTACTTCGAGCTCGCCGAGCTGATGTGCCTCGACGCCCTGGAGCGCGACGAGTCGTGCGGCGGCCACTTCCGCGAGGAGCACCAGACGCCGGAGGGGGAGGCGCTGCGCGAGCGCTACTGGCGGGAGGTGCGCATCCAGGGGAGCGGCGAGGAGCTCAACCAGGAGCTGGAGCGCGCCGGGCGGGTGGCCGACTACTTCGAGCTCGCCGAGCTGATGTGCCTCGACGCCCTGGAGCGCGACGAGTCCTGCGGCGGCCACTTCCGCGAGGAGCACCTGACGCCGGAGGGGGAGGCGCTGCGCGACGACGACCGCTTCGCCTACGTCGCCGCGTGGGAGTGGCAGGGCGAGGGGCGGCGGCCGGCGCTGCACAAGGAGCCGCTCGCCTTCGAGTTCGTTGAGCCCAGCCGGAGGAGCTACAAGTGATGGACCTGACGCTCTACGTCTGGCGGCAGCCCGGCCCCGGCGCTCCCGGGAGGATGGAGCGCTACGAGGCGCGCGGCATCAGCGAGCACAGCTCCTTCCTCGAGATGCTCGACGTCGTCAACGAGGAGCTGGCCGCCCGCGGCGCGGAGCCGATCGCCTTCGACCACGACTGCCGCGAGGGGATCTGCGGCGCCTGCGGGTTTCTGATCAACGGCGTGGCGCACGGGCCGCTGCCGCAGACGACGGTCTGCCAGCTCCACATGCGGCACTTCAAGAGCGGCGACGTGCTCTACCTCGAGCCCTGGCGGGCGAAGGCCTTCCCGGTGCTCCGCGACCTGGTGGTGGACCGCGGCGCCTTCGACCGGGTGATCCAGGCCGGCGGCTTCATCTCGATCTCGACCGGCAGCGCGCCCGAGGCCAACCTCGTGCCGGTGCCCAAGCCGGTGGCCGACCGCGCCTTCGACGCCGCCGAGTGCATCGCCTGCGGCGCCTGCGTCGCGCAGTGCCCGAACGGCGCGGCGCAGCTCTTCACCGCGGCCAAGGTCTCCCACCTGGGCCTCCTGCCCCAGGGGCAGCCCGAGCGCCTCGGGCGCGCCGTCGCGATGGTCGAGGCGATGGAGGCCGAGGGCTTCGGCGCCTGCTCGAACTTCGCCGAGTGCGAGGCGGTCTGCCCCAAGGGAATCTCGATCGACTTCATCGCGCGGATGAACCGCGACTACCTGAAAGCCAAGCTGCGCGGTGTCGGGCGCGACCCGGCTCGGGAATAGCGCCGAGCCAGGGGGGGTTCTCCCTCGCGTCCCACAACCTCTGTCATTCCCAAAAAGAAAGGTAGTCGAAGTGAAGAAAACCCTCGCCTTACTGCTGTGCAGCGCCTTCCTGCCGTCCCTCGCGTCGGCGGCGATGAACGGACAGATCCTCAACTGTGACACGCCGAATCCCACCTACCCGAGCAACTGCGTCGACAACTGGGCGCTCGACCTGCTCGACGAGAGCAAGAGCGCGATCGAGGCCGCCAAGGCCGCCGGCTCGAAGCTGCCCAGGGACCGGAAGCACTACTTCAACGGCGACGGCACCGGCGTCCACATCTTCATCCTGGACACCGGCGTCTTCGACGCCAACCCGGAGTTCAAGAAGCTCGACGCTCCGACGGTCTCGAGGATCGGCGCCAAGTACAGAGAGGACCTGATGTGGGACCGAGACGGTGGGACTCACGGGACGCGGGTCGCCGGCATCGCGGCGGGAGTGAAGTTCGGGATCGCAAAAGACGCGATCGTGCACCCGATCATCAGCAACGGCGACATCGGCCTGGATCAGTACGACGGCCCCGCGCTGCTGCACCGCTTGGACTGGGTCAGGCAGCAGTTCGAAGCCGGCGCGAAACCCGCGGTGCTCAACATGAGCTTCAACATCCCCACGGCCGGCTTGGCCCCGGGCTCGATCGAGGACAACAATCGCCTGGCGCTCACGGCGAAGGTCAACGAGCTCATCGCCCTGGGCGTGGTCGTCGTGGTCTCCGCCGGCAACCACAACGGCAGCCCCCTGAACTACTGGCCTTCGCAGATCCCGGCCGCGATCGTCGTCGGCGGTGTCGACGACTACGGCAGGCGGTGGATCCGCGACGAAGAGCTCGGACTGTGCACCAGCCCGCCGCCAGGAAAGCAAGGCGACTGCGGCTCCAACCATGGCGCGGTCGACCTCTGGGCACCGGCGCGGCGCATTCGGTCCGCGGTCCAGCCTCAGTTCAACACCGCGCCGCTCATCCGCTCCGGCACGTCGTACGCGGCTCCGATCGTGACCGGCCTCGCCGCTCTCTACCTCGAGACGAACCCGACCGCTACACCGGCCGCGGTCCTGTCGGCGCTGCAAGGCAATGCCGCCAATCTCGGAAACATCGACGGCGATGGCGACGTCGATTACCTGGTCCGTTCACCGGTGGCCACGCCGGCCTGCAACGTGCCGCAACGGCTGTTCACCAATGGGGGGACGGCGACCATCCCGGCGACGGCCGTGAAGTTCAGCACCGTCGATCTGCAGGACAGTTGCCCGAGCGGCACGACCGCGTCGTCCCCGACCATGCCCGCCCACGGTCAGCTCTCGATCGCGGGAATCGCCCCGGAAGGCGTCTTGTACCTGTACACGCCGAGCGGGACCTATACGGGCCCGGACGCGTTCAACTACACGATCACACCGAGCACCCACGGCACCGGGACGGTCAAGGTGATCGTCCAGCCCCCCGTCAACTGACCTCTTCCTTCGTCCGTCCGGCCGAGCATCAGCGGCCGGACGGATGAAGCTCGATTAAAATGCCGCTTCCAGCAAGCGCTTCGCGACTGAGGAGAACTCCCTAGTCTCACTGAGGGGCCTTCCTCATTGTCCCCCGTCCGCCGCGCGGCCAGAGTGGCGGCGGAACCTAAGGAGGGGGACATGAACCGCACATTCCGATCTTCGCTCAACCCGCGGCTGCTCGTGGCCGCGGCGCTGCTCCTCGTCACCGGCGCCGCAGTGGCCGTCGAGCCGCCGAACGGCGGCTCGCCGCTCGCCAGCCGCGCCTACCGCGATCCCAACCTCTACATCTCCTCGGTCTACAAGCCGGTGGCGGGGCTCTCCTCGCCGCTCGCCGTCGGGCTGGCCGCCGACCTCACGGCGCTCGGCGTCGCCGCCGACCGCGGCTTCGTCGACGTCCGCTCCGGGAGCTGGGGGACGCTCATCCTGCGCCAGCCGCTCATCCCGGGCTCGGGCGCGGGGAACAGCCTGAGCTGGGCGCAGATCGGCCTCAAGGCGCCCGACGGCAGCGCCGCCGTCAAGGACGCCGCCTGGACCGCGTTCGCCGCCTGGGTGGCCGCGAACCAACCGGCGCTCGGCGTGGCTCCCGCGGAGCTCGGCAAGCGCACCGTCACCGTCCACGGCGGCGGCCAGCTCGTGCAGATCAACGTCCGCCACCAGTTCGGCGGCGTGCCGGTGCGCGACAGCTTCCTCTCGGCGGTCGTGAACGGCGGCAACCTGGTGCTCTTCGGCCTCCGCAACTGGGGAGCCGTGGACGTCGCGACCGTCCCCACCGTTTCGCAGCAGGCGGCGGTGGCGGCGGCCGAGGCCCACGCCGGCCGCGGCATCTCCGGGTACTGGCGCGCGCCGCGGCTCGAGATCGTGCCCGTCTCGGCGGGACGCGACGCGCTGGCGCTCGGCGTCGGCGCGGGGCTCTCCCATCGCCTGGTCTGGGCGATCGGCGCCACCTTCTCCGGCGATCACGGCTCCTGGGAGGCGCTCGTGGACGCCCACAGCGGCGAGGTGCTCGCCTTCCAGGACACCAACCATTACCTCAAGAGCGTGCAGGGGGGCGCTTTCCCGGTGAGCAACGACGGCGTCGGCATCGAGGGCCAGGAGCAGGCGGGCCAGCCGATGCCCTTCGCCGACATCCGCGACGCCGCGAACAGCCTCTTCTTCACCGACAGCGGCGGCGACCTGGTGTGCGCCGCGCAGAGCTCGTCGATCCGCACCGCCCTCTCCGGGCGCTACGTGCGGATCACCGACACCTGCGGCGCGATCAACGAGACCGCGGCGAGCGGCGACCTCGACCTCGAGCAGGGGCCGGGGACGGACTGTGCGGTGCCTCCGGGGCACTCGGCCGGCGACACTCACGCCTCGCGCACCGGCTTCTACGAGGTGAACCGCATCATCGAGCAGGCCAAGGGCTGGCTGCCCGAGAACGAGTGGCTCCAGGCGCAGCTCACCGCCAACATGAACATCAACAACACCTGCAACGCCTTCTGGAGCGGCGGCGCGGGGACGATCAACTTCTACCGCTCGGGAGGCGGCTGCCGCAACACCGGCGAGATCGCCGCGATCTTCGACCACGAGTGGGGCCACGGGATGGACAACAACGACGCCAACCCGTCGATCTCCGCCCCGGGCGAGGCCTACGCCGACGTGGCGGCGATCCTGCGCCTCAACACCTCCTGCATCGGCCGCGGCTTCCGCTCCACCAAGTGCGGCGGCAACGGCGACCCCTGCACCGAGTGCACGGGAGTGCGCGAGGTGGACTGGCAGAAGCGCGCCTCGGGCACGCCGCACAACCTCGACTGGAACCAGCAGGACCCTCTGGATCCCAACGGCATCCGCGGCGGCTGCCGCATCGACGGCGTCGGCTCGACCTCGACCGGCCCGTGCAACAACGGCACGCACTGCGAGGGGTCGATGGCCTCGGAAGTCATCTGGGACCTGCTCAAGCGCGACCTGCCGTGCAACGGCGCCGGCTGGGACATCGCGACCGGCCAGTGCGCCGGCGGCGCGGCGCCGTCGATCGACGACGACACCGCCCTCGAGCTGATGACCCGCTACTACTACGTCGCGGGCGGGGCTCTCGGCAACTGGTACAACTGCAACCCGATCGGGCCCGCGGGCAGCTACGGGGACGGCTGCAACGCCGACGGCGCCTACCTCAACTTCCTGGCCGTGGACGACGACAACGGCGACCTCACCGACGGGACGCCGCACATGGAGGCGATCTTCGCCGCCTTCGACCGGCACCAGATCGCCTGTCCGACGCCGGCCCCCGCCGACGCCGGGTGCGCCGCCGCGCCGGCCGCGCCGTCGGTCACCGTCGCCCCGGCGCACAAGGGGGCGGTCCTCTCCTGGAACCCGGTCCCCGGCGCCAGCGAGTACTGGATCTACCGCACCGAAGGCGTCATGGGCTGCGCCTTCGGCAAGACGCGGGTCGGCGAGACGACCGGCACCTCGTTCACCGACGGCGGCCTGCGCAACGGCCGCGAGTACTTCTACGGCGTCGTCGCGGTCGGCGCGAGCGACGCCTGCACCAGCGCGATGAGCGCCTGCACCCCGGTCACGGCCGGTAGCAACGGCGCTTCGATGGTCTTCACCGACAGCCTGGCGCGCCTCACCGGCTCCTCGGGCGGCGACGGCGACGATTTCGTCGACAACTGCGAGACCTGGACCGTCGCCTTCGACGTCAGCAACAACGGCGAGGTGCCGCTCACCAACGTGCGGGTGGCGCACGTCGAGAACCTCTCGCACCCCGAGATCCAGATCGTCGACACCCCGACGTTCTCGCCGTCGCTCGCCTCCTGCAGCGCGGCGCAGGGGACCTTCCGCTTCACCGCCGCCGGCCTCGAGGCGGACGACACGATCCTCTTCCGCATCGACGTCACCGCGGACGAGATCGCGCCCAACGTGATCTCGAAGACGGCGAAGTTCGTCGCCGCCGAGAGCGATTTCGTGCCGGTGGCCTCCCGCACCTGGAGCTTCGACAGCGACCGCGAGGACTGGACGGTGACCTCCGGCACCTTCGATCACAACGGGAGCGACGCCGACGCCACCATCGTGGGCACGGGCTTCCTGCAGTCCTCGAAGCTCGAGGACGACCAGTGCGACGTGGTCCAGTCGCCGACGATCCGGCTGACCGGCAGCTCGACGCTGTCGCTCTACAACCGCTTCCTCACCGAGGCGGGCGAGCCGAACGTGCTCGGCTTCTACGACCGCGCCAACGTCGGCGTCCGCAACAAGCTGACCGGCGACCGCGCCACCGTGGTGCCCGACGGCGGCCGGCTCTACAACGCCTCCGGCCCGCACGGCGTCTGCGTCACCGCGGAGCAGGAAGGCTGGGCGGGCGCCGGGCCGGGCTTCATGGAGAGCACCTGGACCGCGGGCGCGCTCAACCCCTCGGGCGGCTTCAGCGGCGAGGTCGTCGCCCTCGAGGTGGGTTACGGCACCGATCCGATCCAGGCCCTCGACGGCCTGCAGTTCGACGAGGTGACGCTGACCAACTTCGAGGCCCAGGGGCCGGACGGCTGGAACGACGTCTGCCGCTCCTGCACCGCGCTCGACGACGACGACCCGGCGGTCGAGTACCGCGGCGGCTGGCACGCCAAGACGGCGGCGGGCGCCAGCGGCGGCGGCTACCACCAGCGCACCGGCACCGGCACCGCGAGCGGCAAGCCGAAGCCGGCGGCCCGGGTGGCCTTCAACGGCGACGCGATCACCTACTTCTATGCCAAGAGCAAGCACGGCGGCTCCGCCAACGTCTATCTCGACGGCGTCCTGCGCGAGACGCTCTCGTACAACTCGGCGACCAACGCCCCGACCTTCGGCCACGCGGTGACCTACAGCGGTCTCGGTGCCGGGGCGCACGAGATCAGGATCGAGCACCTGTCGGGTACCAGCTACGTGGACGGCTTCGAGTTCTGCGGCGGCGGCGGGGCGAACCCCGACGCGGTCGAGTTCCGCTCGGAGACGCAGGCGAGCCAGCACACGCTCTCCCCGCTGGTGAGCCAGACGGTCAACGTCGGCGCGAACGACGAGCAGGTGTCGGTCCTGGTGGAAGGATTGGCGCAGCCGCTCACGGTGCGCCTGCTCGACCCGCTGGGCTTGGTCGTGGCGACGGGGCAGGCCCTGGTCGCCGGCTCACCGGAGTCGGGGCTCGACGCCGCGGTCGCCCGCGCGGGGACCTACACGGTGCAGGTGCTCAACCCGCTCGGCCTGACCGGGACGGTCAACGTCAGCATCGCCCGAACGGTCCGGGTGCCGTAGACCGGCAGTCGGATCGGCGGCCCAGAGCCGCCCGGGGTCGTGCGCCCCGGGCGGCATTTTTTCAGATAACTGCTTCCATCTTCTGGGCCGCTCCGGCCTACGACAACGTGCCGGCATTGCGCTGACGTCGGGCTTACTGCATTGACTTCGATACCCCCTCCCTGGCCCTCCCCCGCTGCTCGCGGGGGAGGGAGCTGCCGCGCGGAGATGGACCGGAGTTAAGGCAAGAGAGCGCGGAGGGCTGGGTCCCTTTCTACCTGCGTCTTCAGATGGGGGGCGGCGGCGAGGGCTTCCCGGAGGGCTTGGGCGGCGGCGGGGCGGTTGCCGGCTTCGAGCTCGAGGCGGGCGAGGGCGAGGCGGGACTCCGCGTGGTCGGGCTCTTCGGGGCGGCTGCGGAGGAGCCAGGGGCGGGCGTCGGCTGGGCGGCCGCTCTGCGCCAGCAGGACGCCGAGGGCGCCGGGGTGGGGGAAGCGCTCGGGGCCGAGGACGGCGGCGGCGCGCTCGAGGTGCGCGGCGGCCGCCGCCGGGCGGCCGGCGGCGAGCTCTGCGAAGCCGAGGCGGATCTGGCGGTCGGGGTTTCCCGGCTCGAGCTCGGCCGCGGTGCGGAGGGCGGCGACGGCCTCCTCGATGCGATCCGAGCGGCCGAGCGCGGCGCCGAGGTTCGACCAGGCGAACGCGCGCCGCGGCTGGAGGCGCGCCAGCTCGCGCCAGTGCGGGACCGCGTCCGCGGGTCGGCCGGCGCGGTCGAGCGCCTCGGCCAGGGCCGCGCGAGTCTCGGGGCCCGCCGGATCGAGCGCAGCGGCGCGTTCGAGCCGCGGGATCGCGCGGCCGAGGTCGCCGGCCGCGAAGAGGGCGAGGCCCGAGCGGACGGCGGCGAAACGGTTGGCGGGCTCCTGGCGCAGCACCTCCTCGAAGCGGGCCAGCGCCTCGGCGGGGCGGCCGGCGCGGAGGAGCTCGTCCGCTTCGGTCAGGAGCTCGCGCAGGTGCGCGCGGTCCTTGGGGTCCGGGAGACCCGGAGGCGGCGCGCCCGCCGGGCCCCCGGCGCCGGCGTAGCCGAGGGCGCGGAGGCGCGCGGCCGCCTCCGGGTCGGACGGGATGGCGGCGGCCTTCGCGGCGGGCCGCTCCTCGGCGGCGCGGAGCGCCGCCCGTAGCTGCCGCGCCTGCGTCCGCGCCGCCGCGGCGTCGAGAACGTTGCGGGTCTCGCCGGGGTCGGCGCGCAGGTCGTAGAGCTCCGGCCGCGGCGCCGCGATCAGCTTCCAGCCGCCGTGCCGCACCCCCTTGAGCGGCGACCAGCCGTAGGAGGTCCAGGGCTGCCAGGTCTCGACGTAGGCCGGCGGCGGCTCCTGCGCGCGGCCGGCGAGGAGCGGCGCCAGGCTCACGCCGTCCACCCCGTCCCAAGCGGGCAGACCGAGGAGGTCGAGGACCGTCGGCGCGAGGTCCACGAGCCGCACGGCGGCGCCGCTCGCTGCCGCCGCGATGCGCCCGGGCCAGGCGACGACGACCGGGACGAGGAGCGTGCTGTCGTAGACGAAGAAGCCGTGCGTCCCCTCGCCGTGCTCGCCCAGGCTCTCGCCGTGGTCGGCGGCGAAGAGGGTGAGGCGCGGGCGCCCGCCGCGAACGCCGCGCGCGTCGAGCCGTTGCAGCAGATCGCCGACCGCCTCGTCGGCGAGCGCCGCTTCGCCGTCGTAGGCGCCGCGCGGGCCCGGGCGGCGGAGGCGCGCCGGCGGCTCGTACGGGAAGTGCGGCTCGTAGAGGTGGACCCAGAGGAACCAGGGCGAGCGCGCGCTCTCGGCCCAGGCGGCGGCCGCGGCGACGGTCGCCGCGGCGGGGCGCTCGAGCCAGGCCCCCACGCCCGCGGTGAGCCGGTCGTCGAAGTGGTCGAAGCCGCGGTCGATCCCGAATTGCCGCGAGAGCGGAAAGC
>DASUNQ010000206.1:0-23943 GCA_036277075.1 Thermoanaerobaculia bacterium
CCGGAGTGGGTCATGATGGCGCCCGAGAAGTCGATCCGCGCCTGCGCGGCGAAGCTCGGCAAGAAGCCGTCCGACTTCGAGCTGCACGAGATCAACGAGGCCTTCTCCGTCGCCGCGCTGGCGCTGATGCGCGTGCTCGACCTCGATCCGTCCAAGGTCAACGTCAACGGCGGCGCGGTGGCGCTCGGCCATCCGATCGGCGCCTCGGGCGCGCGCATTCTCGTGACGCTCCTCCACGCGATGGGACAGCGCAAGGCGAAGACGGGCATGGCCTCGCTCTGCCTCGGCGGCGGCAACGCCGTGTCGGTCGCGGTCGAGAGGCTCTGAGCGTGGCGAAACCCTTCTTCGAGAAGGTCGCCGTCGTCGGCGCCGGGACGATGGGTCACGGCATCGCGCAGGTGGCGGCGCAGAGCGGCTACGAAGTGCTCCTCGCGGACGTCGTGCCGGCGGCGCTCGAGCGGGGGCGGGCGCAGATCGAGAAGGGACTCGACCGGCTGGTGGCCAAGGGGAAGCTGCCGCCGGAGGAGCGCGACGCCGCGCTGGCCCGGGTCTCGGCGCACGGCGCGCTGAGCGCGCTCGCGGACGCCGACCTGGTCGTCGAGGCGGTCGTCGAGCGCCTCGAGGTCAAGAGCTCGGTCCTCGCCGAGCTCGACCGCCTCTGCCGGCCGGAGGCGATCCTCGCCACCAACACCAGCTCGATCTCGATCACCAAGCTCGCCGCCGCCACCGACCGGCCGGAGAAGGTGATCGGGATGCACTTCATGAACCCGGTGCCGGTGATGAAGCTCGTCGAGGTCATCCGCGGCCTCGCCACCGACCAGGCGACCTACGACACGGTGGAGGCCGCCGCCCGGCGCATGGGAAAGGTCCCGGTCGAGGTCCACGACGCCCCCGGCTTCGTGTCCAACCGGGTGCTGATGCCGATGATCAACGAGGCCGTCTTCTGCCTGCACGAGGGGGTGGGGAAGCCGGAGGCGATCGACGAGGTTATGAAGCTGGGCATGAACCACCCGATGGGTCCGCTGGCCCTCGCCGACCTGATCGGCCTCGACGTCTGCCTCGACATCCTGCGCGTCCTCCAGCAGGGCTCCGGCGACCCCAAGTACCGCCCCTGCCCGCTGCTGGTCAAGATGGTCGACGCCGGCCGGCTCGGGCGCAAGAGCGGCCGCGGCTTCTACACCTACGGGGACTGACGCCGCGCGATGTACTGCCAGGTCTGCGGCACCCTCAACCCCGACGAGCAGGAGTTCTGCGCCCGCTGCAACTCGAAGCTCCTCGTGCTCTCCGGGCTCGCGCTCGAGGAGGACGGCTCCTACGAGGAGTCGAGCGAGGAGAGCTTCTCGTTCGACGAGCACCTGCTCGAGCGGATCTCGATCCTCGAGGAGGCCGTCAAGCGCACCGCCGAGACCGTCCGCCAGCTCCTCTCGGCGCTGCACAAGCAGGAGCGCAACCTGCTGATCAACCAGACCGGCGTCACCACCCTGCGCGAGCTGCTCGAGCAGAAGCAGGTCGTCGGCTGGGACGAGTGGAGCGAGCTCTGGGAGTCCAAGATGGACTACCAGCTCCTGGCGCTCGAGAAGCGGGAGCGCTTCGTCTCGATCAAGGAGCGGATCGCCGCCCTCCACCACGGCGACAAGCGCAAGCTCTTCCTCCAGCACCTCGAGGACGCCGAGTACGCCCTCTTCGCCTTCGACATCGAGCGCGCGGTGCGCGCCCTCGAGACCGCCTTCAAGCTCGACCGCGACAACTACGAGCTGGCCTACTTCCTCGGCGAGACCCACTTCAACGAGGGGGAGCCGGAGCAGGCGCTGGCGTACTTCGGTCGCGTCCTCGAGGTCAAGCCCGACCACTACGAGGGGCTCGTCTACAGCGGCGTCATCCTCTACGAGCGCGGCGAGCACCCGCGCGCCGAGGAGAGCCTGAAGCGCGCCGTCGCGCTCTACCCCGAGACCTTCCTCCCCAACTTCAGCCTCGGCGCGGTCTACGCCAGCCAGGGGAACCTGGCCAAGGCGGTCCTCTTCCTCGAGCGGGCGGTCAAGGTCGAGGCCGTGCCGCAGGCGCTCTATCTGCTCGGCAGCTGCCTCTACGAGATGGGCCGGCTGTCGCAGGCGACGCGCTCCCTGCAGGAGGCGGTGCGCCTCGATCCGGCGTTCGAGGAGGCCCACCACCTGCTCGGGCTGGCCTACCTCGACCGGCACTGGAACCGCAAGGCGCTCGACGCCTTCCGCCGCGCCCAGCGCCTGAACCCCAAGAAGCTCCAGTACCAGGACCTGGTGCGCTACCTCTCCGGCCCGGCCGGCGGCGCGCCGCTGCCGCAGGTGCAGGGCGAGGCCGCCTCCTGGCTCGGCAAGGGGGAGGAGGCGCTCAAGCGCGACAACCTGAAGCAGGCCCTGACCTGCTACCGCCGCGCCCTGGCGCTCGAGCCCGACAACCCGACGCTGCTCATGTCCTACGCCCTGGTCTGCCTGCACCTCGACCGCGGCCAGGAGATCGAGGCGGTGACGCGCAAGGTGCTGGACCTCAACCCCGGCGAGATGCTGGAGGCCACCGCCTACGCCGCCCTCATCGAGTCGCTGCGCAGCCAGGGCAAGTACCGCGAGGGCAACCGCGTCGGCCGCCGCCTGCTCGACGCGGGCCGCTCGGCCTTCGCCAAGTCGATCGCCTACTACGAAATGGCCTACAACCTGGCGGAGATGGAGGAGGACCTCGACGAGGCGCTCGACTACGCCCGTCAGGCGCTCGAGCACTCGCCGGAGGAGCTGCGCCAGTTCCCGCTCGCCGCCCTCGGCTGGGTGCACTACAAGCGCAAGGAGTTCGAGAAGGCGATCGACTTCCTGTCGCGCTCGAGCGAGCTGGGGCCGACCTCGACGACCCTCACGCACCTCGGCATGGCCCTCCTCGCCTCCGGCGACGAGGACAAGGCGCGCAACGTCCTCGCCCACGCCCGCGCCCTCGGCGGCGGCCGCGGCGAGGGGCTCGAGGAAAAGATGATGGAATGGATGAAGGACTCGACGCGCCTGCACGAGCGGGTGCGGCGCGGGCAGCGGAAATGAAGTTCGAGGCCGGGGCCGCCGCCGCGTAGCGGCGATGGGATCGACTTGCGCTGGTCTCGTTACTACCTCTACACGACGCGCGAGGTGCCGAACGACGCCGAGGTCGTGAGCCATCAGCTCATGGTCCGCGCCGGCATGATCAAGAAGCTCGCCGCCGGCATCTACACCTACCAGCCCTTCGGCTGGCGCAGCCTCCAGAAGCTGATGGCGATCGTCCGGCGCGAGATGGACGCCGCCGGCGCCATCGAGCTCTCGATGCCCGCCATCCAGCCGGCCGAGCTGTGGCAGGAGTCGGGGCGCTGGCAGCGCTACGGCAAGGAGCTGCTGCGCCTCAAGGACCGCCACGAGCGCGACTTCGCCTTCGGCCCGACGCACGAGGAGGTCGTCACCGACATGGTGCGGCGGGAGCTCAAGAGCTACCGCCAGCTCCCGGTCAACCTCTACCAGATCCAGACCAAGTTCCGCGACGAGATCCGCCCGCGCTTCGGCCTGATGCGCGGGCGCGAGTTCCTGATGAAGGACGCCTACTCCTTCCACGCCAGCGCGGAGAGCCTCGACGAGGCGTACCAGGCGATGCGCGAGACCTACCAGCGGATCTTCGAGGCCTGCCAGCTCGACTACACCGTCGTGGAGGCCGACACCGGCGCGATCGGCGGCTCGGCTTCGCACGAGTTCATGGTCGTGGCCGAGACCGGGGAGAGCGCCGTCGTCCGCTGCCCCCAGTGCGGCTACGCGGCGAACGTCGAGAAGGCCGAGACGCGGCGCGTGCCGCCGGCGCCGGGCGATGCTGCAGAGACGCCGCCGGACCTGCGCGAGGTCTCCACCCCCGGCGTGACGACGATCGAGGAGGTGTCGAGCTTCCTGGGCATCGCGCCGTCCGCGCTCGTCAAGACCCTGATCTACGAGACAGAGAAGGGCTATGCGGCGGTGGCGATCCGCGGCGACCGCGAGGTCAACGAGGTCAAGCTCGCCAACTCTCTCGACGTCCAGCATCTCGCCCTGGCGAGCGACGAGAAGGTGCGGCAGGCGACCGGCGCCCCCGTCGGCTTCGCCGGTCCGGTGGGTTTGCCGCCGGAGCTGACGCTCGTCGTCGACCCGACGGTCCCCGACCTCGCCTGCTTCGCCTGCGGCGCCAACAAGGCCGACGCCCACTTCACCGGCGCCGTCTGGGGCCGCGACGTCGGGCGCGGCGAGGCCGTGGATGTCGTGCTGGTCGGCGGAGGCGACCCCTGCCCGCGCTGCGACGGCACCCTCGAGATCTTCCGCGGCATCGAGGTGGGCCACGTCTTCAAGCTCGGCACCAAGTACTCCGAGGCGATGGCCTGCAACTTCACCGACGAGCAGGGCGCCGACCGCCCGATGATCATGGGCTGTTACGGCCTGGGCATCGGCCGCACCGTCGCCGCCGCGATCGAGCAGAACCACGACGCCGACGGCATCGTCTGGCCGCGCCCGCTCGCCCCCTTCGAGGTCCTCCTCGTGGCCCTCAACCCCGGCGACCCCGCCGTCCGCCAGACCGCCGAGGGGATCTACGACCACCTGCGCGAGCGGGGCGTCGACGTCCTCTTCGACGACCGCGACGAGCGCCCGGGCGTCAAGTTCAAGGACGCCGACCTGATCGGCCTGCCGGTGCGCCTGGTGGTCGGCGCCAAGTCCCTCGCCGACGGCCGGGTCGAGGTCTCCCTCCGCCGCGACCGCGTCAAGCACCAGGTGGCGCTGTCCGAAGCGGTCCCGGCCGCGCTGGAGCGGTTGCTCTAGAGGGGAGACTCTTCGGGCGCCGGCGCGCTTCTTTCCCGAGCACCCGCCGGCAGCCCGGCCGGTCTACTTCGCCTCTTCCTTCTCAAGCATCAGCGCGTACTTGCGGGCCTCGTCGTTGGTCGCGTCGAGCTGCAGGGCGCGGCCGAGGTGGTGGCGGGCGCGGCGGAGGTCGCCGAGCTCCATGTAGAGCTTGACGAGGGCGATGTGCACCTCGGGGAACTCGGTGTCGCGGCGCATCGCCTCGACGAGGTACTCCATGGCCTTGTCGGTGTTGCCGGCGGCGAGCGCCAGCTCGCCGCGGTAGACGAAGAAGTAGGGGTTCGTGTTCTGGGCGCCGTCGATCTTGGCCAGGATCTCGCTCGCGTCGACGCTGCGCCCCAGCCGCTGGTAGGTGCCGGCAACGTTGGTGAGCAGGGCCACGTTCTCGGGATCGATCGCGAGCCCCTTGCGGTAGGCCGCGAGCGCGCCCTCGTAGTCGCGCGCCCGCGCCAGGGCGACGCCGAGGTTGTTGAAGCCGCGCTCGAAGCGCGGGGCGATCTGAGTGGCGGTGGTGAGCAGAACCGTGGCGCGCTCGAGGTCGCCGGCGAGCAGCGCCTCGGCGCCGAGGTTGTTGTAGTAGTGGGCCGCCGCCGTCAGGTCGTCGATCGGCTTGAAGTCCTTGTAGGCCTTGGCGCGGTAGGGGAGGAAGTCGAAGGTCTGCATCTTGCCCTTGACCATCATCCCCGCCACGATGTGCCCCTGCGAGACGAGCAGCCCCTCGCGGTGGTTCCAGCGCTGGTAGTCGGTGACCTCGACGTAGTAGGGATTGAGCCGCAGATGGCGGGCGACGCCGACGAAGAGGTTGACGAACGAGAGGCAGTTGCCCTGGCGGGCGGTGAAGGTCTCGACCGCGGTGCGCGTCGGCTGCAGGGAGTACTCGAGGTCGAGGCGGTTGAAGATGTAGTCGATCACCTGGTCGACGCGCCGCCGCTCGTCGAGGGCCGGCTGGATGCGCTCGTCGATGGCGGCCAGGCGCTCGGCGTCGAGCTCGAACGGCACGATCACCCGCGCCGCGCCCTCCGCCCCGAGCTTCTCGGCGTACTCGCCGCGCAGGTGCGCGGCGGAGTCGAAGGGCTTGTACTGCGAGCAGGCGGCGGCGGAGACGAGGAGGATGGCGAGCGGCAGGCGGAGCTTCACGAAAGGATCCTACAACCCGGCGAGCGGACGGGGTATCTCCAAGGCCTTGGAGGGGGCGATTCAAAAACCGGAACCGAGGCTGCAAAGGCGTCCTCGACGACTCACTGGCGTCGACGGAAGTAACGCACTTGCAGTGGTTTGGCGGAACGCGCCTAGCCTGCGGCGAGTGGGCACCCCCCTTGCTTGACCGGCCATCAGGTCATGAGTAGACTTGCCACGTTTCACAAAGTCTTTCCCCACATCAACTTCGGAAAGGAGGTGTTGCGCGGCACGCACGACACGGTCCGATCTTCTCTCGGCCCCACTCGGGGGCTGCAAGCACCTGTCCTGTCATCCATCAATGACTACGGAGGTTTCTGGATGAGTACCACCAATTTCTGGCGACGTGCCCTGGTCGTCGCCGCGTTCCTGCTGCTCGCGGGCGCTCCGGCGTTCGCCCAGCAGACGACCGGCAGCGTCTTTGGGACCGCCGTCGACGAGCAGGGCGCAGCCCTGCCGGGGGTCACCGTCACCCTCACCGGAGGCGGCGCCCCACAGGTCTTCGTGACCGACGCCCAGGGGCAGTTCCGCTTCCTCGGCCTGTCGGCCGGCAGCTATCAGCTCTCCGCTGCCCTCGAAGGTTTCTCGACCGTCGAGTACCCCAACATCAACGTCTCGGTCGCCCGTAACACGACGGTCGAGATCACGATGAGCTCCGCCGTGGAGGACGTCATCACGGTCACCGCCGAGAGCCCGCTGCTCGACGAGCGGAAGATCACGACCGGCACCACGGTCAGCGAGGTCGAGCTCGAGAAGATCCCGACCGCCCGCGACCCCTGGGTCATCCTGCAGCAGGCCCCGGGCGTGCTCGTCGACCGCGTCAACGTCGGCGGCAACGAGAGCGGCCAGCAGTCGCAGTTCATCAGCCCCGGCACGAACACCAACAACTCGGCCTGGTCGGTGGACGGCGTCGTCATCACCGACATGGGCGCGGTCGGCTCGTCGCCGACCTATTACAACTTCGACTCGTTCGAGGAGATGCAGGTCTCCACGGGCGGCACCGACGTGACGCTCGCCACCGGCGGCGTCAACATGAACATGGTGACCAAGCGCGGCACCAACGAGTGGCGCGGCTCGGCCCGCTATCTGCTGACCGACGACACGATCGACCAGGCGGACCTCGACTTCGATTCTGGTGATCTCGGCCGGGCGGGGCCGTTCAACAACAACCGCGCCCAGCCGCAGTTCCAGCAGGGCAACCAGATCATCGACGTCAAGGACTTCGGCGCCGAGCTCGGCGGTCCGATCATCCGGGACCGTTTGTGGGTGTGGGGCTCGTGGGGCACGCAGGAAGTCGACCTGCTGACCCTGGCGGGAGTCCTGAGGCCCGACCTGGCCACGACGCCGGGCTTCCACGACTTCACCGAGCTGCCGTCGTACGCGGTCAAGCTCAACGCCCAGATCGCCAGCAACAACTCCGGCATCGCGTTCTACCACTTCGGCGACAAGGTGAAGTCCGGCCGCAACGCCGGGCCGACGCGCGACCCCGCCACCACCTGGAACCAGGCCGGCGGCACGCCGATCTACAAGCTCGAGGACACGCACATCTTCAACTCGAGCTTCTACCTCTCGGGCATGGCCTCCTTCGTCGACGGCGGCTTCGGCCTGACGCCGGTCGGCGGCATCGAGGGGGACAACACGGTCTGGAACAACAGCCTGGTGTGGCAGAATAGCTTCCTCGACTACCTCACCGAGCGCCCGCAGGAGCAGGCCAAGATCGACGGCGACTACTTCTTCAACACCGGCAGCTCCAACCACAACCTGAAGTTCGGGGTCGGGCTGCGCAACGCCGTCGTCACCTCGTTCTCCGCCTGGGGCGGCCGGGACCGGCTGACCGGTCTCCAGCCTTTCGGCAGCGGCTTCGCCCGGACCGACCGCAACGTCGAGAACGAGATGGACTACACCAACCTGTACCTCCAGGACACGATGACCCTGGGGAACCTGACGGCCAACTTCGGCCTCCGCTACGACCTCCAGGAAGGCAAGATCAACTCCACGATCATGGAGGACCACCGCACGTTCCCGGTCCTGATCCCGGGCGGGACGGTGCCGGCGCTCGACATGCCCTACGACTGGGCGTCGATCACCCCGCGCGTGGGCCTCACCTACGCCTTGGGTGAGGAGCGGCAGACGCTGCTGCGTGCGAGCTACGCCCGCTTCGCGGACCAGCTCCACAGCGCCATCGTCGAGCATCTCAGCCCAGGGACGTACCGCTACGGCTACTTCTACTGGAACGACGTCAACGAAGACAACAAGCTGACCCCGAACGAGGTCGGCGACTTCTACAGCTTCCTCGGCTTCGACCCGGCCAACCCGACCGTGTTCGAGACGGTCAACTCGGTGGACTCGAGCCTGGATCCGCCGATGACCGACGAGCTGGTGCTGGGTGTCGAGCACGCGCTGATGCCGGAGTTCGTGATCGGCCTCAACGCCACCTACCGCATCTACTCCGACATCCTGCAGGGCGCCGAGGTCCAGCCGTCGTCGCCGCTGGTCTTCGACGGCGATCCCGTCGGCTCCATCGGCCGCCGGGCGGACCGCAACGACTTCGTGCTCTTCGACCACGTCGTCGGCACGCTGCCGAACGGCCAGAGCTTCCGGGTGCCGCTGTACAGGGTGCGGCCGGGGCTCACCACCTTCGGCGGCCAGCACCTGCACAACAGCGACCGCGAGCAGGAGTACCTGGGCCTCAGCTTCACCTTCAACAAGCGGCTGTCGAACAACTGGCTGCTGCGCGGCCACGTCACCCAGTCCGACTGGGAGTGGGACGTGCCGAACAGCGCCATCATCAACCCGCACATCAACCCCAACGGCAGCTTCGAGGACGGGTCCACCGTGCTCTCCGGCTCGGGCACCGGCTCGGGCTCGAAGGGCGGCATCTGGATCAGCCCGGGTTGGTCGTTCGACCTCAGCGCCCTCTACCAGATCGCGCCGCAGGCGCCCTGGGGCTTCAACGTCGCGGCCAACGTCAACGGCCGCGAGGGCTACGCGGTCCCCTACGTCGTCAACGTCCCGAACGCCGCGTTCGGCGACACCCTCGGCACGCGGAGCATCCGCGTCTCTCCGGAGACGGACAGCTTCCGCAACGACGACATCATCATCGTCAACGGCCGCCTCGAGAAGGAGTTCAACTTCGGCGAGTTCGGGGTCACTCTCGGGCTCGACGGGTTCAACCTCATGAACGAGGGGTACGTGCTGCAGCGGCAGATCCAGCTCCGGGGCAGCCTGGAGACGTCGGGCCGCATCGTCAACTCGAACACCGGCGATCACGTGACAGAGATCGTCAACCCGCGCATCTTCCGTATCGGCGCGCGGATCAGCTTCCGGTAAGCCGGACACATCGGTCGGCCGGGCCTCGGCCCCGCCGCTTCGAGCCGCCGGGGGAATACCCCGGCGGTTTTTTTTCGTTTTGGCGGCCCGGAGCTAGACTCCGCCCCCGAAGGAGGGTCGTCCCATGCCGAGCAGACTCCGCAACATCCTCGTGCTCATCGCAGTCCTGGCCTCCGCCGTCGCGCTCCCGCTCTCGGCGCAGGACTGGAAGGGGAAGGGCCGCGTCCAGGGCATCGTCACCAACGATCAGGGCCAGCCGGTGGAAGGGGCCACGGTCACCGTCCGGCGCGAGGGGAAGGACGACGGGCCCGAGCCCGTCAAGACCGACAAGAAAGGGCGATGGGCGATGGGCGGCCTGGCGACCGGGGGTTGGGATATCACGGTCGAGGCCGCGGGCTTCACCACCGCGGCCGGGGCCACGAAGGTGATCGAGGGGACCCAGCCGCCCGAGATGCTGCGTGTGCAGCTCCGGCCGGCGGTCGCCCAGCAGGCCGCGGCCGAGACGCAGAAGGCCAGCGCCGCGGCCACCGCGATCAGCGCCGGCAACGAGTTCCTCACCCAGGGCAAGTACGCCGAGGCGCGCGCCGAGTACGAGAAGGCGCTGGCGGAGATCCAGGAGGCCGAAAAGAAGGCGCCCGTGATGTTCGGCGTCGCCCAGACCTACGCCGCCGAGGGCAAGAAGAAGGAGGCGATCCAGGTCCTCGAGCAGTCGCTGACCTACAAGCCGGGGGACGAGAAGACCCTCCGCCTGCTGGTCGACATCCTGGTCGCCGAGGGGCGCGAGCAGGACGCGCAGAAGTATCTGGCGCAGCTTCCCCAGGGCACGACGGTCGACGCCAACACGCTGCTCAACATCGGCATCAAGAAGTACAACGACGGCGACATGGCCGGCGCGCAGTCGCAGTTCGACCGGGTGGTGAAGGAGAACCCGACCCTGCCGGACGCCTACTACTTCCGCGGCCTGACGCTGCTCGCCCAGGGCAAGACCGCCGAGGCGAAGGCCGACTTCCAGAAGCTCCTCGAGATCGCCCCCAACCACGAGAAGGCGGCGGAGGCCAAGGAGTTCCTGGCCTCACTGTGAAGCGGTCCCCGGTCCTCCTCGCGGCGCTGCTCCTGGCGGCGCTCGCGGGGGCCGGGGTCTGGTGGCTTCTGGGGCGCCGCGCGGGGGGCACCGGCTCGCGCGGCGCCGACGTCGTCCTCGTCACTCTGGACACCCTGCGCCACGACGCGCTCGGCTTCGCCGGCAACGCGCGGGTCGAGACCCCCGTCCTCGACGCGCTCGCCGCCTCCGGCCGCGTCTTTCCGGAGACCCACGCCCACAACGTGGTGACCCTCCCTTCGCACACCAACATCCTGACCGGTCTCTACCCGCACCAGCACGGCGTGCGCGACAACAGCGGCTTCACCCTGTCCGCGCGCTTCCCGACGCTCGCCACACTCCTCCAGGGCGCGGGGTACGCGACCGCGGCCTTCGTCGGCGCCTTCCCGCTCGACGCCCGCTTCGGCCTCGGGCGCGGGTTCGAGGTCTACGACGACCGCTACCCCGAGGAGTCGGCGCCGACCGCCTTCGTCATCGCCGAGCGGCCGGGGGACCAGGTCGTGGCGCCGGCCCTCGCCTGGTGGCGGGCCAACGCCGGGAAGAAGCGCTTCCTCTGGGTCCACCTCTACGACCCGCACGCCCCGTACGCGCCGCCCGAGCCGTTCGCCTCCCGCTACGCCGCGGAGCCCTACCTCGGCGAGGTGGCGGCGACCGACGCCTTTCTCGCCCCGCTGCTGCGGCCCTTCCTCGACGGCGCCGAGTCGCCGGCGCTCGTCGCCGTCACCGCCGATCATGGCGAGGCTCTGGGGGACCACGGCGAGCTGACCCACGGCCTCTTCGCCTACGAGGCGACGCTCAAGGTGCCGCTGGTGCTCTGGGGGGCGGGCGTCGAGCCGGGGGTCGACCGCCGCCCGGCGGGGCACGTGGACCTGCTGCCGACGCTCCTCGCGGCCGTCGGCGTGGAGGCGCCGGCGGACCTCCCGGGGAGCTCGCTCCTGGCGCCTCCCGCGGCGGGCGAGCGGCGGCTCTACTTCGAGGCGCTGTCGCCCTATCTCAACCGCGGCTGGGCGCCGCTGCGCGGCGTCCTCGGCGGCAAGGAGAAGCTGATCGAGCTGCCGCTGCCGGAGCTCTACGACCTCGCCGCCGACCCGGCGGAGCGCGACAACCGGTTCGACCGCGAGCGCCGCACCTTCCGGGCGCTGCGCGCGGCGCTCCCGCGCGAGGCCGTCTGGCCGCCGCGGCCGGGCACGATCTCGGCCGACGCGGCGGCGCGCCTCCGCAGCCTCGGCTACGTGGCGGGCTCCCCCGGCGGCAGGACCCGCTTCACCGCCGAGGACGACCCCAAGCGGCTGGTCGAGCTGGACCGCACGATCCACGAGGTGATCGACCGCTACTCGCGCGGCGACCTCGCGGCCGCCGCGGCGCTGGCGCGCCAGGGGGTGGCCGCGCGGCCGGAGATGAGCGCCGGCTACGAGCACCTGGCGCTCGTCCTGCGCCAGCAGGAGCGGGTCGGAGAGGCGGTGGCGGTGCTCCAGGACGGGCTGCGGCGCGGCGCGACGAGCCCGTCGCTGCTGCGCGAGCTGGGGCTCGCGCTGGCGGAGGCGGGGCGCGCGGACGAGGCGGTCGCCGTGCTCCAGCCCGCCGCCGCGGCGGGCGACGACGTCGAGGCCATGAACGCGCTCGCCGCGGCCTACTACACGGCCGGCCGGCTCGCCGAGGCGGAGGGCGCCGCCGAACGGGTGCTGGCGCGCGACCCCGGCAACGTCAAGGCGCTCGAGACCCTCGGGGCGGCGGCGCTCGCCGCCGGCCGCCCCCGGCAGGCGGCGGAGCACCTCGAGCGCGCGCTGGCCGAGAACCCGGCGCTGCCGATCGCCTGGAACAGCCTCGGCGTGGCGAGTTTCCAGCTCGGCGAGGTTGCCGCGGCCCTCACCGCCTGGGAGCGCTCCCTCGCCCTCGACCCGCGGCAGTTCGACGCCCTGTACAACTACGGCGTGATCGCCGCCGAAGCGGGGCAGCGCGTCAAGGCGCGGGCTGCCCTCGAGCGCTTCGTCGCCACCGCCCCGCCGGAGCGCTTCGCCGCAGACATCGCCGCCGCCCGGCGCCTCCTCTCCGGGCTCGCCGGTTAGGCCCTCGGGGCCGGCTGGTGCTAGGCTTCCCGGCCGCTCTCAGGAGGAATCACGCGATGCACCCCCGTACCCCGTCCCTGCGCCCGGCCGCGCTCCGTCTCGCTGGCGCGCTGGCGCTCCTCGCATTCTCCGCCGGCGTCTCCGCCATGCAGCACGAGCACGCCGCCGCTCAGCCCGCCTCGGCGGCGCAGGCGCCGGACGGCAAGAAGCCCGCCGAGATCATTCATCCGCTGGTCGACCCCGGGGTGGCGACCCTGCCGGCGCGCCGCGACGCGCAGCTCGCGGCGGCAAAGGCCTGGAAGGTGCTCCACGACTTCCGCTTCACCGACCGCCAGCCCGAGAGCGGCATCACCTTCAAGCACGAGATCGTCGACGACGCCGGCAAGCGCTACAAGGCCGTCCACTACGACCACGGCAACGGCCTGGCCGTCGCGGACGTCGACGCGGACGGTCTCCTCGACCTCTACTTCGTCACCCAGCTCGGCGACAACCAGCTCTGGAAGAACCTGGGGAACGGCAAGTTCAAGGACGTCACCGCCGAGGCCGGGCCGGGCCTGGCGATGACCGACAGCATCGGCGTCGCGGCGTCGTTCGCCGATGTCGACAACGACGGCGACCCGGACCTCTACGTCACCACCGTGCGCAAGGGCAACCACCTGTTCGCGAACGACGGCAAGGGGCGCTTCAAGGACGTCACCGCCGAGTCGGGCCTGGGCTACGTCGGCCACTCCTCCGGAGCGGTCTTCTTCGACTACGATCGCGACGGCTTCCTCGACCTCTTCCTGGTCAACGTCGGCAGCTACACCACCGAGGAGGTGGGACGCGGCGGCTACTTCGTCGGGCGCCTCGACGCCTTCACCAGCGACCGCTACCCGGAGCGCAGCGAGCTCTCCCGCCTCTATCGCAACACCGGGGGGCTGCGCTTCGAGGACGTCACCGAGCGCACCGGGCTGAAGGACTCCGGCTGGAGCGGCGACGCGAGCTTCGTGGACTTCGACGGCGACCTCTGGCCGGACCTCTACGTCCTCAACATGCAGGGGCACAACCACTACTGGGAGAACGAGGGGGGCAAGCGTTTCGTCGACCGCACCGGGGCGCACTTCCCGAAGACCCCCTGGGGCGCGATGGGGATCAAGTGGTTCGACCACGACAACGACGGGCTGCTCGACCTGCTGATCACCGACATGCACTCCGACATGCCGCGCAACTTCGCGCCCGACGAGGAGAAGCGGAAGTTCGTCCCGGCGATCGAGGACGACGGCAGGAACCTCTGGGGCAACGCCTTCTTCAAGAACCTCGGGGAGGGGAAGTTCGCCGAGGTGTCGGACGGCTTGGGTCTCGAGAACTACTGGCCCTGGGGGGTGAGCGTCGGCGACGTCAACGCCGACGGCTTCGAGGACGTCTTCATCACCTCGAGCATGAACTATCCCTTCCGCTACGGCATCAACTCCCTGCTGCTCAACGACGCCGGCGAGAAGTTCCTCGACGCCGAGTTCGTCCTCGGCGTCGAGCCGCGCCGCGGCGGCCGCACCCACACCCCATGGATGACGTTCGACTGCGCCGGGGCGGACAAGGCGCTCGAGCGGTGCAAGGACGCGGAGGGCACGACCCAGGTGCTGGCCACCCTGGGGAGCCGCTCCTCCGCGGTCTTCGATCTCGACCGCGACGGCGACCTGGACATCGTCACCAGCGACTTCAACTCCGAGCCGCAGGTGCTGGTGAGCGACCTCGCCCAGCGCAAGCGGGACCTCCGCTGGCTGGAGGTGGAGCTGCGCGGCACGCGCTCGAACCGCGACGGCCTCGGGGCGCTCGTCAAGGTGACCGCCGGCGGCAAGACCCAGCTCCGCCAGCACGACGGCAAGTCGGGGTACCTCTCGCAGAGCTCGATGCCGCTCTACTTCGGTCTCGGCGGCGCGACGCAGGTGGAGAAGGTCGAGGTGCTCTGGCCCTCGGGGCAGAAGCAGACGATCCCCGGCGCTCAGGTGAAGGTCAACGCGACGCTGGAGGTGGTGGAGGAGGCTCCGCGAGGCTGAGATAGCGGCCCGCGGGCGGCGCGAGCACCCGCTGCCGCGCTCCCGACGGCCAGGTCACCTCGACCGCCTCGGCGCGGGCGCCTCGGGGCAGCGCGAAGAGCGCCCGCTTGTCCGCCGAGGAGAGGTAGCTCTCGCCCGCCAGCACCCAGCGGGTCTGCGCGCCGGCGGAGGTGAGGAGCCGCACCTTGGCCCCGACGCCCTCCGAGTTCGCGCCCCGCCCGCGCAACGCCACTCCCACCCATCCCTCGGCGCGGCCGTCGTTGCGCAGCAGCGCCAGCGGCCGGTCGTTGTTCTGCACCGCGAGGTCGGGGTCGCCGTCGTTGTCGTAGTCGCCGGCGGCGAGCCCGCGGCCGAGGCCCGGCTTGCCGCCGGCGAAGACCGGGCAGGTGATGGCCGTGAAGCGACCGCGGCCGTCGCCGAGCAGCACCAGGCTCGGCTGCTCGTAGGTCACCCCCTGGCGCGGCGGGCGCTCGAAGACGTGGCCGTTGGCCACGTAGTAGTCGAGGTCGCCGTCGAGGTCGAGATCGAGGGCGGCGAGGCCGAACCCCAGCAGGTTGAGAGAGGGGGGCCCGAAACCGGTTTCCGCCGAGTCGTCCTCGAACTGGAGGCCGCCCAGGTTACGGTAGAGAGTGTTGGTCTCGAAGTCGAAGTTGGTGACCGTCAGATCGGGGTCGCCGTCGGCGTCGAAGTCGGCGGCCGCGAGCCCCATCCCCGCCTCCGCCATGCCGTCGCGGTTGACCGCCGTGCCGGAAAGCAGCGAGACGTCCTCGAAGCGGCCGCCCCCGCGGTTGGCGAAGAGGAGATTGATCGTCTGGTCGTTGGCGACGTAGACCTCGGGCCGCAGGTCCCCGTCGAGGTCCACGAAGAGGACGCCGAGCCCCTTGCCGAGCGGGTCGGCGAGCCCCGCCTCGCGCGCCGCCTCGGCGAAGGCGCCGCCGCCGCCGTTGCGGTAGTAGAGGTCGGGGGCGCCGGTGAAGAGCGAGGGGTCGCAGTACTCGCGGCGGCCGCTCTTGGCGTCGCCGCAGAAGAGCGGCCGCGCCGGGTCGTACTCGACGTAGCGGGCGACGTAGAGGTCAAGGTCGCCGTCGGCGTCGGCGTCGGCGAAGGCGGCCGAGGAGCTCCAGCCCGCATCGCGCCCCACCCCGGAGCTCTCGCCGGCCGGAGCGAAGCGGCCGTCGCCCTGGTTCAGGAGGAGCACGTCGCGCCCGAAGTTGGTCACCAGGAGATCGGTGTCGCCGTCCCCTTCGACGTCGGCCGCGACGACCCCTTGCCCGTATGCCCGGGCGGCGTCGCCCGGGATGCTGGCGCCGGCGCCGCCGGGCACCTCCTCGAAGCGCACCCGGCCGGCGCCGTCGGCGCCGCGGTTGCGGAAGAGGCGGTTCACGGCGTCCGTCGAGCCGTCCGGCGGGAAGGGCCCCGACTGCACGAGGTAGAGGTCGAGCCAACCGTCGCCGTCGTAGTCGACCCAGGCGAGGCCGGCCCCCATCGTCTCCGGCAGGTGCTTGAGCGGCGAGGCGCCGGAGCGGTGGCGGAACGGGACGCCGGCCGCCGCGGCGACCTCCGTCAAATGGACGCCGGGGCAGGTGAGAGGCGCTTCGGGCGCCGGAGGGGCCGCGACTGCGGCTGCGCAGGCGAGGCCCAGCCCGAGCGCGGCTGCGGCGGCACGCAGGGGCCGTATCACCGGCCGGGCGTCTTCTCGAGCGCTTGGCGGGCGTCGAGCAGCGAGAGCCGCAGCTCCTCGCGCTCGGGCGCGAGCAGTACGGCACGCTCCAGGAGCTGCACCGCCGCGGCGTGGTCGCCCAGCGCGCGCAACGCGGCGGCCTGGCCGGAGAGCGCCTCCCACCCGGAAATCGTCTGGAAGTGCTGCAGCGCTTCCCGCGGTCCCTTCTCAGAGAGCAGCCGCCACCCTTCGTCGAGCCGCGCCCGCTCGAGCCCTTCGCGGTGGGTCCGCGCCTTCTCCTCGGCGTGGAGGCGGGCGTACTCGGCGAGCTCGTGGCGCGCCCCCTCGGCGTCGCCGGAGCGCTGGAGCAGGAGCCCGAGCGCGTAGCGCGCCTGCGCCAGCTCCGGCTCTTGCGCCAAGAGCCGCCGGTAGACGGCGACGGCGTCGGCGGCGCGCCCGGTCTCCTGGTAGGCGCGCGCCAGGTCCCACTGCAGCTCGATGGCGTCGGGGGTGAGCTTCGCGGCGTGCTCGAGGAGCGGCAGGGCGTCGGCGTGGCGCCCCTGCCAGAGCAGGAGGCGGGCGAGCTGGTGAATGGCTTGGACGGCGCCGCCGCTCTCGTCGGTGGCGGCGCGGAAGACGCGCTCGGCCTCGACCACCCGCCCGGCCTCCCAGAGCGCGGCGCCGAGAAAGAGCCGGGTGGCGACTCGCGGGTCGCCGAGCGCGATCGCCCGCCGCAGATGCTCCGCCCCCTCGGCGAACCGCCGCTCAAGCGCCAGTGCTCGCCCGAGCAGCGCGTGCCCCCCCGCGTCCGCCGGCGCGAGCTTCACCGCCCGCTCGAGCGCCTCAACCGCCGCCGCGTACTCCCGCGCCGCCAGCCGCCGCTCCCCCGCCGCCCGCAGCGCCGCCGCATCCTGCGCAGCACCCTCCGCGGCCACCAGCAGCATGAGAAAGAGCGCGCTCGCCGTCCTGCCGAACATCGGACCGGCAGGATACCGCAACACTTCCCCCGCCCACTTTGTGCCGCGCGGGGCGGATAGTGCCGCGTGAGGTGCCATGCCAGAGGCCCGCGAAGAAGAGAGTCGCGCCCGCTGCGCAGGTTCCAGATCAGGAGAGCTGGTGGAGGCAGAGTCGGGTCGGCTTCGTTCGCGGACTTGGGTGGTGACTTCACCGGAGCGCTCCAACTTCGCGGGCCTCTGGCCCGGCACCTCACGCGGCGCCACGGGCCCAATCTCTGAAGTGACGTCGCCCCCCGCCCGAGGTAGGCGCTCGCTTCGCGCGAGATCCTCGCAGGGGCTCCACCGACGGTGCTGGGGCCGGGAGGTCCCCGGAGCGCCGGGCGCTCCGACCGCTCTCCCGGGCAGTCCACCGTGCGAGGCGCCGGAGCCCATGCCGTGTCTTTCACCACCACCCCTCTGAACCAGCACGCGAAGCGCGGTCGTCAAGGAGCGCCCGGCGCGGAGGGGAGCCTCCCGGCCCCCACACCGGAACAGTCGCCGCGCGCCCGTTTCTGCTAATCTTCAGCCCCCTCCAGAAGTCACTTTCGGATGATCCGCCGCCTCGTTCTCCTCGTCCCGCTCCTCCTCACCGCAGCCTGCAACCGCGGCGGCGATGAGGTTTTCCCGGGCGCTCCCGTCGTCCTGATCTCCATCGACACCCTGCGCTCCGACCGCCTTCCGGCCTACGGCTACCAGGGCGTCGAGACCCCCGCCATCGACGCCCTGCGCGCCGACGGCGTCCTCTTCGAGCGCGCCTACAGCCACTACCCCCTCACCCTGCCGGCCCACGCCTCCATCCTCACCGGCCTCCTGCCGCCCGACCACGGCGTGCGCGACAACACCGGCTATACCCTCGACCTCGATCAGGTCCCCTTCCTGCCGAAGGAGCTCAAGAAGCTCGGCTACGCCACCGGCGGCGCCGTCTCCACCTTCGTCCTCCGCGCCCAGACCGGCCTCGGCCCCGGGTTCGACTTCTACGAGGACTCGATCGAGACCAAGCGCGGCGCGCCGCTCGGAGGGCAGCAGCGGCCCGGGAGCGAGACCCTGCGCGTGGCGAGCAGCTGGCTCGACGGCGTCGCCGAGGGGAAGTTCTTCCTCTTCTTCCACATCTACGAGCCGCACACGCCCTACGCGCCACCCGAGCCCTTCGCCTCGCGCTACGCCGACAAGTACGACGGCGACGTCGCCGCCGCCGACGCGATCGTCGGGCGCCTCCTGGCGCGCTTGCAGGAGCTCGGCGTCTACGACGACGCTCTCGTGGTTCTCCTCTCCGACCACGGCGAGGGCCTCGGCGACCACGGCGAGGAGGAGCACGGGATCTTCCTCTACCGCGAAGCCCTCCAGGTGCCGCTGCTGCTCAAGCTGCCCGGCTCGCGTCGGGCGGGCGAGACGATCACGGCGCCGGCGCAGCTCGTCGACGTGCTGCCCACGGTGCTCCGCATGGTGGGGGCGGAGGTGCCCGCGGCCGCCAAGGGGAAGCCGCTCCTGGACCTCGCCGGCGAGACCGCGGCGCGGCCGATCTACGCCGAGACCTGGTTCGCGCGCCTGCACATGGGCTGGAGCGAGCTCACCTCGGTGGTGCAGGGGGACCAGCACTTCATCCAGGCCCCGACCCCGGAGCTCTACGACCTCGCCGCCGACCCGGGCGAGACGCGCAACGTCCTCACCCGCGAGCGGCGTGCCTACGCCGCGCTGCGCCGCGAGGTCGAGCGGTTCGCCAAGCCCCTCGCAGAGCCCGAGGAGGTCGATCCCGAGACGGCGCAGAAGCTCGCCGCCCTCGGCTACCTGGCGAGCCCGGCGCTCGCCGGCGACGAGGAAGCGCTCCCCGACCCCAAGACGCAGCTCCACGTCCTCGCCGACCTGGCGGCCGCCGGCCGGCACTTCTTCCGCCGCGAGTACGAGCAGGCGATCCCGATCTACCGCCGCATCCTGGCCGACAACCCGCGCATGCAGGACCCGCGCGAGCAGCTCGCCCTCTCCTACTGGCGGCTGGGGCGCTTCGGCGAAGCCGCGGCGGCCTACGAGGAGGCGCTCCGCCTCTCCGGCGGCTCGACGCAGTTCGCCCTCAACCTCGCCGCCCTCTACCAGGAGATGGGGCGGCTCGAGGAGGCGCGCGAGCACGCCGAGCTGGCGCTCGCCTCGAGCCCGGCGCAGGCGCGCTGGCGGCTGGCCGACATCGCGCTCGCCGCCAAGGACCTCGAGGGCGCCGAGCGGCATGCGCGCGCCGCCGTCGTCGAGCGCGGCTCCCAGGTGCAGCCGCTGGTCGGCCTTGCCCAGGTGCTGGCGCGGCGCGGCAAGGTGGAGGAGGCGTTCGTTCTGGTGCGCCAGGCGGAGGGCGAGCTGGCGCGGCGCGAGGAGCGCGAGGACCCGTCCGGCTTCCACTTCGTCTACGGCGACGTGCTCGCGCGGCAGGGGCGCGCCGAGGAAGCCAAGCGCCAGTTCCACGAGGAGCTCCGCCTCCACCCCGACAACCTCGACGCCCACACGCGGCTGGCGGTGCTCCAGGTCGCCGACGGCAACCCGCGGGAGGGCGTCCGCGTGCTGCAGGAGATGGTCGAGAAGAACCCTTCGGCCTCCGCCTACGCGGCCGCGGTGGAGACCTTGCGCGTCCTCGGCGACGCGCGTGCCGCCGCCGCCCTGCTCCAGCACGCCCGGCGCGCCTACCCGCAATCCGAGCAGCTCCGGGCGCTGGCGGGGTGAGGACGGGGAAGATGCATCGAGCAACCCGCCTCGCCACGGCCGCGGCCGTCCTGCTCGCTCTGCCGCGACTCGCGCAACCTTCGCCGCGGTCCGCGGTGCGCCTGCCGTCCCCGGAGGGGACTCGTGCCGAGTTCGAAGGCATCTGCGCCGGCCTGAAGGCGAGTGACGATCCGTTCTACGGCGAGCGCGCGGTGGCGCAGTCGCGTGGCGAGCTGGCGGCTGCCGCGAGCCACCCCGGACGGCGCACGGTGGCGGCGGCGAACCTGGCGAACCACCTGCTCCGCCTGGACCGTCCCCGGGAGGCCACCGAGCTCCTGCAGGAGGCGCTGGATACCGCCCGCCGCCACGGCTTCCCGCAGCCGCTCCGGCGGTCGCTCACCCGCGACCTCGCCCTTGCTCACCTGCAGCTCGCGGAGGACGAGAACTGCGTCCACCAGCGGCGCGAGGCGAGCTGCGTCCTCCCCGTCGGGCGCGAGTCGGTCCACTCCCATCCGCGCTCGATCCGCCGCGCCGGCGACCTCTACTCGGAGCTGCTCGAGCAGGGGATCGACGATCCGGTCGTGCGCTGGCTCGCCAACCTGGCGCGGATGCTCTCCGGGGACTATCCGGAGCGGGTGCCGGAGCGGTTCCGCCTGCCGCCGGGGGCGCTCGAGTCGGAGGGCCCGTTGCCGCGCTGGCGCGATGTCGCGCCGGCCTTGGGCGTGGCCAGCTTCGACTGGGCGGGGGGCGCGGTGATGGACGATTTCGACGGCGACGGTCTGCTCGACCTCGTCTCCTCGAGCATGCACCCCTGCGAGCCGATGAAGGCGTTCCGCAACGACGGCCGGGGCGGGTTCGAGGACGCGGCGCGCCGCTGGGGGCTCGACGCGCAGCTCGGCGGGCTCAACCTGGTGCAGACCGATTACGACAACGACGGCCGGCCGGACCTGCTGGTGCTGCGCGGGGGCTGGCAGGGCGAGCACGGCCGCATCCGGCGGTCGCTGCTGCGCAACGACCTCGGGGGGCCCACCGGCCGCTTCGTGGACGTGACGGCCGCCGCGGGGCTCGCCGCGCCGGCGTACCCCAGCCAGGCGGCGGGCTGGGCCGACTACGACTGCGACGGCGACCTCGACCTCTACGTCGGCAACGAGGGGACCGCCGACACCGTCTACCCCTCGCAACTCTTCCAGAACCAGGGGGACGGCACGTTCCGCGACGTGGCGCTCCAGGCGGGCGTCGCCTCCCCCGGCTTCGCCAAGGGCGTCGCCTGGGGGGACTACGACGACGACGGCCGACCGGATCTCTACGTCTCCTGCCTCGGCCCCAACCGGCTCTACCGCAACCAGGGGAACGGCACCTTCCGCGACGTGACCGCGGAGCTGGGGGTGACGGAGCCCTCCGGCAAGAGCTTCGCCACCTGGTTCTTCGACTTCGACAACGACGGCGACCTCGACCTCTGGGTCAACGACTACTCGGCGACGACGGCCACGGTGGTCGGCAGCTACATGGGCGCGCCTCCCGGCGCCGCCGGGCACGCGGTCCTCTACCGCAACGAGGGGGGGCGGTTCCGTGACGTCTCGCGGGAGGCGGGCCTCACGCGGCCTCTCCTGCCGATGGGGGCCAACTTCGGCGACATCGACGGCGACGGCTTCCTCGACGTGTACCTCGGCACCGGCATCCCGGACTACGAGGCGCTGATGCCGAACGTGATGTACCGCAACGAGGAGGGCTCGCGCTTCCGCGACGTCACCTTCGCCGGCGGCTTCGGCAACCTCGCCAAGGGGCACGGGGTCGCGTTCGGGGACATCGACCACGACGGCGACCAGGACCTGTTCCAGCAGGTCGGAGGGGCCTACCCGGGAGACGCTTTCTACAACTCGTTATACGAAAACCCGGGAAACGGCACCGCCTGGTTGATCCTCAAGCTCGAAGGAAAGCGCGCCAACCGACCCGGAATTGGCACGCGCGTCGAGGTGCGGGTGCGAGACGAGGGCGGCTTGCGCTCAATCCACCGCGTCGTCGGCTCCGGCGGCTCCTTCGGCGCCTCTCCCCTGCGGCTGGAGCTTGGCCTGGGGAAAGCCACCACCATCGAGTCGCTCCACCTCCGCTGGCCCTGCAGGGGCACCGTGCAGGTCTTCCGCGACGTCCGGCCGAACCGCGCCTATCGCGTCTCGGAAGGGGAGCCCGAGCTCGTCCCGCTCGACCTCGCCTCGTTCAAGCTCGGGAGCTCTCGATGAAGCTTCTCCTCGTCTCACTCCTCCTCTCCGGCGCGCCCTCCACGACCGCGGCGCAGGCGCCGCCGGCGCCCGCTCTGGCGCCGGCCGCCGCGGCGCTCGTCGCGGCGCAGGAGCGCCTCGCCGCCAGCGACCTGGCGGGCGCCATCGCCGCCCTCGAGCCGCTGCGGGCGCAGCCGGACGCGCCCCGCGTGATCCTTTCCATGCTCGGCGCGCTCTACCTGGAAGCCGGCCGCGGCACCGACGCCTACGCGCTCCTCGTGCCGCTGGCCGACGAGCCGGACGCCGACCCGGCCGTGCTCTTCAACGCCGCCCGCGCCGCTCTCGCGGCCGGGCTGCCGGAGAAGGGGCGCGGCTACCTCGAGCGCGCCGCGAAGCAGGCGCCGGTCTCCCCGGCAGGGCGGGAGCTGGGGCTCATCCACGCCCAGATGGGGGACGCCGCCGCCGCCTACTCCCTCCTCCGCCCCTGGGCGGTGGCGCACCCGGAGGACCTCGACAGCCGGCTCGCCGCGGCCCTGCTCGCGCTTCAGCTCGGCCGCAACCCCGAGGCGCAGGAGCTGCTCGCGGGCACCCCCGAGGACCACCCAAAGGCGCGCCTCCTGCGCGGCAAGCTCCTCCTCGTCCAGGGGGACCCGCGGGGCGCGCTGAAGGTGCTCCGGCCGCTCGAGGCGCAGCACCCCCCCGAGATGGAGGCCGACCTCCACCGCATGCTGGCCGACGCCTACCTCGCGACCGGAGACTCGGCGGCGGCGATCGCCTTGCTGGAGAAGGGGGACCTGCGCGACCGCGGCATGGCGCTCCTCCTCGCCGAGGCCCTCTACCAGCGCGGCGAGATGGACCGGGCGCTGGAGCGCCTCCGGCCGTTCGCCGAGGCGGTGCGCGACCGTGCGGCGCCGCCGCGGCCGGAGGACGCGCGCCTGTCCGGCGACATCGCCCGCGCCTACGGGCGCATGCTGGTCGCGGCGGGCCGGCACGCCGAAGCGGTGCCGCTGTTCGAGCGGGCGACGCAGCTCCGCCCCGACGAGCCCCAGGCCTGGCAGGGCTACGGCCAGGCGCTGATGGGGGTCGGGCGGCGCGACGAGGCGCAGAAGGCCTTCGCCCGCTTCTCCGAGCTGGCGGCGAAGGCGCAGGAGGCGGCCACCGCGGCGCCCAACGTCCCCGGCGAGCCGGCGCTGCGGCGGGCGGGGAAGCTGATGGAGCTGGGCCAGTTCGACAAGGCGCTCGAGATCGCGCAGCAGGAGGCGGCGCGCGCCCCGGCCGACCTCTGGCCGCGCGTGTTGAGCATCCGCGCTCTGCTCCAGCTCCGGCGCCTCGACGAGGCGCTTCAGGTGGCGCAGGATTCGTTGCGGCTGGCGCCCGACAACCCCGACGTGGTCTACCAGCGCGGCGTCGTCCACCTCGCCCGGCGCGAGCTCGATCGCGCCGAGAGCGACTTCCGGCGCGCTCTCCAGCTCGCGCCCGCGCACGTGCCGTCGATGAACGACCTCGCCGTGCTGCTGATGTCGCGCGGCGACATGGCGCAGGCGAGGGGACTCCTCGAGAAGGTGCTCGAGCTCAAGCCGGACGACGCGATGGCCGCCCGCAACCTGCAGAAGCTCAAGGAGAAGGAGGAGGGGCGCTCGTAGCGCCCGCGAGCGCCCGCAGGAGCTGCGCCGCCGGCCCGTAGCCGGGGTGTCGGGCGAGGAGCCGCCGCAGCCGCTCGACGGCGGGCCCGGTGCGCCCCTCGAGCCGGTCGAGGAGGGCCCAGCCGAGAGCGACCGGCGGCGCCTCGGGGCCGATCATCCCCCCGGCCCGCTCGAGCGCGGCGCGCGCGGCGGCGCG
>DASUNQ010000207.1:0-13805 GCA_036277075.1 Thermoanaerobaculia bacterium
CGCGAGGACCTCCGGCGCCAGCCCCTCGACCTCGATCGCGGCCGGCTCGGGAGCCTCGGCCGTGGGCAGCGCCTCGACGACCACCTCGGGCACCTCGACGGGGGGGGCCGGCGCCGCCTCCTCGACGAGCGGGGCCGGCGCGGCGACGACAGCGTCCGCCGGCGCGACCGCGGCGGGCGCGGCGATCGCCGGAGCGGCGGCTGGAGCGGCGGGGACGGCGGCGAGGCAGGTGCCCAGGACGAGCAGCGAGAGGAGGATCGAGCGCAGGCGCAGGGGACGGGCGGAGGAGCGATTCATCGTCGCGCGAGTCTCCAGTGCAGCCTTGGGGCTGCGACGTCGGGGTTGCCGGATTGTAGCTCGTCCGTTCGAGGACGAGCGGGTCTTCGCTTGGCGTTCAGCGCATACAACCCTAGGCAGGCGGGCTTTCTTCCCCCTTTTCACCCCCTTTGGGGCGGTTTCTCGGGGCCGGTTTCACCGCCCTGTTTCCGCCTATCTTTCGGCCTTGTGCCGGGCCAGGCGCCGGGGAAGAGCTGGTGCGCGATGTGCTCGCCGAGCTTGCGGTAGCTCTCCCACTGCGCCTCGTCGAAGAACTGGTCGCCGGTCGACTCGTGGGGGAAGGCCGGGTGGGCGCGGGAGTACTCGATGACGTCCGCCGGCTCGTCGCCGGTCAAGGTCGCCTTGACGTAGAGCACCTCCCCCGTTCGCCCCGGCTCGTCCTCATAGCGGATGCGGGCGAGGGCCGCGTGGGCGCCCGAGTAGCCGGTGTCCTTCTTACGCCGAAGGTCTTCGAGGGTGCCGACGACGCCCGGCATCGGCGGGTCGATGGCCGCGTCGAGCTCGGGCTTCTCGAGGAACGTGACCTCGGCGCCGAAGTCGATGCGCGCCTTGCGCACCAGGTTGGAGAGGCCGCCGAAGACGAAGTCCTGGTCCTGCTCGGCGTCGACGAGGACGATCACCGGCAGCCGCCGGCGGATCAGCTCGTAGCCCGCCAGGTTCTCGAAGTGGCCGCCGTCGGAGAGGTACCAGTGGCGGCGCGCCGGGCCGTGGAAGCGGGCCACGAACTCGTCGAGCAGGAAGACCTGTACCGGGAAGAGCCGCGCCACGGCGTGCTCGAGGCGCACGAGACGGCTGGGCCGCACCACGTCCTGGCGAGCGGCGACGTCGACGCCCGAGTCCCACCACCGCCCGAGCCGCACGTTGGCGAAGCCGGCGAGGAGGCTCAGGCCGAGGCTGGTGCGCGCCCCGAGGCCGGTCGAGAAGGCGGCGCCGGAGATGCCGACCCAGTCGCCGAGCGAGAGCGACTCGCCGGTGAAGATCCGGCCGTCGCCGACCCGCGGGTACTCGAAGACGCGGAACTCGCCGGCCGCCTGCGGATAGACGGTGACCGGCTGGCCGTAGGGGTCCATCTTGCCGAGCGGGACGATGGCGTGGTGCTCGATGCCGGCGCTGAACCCGAACGGGCCGAGCGCCAGGTTCGTCCCCCGGCGGTCCTTCTGCTCGACCTGCGAGCGGCCGCTCAGGGTCTCGTTGAGGGTGACGTTGATGAGGTGGACCGGCGCCGCCTTGGCCGCGGGGGGCGGCCAGTAGCGCATGAGGTCGATGTCGTCGCCGCGGATCACCCGCGTCACGCTCTCCGCGCGCAGCAGGCGGCGCCGGTTCGAGGCGCCGAGGTAGGCGCGGGTCAGGCGCGAGCTGTAGAGCGCGTGGTGCGAGGAGCGGTTGACGAAGGGGAAGGTCTGGCCGAAGAAGACCGAGAGGACGAAGGCGGTGAGCAGGGCGATGGCGGCCAGCGCCTGGTCCCGCTGCGGTCCTTCCGCTGTCGGCAACGCCGCGCGCCAGGCGACGGCGTGCGAAGCGGCGTCGACGGCGACCAGGATAAGGGCCACCAAGAGGAAGGCGGCGGCGCCGGCGAGGAGGTTCAAGGGCAGGCCGGGGCGCTCGTCGCCGGGCCCCTTCGCCCGCAGCGCGGCGAGGCGCCGGGCGGCGTTGAGGAGCAACGCCACGCCGGAGCCGACCCCGGCCAGCCAGCCGCCCCAGAGGTCGCCGGGCTGCAAGAGCTTGACGTACAGCGACTGGCCGAGCGAGTCGACGAGCCCGAGCGCCAGCAGCACGCCGGTTGCGAGCAGCGCCTCGGCGAGGCGTGAGGAGAGCCATCCCCGCTCGGTGTGGTGGCGGTGGATGCGCTTCTCCAGCTTGGCCTCGTCGCCCACCGACAGCTCGCCGCTCAGGTCGACCGCGGGCGCCGGCTCGCGCGCGCCGTCGTCCGCCCGCTCGGTCTGTCGCCTCGCCAGCCAGCGCGCCACCAGCCACCAGGCGAAGGCGAGCGCGGCGGTGAGCGCCACGAGGATCCACACCGCCCGCGACGCCGGCCGCCGCACGCCGAAGACCATGACCAGGGCGACGACCAGGGTGAGGACCAGGCCGGCCACCGGGGCGATCGCCGAACGGTCCCACCCCCACCGGCGCCGCGGCGGCAGCGGCTGGCCGGCCTTCGCCCCGGCGAGCTGCGGCGCGAGCGGCTCGACCATCCAGTAGGCCCAGCCGAGCGGGAAGGCGACGAAGGCGAAGCCGAGCAGCGGCAAGAGCAGCCAGGGGCTCCACCAGAAGCCGCCCCCGGCGAGCTCGAAGGAAGGCGCCAGCCACTTAAGGACGGGGCGCGCCACCAGCCACTCAAGGCCGGGGCGCGCCGCCTGCAAGCCGAGGACGACGGTCAGCAGGAAGGTGAGCAGGACGAGCTGCACCGAGACCCAGTTGCGTAGCGCGACGGCGCCGCCGAGCAGCAGGTCGCCGGCGCCGTTCGGAGAGAGGTAGCGGCCGTTCTCGCGCAGGTAGCGCATGACCTTGCGACCGGGAATCTCGTCGCTCCCGTCCTTCGCGTCGATGCCGCGCAACGCGGTGGCGACGTGAGCCGGCGTGCGGACGAACTTGCGGGTCCAGAGCCGGCCGAGGAAGCTGCCGAAGTAGCCGCCGCCCGAGACGGTCGAGATGAAATCGAACCGACCCAGAAGCGGCAGCTCCTTGGGCTCCGCCGGGGGAACGATCTCGGAAAGCTTCTGGAAGAGGCCGAGGTTCAGCGTGGCGCTCCGGATGCCGCCGCCGGAGAGGCCGAAGCCCACCCGCGGGCCGTCGACCGGGAGGCCGACGCGCCGCCGGCGTTCGCAGCTCGCGCCCCACTCGCGGGCGAAGAGCGGGAGGGGGTAGCCGCGCTCGAAAGGGCTATCCCGCTTGGGGGCGGTTCCCTCCGGGGGCGAGCACGCCTCACCGGCGGCGGCTTCGACTGCGACCTCCCCGATCCGCTGGAACGGCATCGGCTCCGCCGCCACGACCAGCGCCCGCGCGAAGGCGCAGCTCCAGGAGGCGACGAGGAGCAGGATACCGACCTGCAGAGCCGCGAGTTGCAGCGCGCGATCCGGCTGCGCCAGCCCCCAGAGGATGACGGCGGCGGCCGCGGCGCCGAGGAGCGCCACGCCCCAGCGCAGCCAGGGCGCGAGGCGGGCCAGCGAGGCCTGGCGCGCCGTCGCCTGCGGCGCGACGAGCGGCGCGTCGTCGCCGACGGGCCGCGGGCGCCTGACCCAGAGCAGGGCGGCCGCCGCCGCGGCGACGGCGAGGAGGCCCCATTTGGCGGCCGTCGCCTGGTGCAGCGCCTCGAGCGTCGCGGCGTCGGCGCGCTCGGCGTCCAGGAGACGCAGGAGGAGCCGGTTCTCCCAGGCGTCGGCGGCCACCGCGGCGGCGGCGAGGGCGAGGCCGAGCCCCACCCAGAGCGACCAGGCCGCCGGGCCCCGCAGGCGCAGATTCGCCAGCAGCAGGAAGATCAACGCGACGAAGAAACCGTAGGAGGGGAGGAGGACCCAGTCCCGCTCGACCATCGCCCGCGCCGCCTCGCGCACGCACTCCTCGGGCGCCCTGCGCAGCTCGCGCTCGAAGTCGGCCGGGCTCGGCGCCAGCTCGAGACGGAGGACGAGCCCCGCGAGCTCCACGTCGCGGCACAGCTCGCCGCGCCGGGCCCTCTCCACCTCGCCCGCCTGCTGGATCCCCCAGAAGGCGAGCAGCGTCGCCAGGCCCGCGACCATCAGCATCGCGGCGGCCCGTTTCCGCGAGCGCAGCCACTCGGTCATCGGCCGATGCTCCTGTTCGGTTGATCGGTTCCGGAAGTATAGACGGCGGCGCGCCGCGGAATCCTCAGGCCGCCCCGCCCGTTGCAGCCGGCATGCGCTATCTGGTCACCGCCCGCGTGCGCCCCGGCCGCGAGGCCGCGCTGCTCGCCGCCATCGAGAGCGGCCGGCTCGGACGGGGCTCCGTCGCCGGCGACGAGTACCTCGAGGACATGGCCAAGGCTCGGCTCGTCGAGGATGGCGGGGTGCGCTGGGTGGAGGTCTGCTTCTGCGCGACACCGCTCGCGGAGGAGCGTCCCTACTGGGAGGAGTTCTTCGAGCTCGTCGAGGTCCGCGAGGCCCACCGCCGCCGCAAGTGCCGCGATGAGACCGGCGAGGAGCCCTGGGCCTGCAGCTCCTGCGACTGCACCGAGAAGCTGGAGGCGCGGATGGCGGGCTGGGGAGAGCCGTTCCTGGCGGTGCTGCGGGAGGCGCGCAAGCTTTCGCGCCGGGCTGCTAGCGCGGCGGGATAACCAGGGCCGGCGGCGGAGCGCCGCCGGCCCTGATGACGACGAGCTACATCCGGGTGCCCGGGGTGCCCGACGGGCTTCCCGGCGTGCCGGTCGTCGTGCGGGAGCCACCGAGCGGCGTCTCGAGGAGCCGGTCGAGGGTCGCGATGTGCTGGCGCTGCTTGGCCATCAGCTCGCGCACCAGCTCGACCGCGTCCTGCGGCAGGTCGGTGTTGTGGAGGGCCTCCTCGTAGTCCTTGAGGCCGTGCTCCTCACCCTCCTTGAGTGACTTGAGCGCCGAAGCGTCGCCGAAGAGGTTCGCCGTCCCCTGCACCAGCTTGGCGAAGCCGCCCCAGGGACCGGAGTCCGCTGACGGCCGCCCCTCGTGGCGCTCGACGTGGTGCCAGAGGCGGTCGGCGGCGTCGCGATGGTCGCGCTGGAAGGCGTGCAGCTCCTCGGCGAACGGCTCGTCGCCGACCTTCTCGATCGCCAGCCTGTACGTCTCGATGGCCGACATCTCGCCGCGCAGCAAGCTGTTGAGCTGCTCGATGCCGGTCACCGTCGTGGTCGTGGTCCTCATGCTCTGTCCTCCTTCGGGATGTGACCTCTCTTCGCTGGATGCGGGCAGAGGCATAGTCAAGGGGTGCAAGCGACGTGCCGCGGAGGCCGGGCGTCCCCCTCTTCCGCGGTAGGATCGGCGGACCTCATGGACGCGGTCCGGCGCTACGACGTGGTGGTGCTCGGCGGGGCCTTCAGCGGCGCCTCGGCGGCGCTCCTGCTGCGCCGCGACCACCCGCACCTCTCGGTCCTGATCGTCGAGAAGCAGGAGGCCTTCGACGCCAAGGTCGGCGAGGCCACGACCGAGATGTCGGGCATGTTCCTGACCCGGCGCCTCGCCCAGTGGCGGCACCTGGAGCGCGAGCACCTGCCCAAGGAGGGGCTGCGCTACTGGTTCTCGAACGAGCGGGTCTCCGGCCACGCCGACGCCAGCGAGACCGGCCCCTACCTGCGCAGCACCGTGCCCTCTTTCCAGCTCCGTCGTGACACCCTCGACGAGCACCTCCTCGCCTCCGCCGTTGCCGAAGGGGCGGAGCTGCTCCGCCCGGCGCGGGCGCGCGAGGTGGAGCTCGGCGACCACGACCACCGGCTGACGATCGAGTCCGCCGCGGGTCTCGAGACCGTCGCCTGCCGCTGGCTCCTCGACGCCACCGGCCGCGCCACCTTCCTCGGCAAGCGCCTGGGGCTCGTCGAGCGCAACGAGGAGCACCCGACGGCCGCCGTCTGGGGGCGCTGGCAGGGGGTGCGCCACGTCGACGACCTGGCGGCGCGCGGCCCGCTGGCACTGTCGCGCGGCAACGTCGGCTCGCGCCGCCTCGCCACCAACCACTACATGGGGTTCGGCTACTGGATCTGGGTCATCCCGCTGGGGAACGGCGAGACCAGCATCGGCGTGGTCTACGACCGGCGCATCCACGTCCTCGACCAGGGGCGCGACCGCGAGGCCGATTTCATCGCCTTCCTGCGCGCCATCCCGGCCCTCGCCGAGCTGCTCGAGGGAGCGCGGCTGCGCAGCGAGGACCTGCGCGGCTACTCCTACCTCCCTTACGTCAGCCGCCAGTACATGGGCCCCGGCTGGGCGCTCCTCGGCGACGCCGCCGCCTTCCTCGACCCCTACTACTCGCCCGGGCTCGATCACGCCGCCTTCACCGTGGACGCGACGGTGGCGATCGTCGGCGCCCAGACGGCCGGCGAGGACGTGGCGGCGCGCGTCGCCGAGCACAATGCCGCCTTCCAGCGCTCCTACTGGCGCTTCTTCCGCGCCGCCTACAAGGACAAGTACTTCTACATGGGGGAGCACGACCTGCTGTCGGCGTCCTTCCTCATCGACACCGCGCTGTACTACCTGTTCGTGGTGATCCCGGCCTACAAGCTCCACGGCCGCTTCCACTGGGAGCCGGTGCTCGGCCCCAAGCCCGCGCTCTTCAGCTACCACCTGATGCGGCTCTACAACCGGCGCCTGGCGAAGATCGCCCTCGCACGCCGCGCGGCCGGCGAGGCCGGCCGGCGCAACGACGGCCGCCGGGTCGCCGCCTTCTACAACCTCGGCTTCGCCCCGGTGCGCATGGCAGCGCGCGGGCTCAAGCTCTGGCTGGCGGCGGAAGTCGACTATCTGCGGCTGGCCGCGAAGCTCGCCTGGCGGCGGGTCCCGGTCCCTACGCCCGAGCCAGCCGTCCGTCCAAATCCAGGTCCGTAGCCACCCCCTGCATCGCCGCGAGCACGTTGCCGACGTGCTCCCAGAGGCCGAGGTCGCCGGCGAAGCAGGCGCGGGAGAAGTCCGCCGTGGCCTCCTCGACGTGCGGGCGGTCGACGCCGGCGGCGAAGGCCTTCTCCTTCCAGCGCTTCTGGATCGACTTGACCTCCACCTCCCGCACGTCCTTGCTGGGGCGGACGAGGGCGGCGGCGATGATCAGGCCGGTCACTTCGTCGCAGGCGAGGAGGGCGTAGTCGATCGGGCGCTCCCGCTCGACCCCGGTCCCCGGCGTGTTGTGGGAGAGGATCGCCCGCATCACGGTCTCCGGGCACCCCTTCTCGCGCAGGATCGGCGCACCCTCCGCCGGGTGCGCGTCGAGCGTCGGGTGGATCTCCCAGTCCCAATCGTGGAGGAGCCCGGCGAGCCCCCAGGTCTCAGGGTCCTCGCCCAGCCGCGCGGCGTAGCCGCGCATCGCCGCCTCGACCGACAGCATGTGACGGCGCAGCCCCGCCGCCTGCACGCTCTCCCGCACCAACTGCCACGCCGCCTCGCGGTCCATCGCGCCTCCTCAGGGTCTCCCGCGGGCAAGGATAACGCGCACGCGCGGACGCTCTGCTAGCGTGGAGGGCATGCGCACGCCACGCTTCATTCGGCCGGCCGTTTTCGCGATGCTCGTCGCCGGCATCGCCCTCCGCGCTCCGCAGTCGGCGGGACAGGCCGCGCCGCGCGTCGAGCCGGACCCGGCGCCGCCGGCGGACGCCCGCGCGGGCGAGCTCGCGACCGTCATCGAGGCGGTCTTCGACGCGCGCGCGAGCTCTATCCGCCCACGGGGAAGAAGGTGACGAGCGCCTGGTAGTCATGGGCGGCAGCTACGGCGGCTACACGGCTCGCCTCGCTCACCCGCGACCCCGACATCTGGCGCGCCGGCATCGACCTCTTCGGCGTCGCCAACATGCGGACCTTCCTGCGCACCACCATGGGCGTCATCCGCGAGCTCTTCCGCCTCGACCTCGGCGAGCCCGGCAAGGACGACGCCTTCCTCGACTCGATCTCGCCGCTGCTCGTCGCCGACCGGATCGTCTACCCGCTCTTCGGCTACGCCGGCGCCAACGACCCGCGCGTGCCGCGCGCGGTGTCCGACCTCATCGTCGGCTCCCTCCCGCCGCCGCCGCATCCCCGTCGAGTACATGGTCAAGGACAACGAGGGCCACTCCCTGGCCCGCCGCGAGAACGTCGTCGAGTTCTACGTCCGCGCCGCGCGGTTCCTCGAGCGGGCCCTGGGGTCGACCTAGGCCATATACTGGACGGGTTTCGCCACCCAAGATCAAAGGGAGGAGCCTCCAATGAAGCGTAGAGTCCTCAGCTGTACGGTAGCGATCGTGGCCCTGGTCCTCGCCGCCCCTCTGGTCGCCGGCGCCAACGGCGATGAGCCGAAGCAGGCCATGCCGGAGATGACCGCCGAGCAGAAGGCCGAGATGGCGGCCTACATGGAGGCCGGGACCCCCGGCGCCGCGCACAAGAGGCTGGCCGACACGGCCGGCACCTACGACCTGGCGATCAAGAGCTGGCACGAGCCGGGTGGGCCGGCGATGGAGTCGACCGGCACCGCGACGCGCTCCATGGCGCTCGAGGGGCGGGTGATGGTCGAGGACGTCACGAGCTCGATGATGGGCATGCCCTTCACCGGCCACGGCATGACCGGCTACGACAACGTGACCGGCAAGTACTGGGCGACCTGGAACGACAGCATGTCGACCGGGCTGATGGTCAGCGAGGGCACCTGCGACAAGAGCGGCGCCTGCGCCTTCACCGGCTCCTGGAACGATCCGATCAAGAAGGCACCGGTCCAGGCCCGCATGGCCAGCCGCTGGACCAGCCCGACCGTCCAGGTCTTCGAGATGCACGGGCCCGGCAAGGACGGCAAGGAAATGAAGATGATGGAGATCACCTACACCAAGAAGTAGCGACCGCGGGGGTGGAGGCGCCTACCCCTCCACCCCCAGCACGTCGAACAGGAACGCGTAGTCGAAGGCGATCTCGCGCAGGTAGTCGTAGCGGCCGGAGGAGCCGCGGTGGCCGGCGCCCATGTTCGTCTTGAGCAGCAGCCGGTCGTCCCCGGCCTTGGTCGCCCGCAGCTTCGCCACCCACTTCGCCGGCTCCCAGTAGGCGACGCGCGGGTCGTTGAGGCCGGTCGTCACCAGCATGGGCGGATACTCGACCGCCGCCACGTTGTCGTAGGGCGAGTAGCTCAGCATGTACTCGAAGTACCGCGGGTCCTTGGGGTCGCCCCACTCGTCGAACTCCTGCGCGGTGAGCGGGATGGTGGCGTCGAGCATGGTGTTGATCACATCCACGAACGGCACCTTGGCGATCACCGCCCCGAAGAGGTCGGGGCGCAGGTTGACGACCGCGCCCATGAGGAGGCCGCCCGCGCTCCCCCCCTGGATCGCCAACTTCCCCTTGGACGTGTAGCGCTGGGCGACGAGGTGCTCGGCGGCGGCGATGAAGTCGGTGAAGGTGTTCTTCTTGCTCAGCAGCCGCCCCTGCTCGTACCACGCCTCGCCGAGGTCGCCGCCGCCGCGGATGTGCGCGATGGCGAAGCAGAAGCCGCGGTCGAGCAACGACAGCCGCAGCGAGACGAACCCGGCGTCGCGCGGCGAGCCGTAGGAGCCGTAGCCGGTGAGGTAGCAGGGGCGCGAGCCGTCCTTGACGAAGCTCTTCTTGTAGACGAGAGAGATCGGCACCCGCGTGCCGTCCGGGGCGGTGGCCGCCAGCCGCTCGCTCGCGTACTGCGCCGGGTCGTAGCCGCCGAGCACCTCCTCGCGCTTCATCAGGTCGCGCCGCCGCGTCGCCATGTCGTAGTCGTAGATCGACTGCGGCGTCACCAGCGAGGTGTAGCTGAAGCGCAGGTTGGTGGTGTCGAACTCGGGGTTCGGCCCGACCGACAGCGAGTAGGCCGGCTCGGGGAAGCTCACCTCGTGCTCGGCGCCGCTCGCCAGCTCGCGCACGCGCACCCGCTTGAGCCCCTCCACGCGCTCGGTCACCACCATGTGGCCGCGGAAGAGGTCGAGCGACGCGACGCGCACGCCGGGGCGCGCGGGGACCACCTCCTGCCAGTGCTCGCGGCCGGGGGTGGCGACCGGGGCGCTCACCACCCGGAAGTCCTCGGCGCCGAGATTGGTGCGGATGTAGAACCGGTCGCCGTGATGGTCGAGCTCGTACTCGAGGCCCTTCTCCCGCGGCTGGATCAGCCGGAACCGCCCCTCCGGCCGGTCGGCGTCGAGCACCCGGGCCTCGGTGGTCTTCGTGGCGGCGCTCGAGAGCACCAGGTACCGGTCGCTGCGCGTGCGCTCGATGAAGATGCTGAAGGCCGGGTCCGGCTCGTCGTAGACCACGGCGTCGCGTTCGGGGTCGACGCCGAGCGCATGGCGCATCAGCCGGTACGGGCGGCGCGCCGCGTCGGCCACGATGTAGAAGAGCGTTCGGTTGTCGTTAGCCCAGGCGACGCCGAAGGAGAGGTCCACGACCCGGTCGGAGAGCAGCCGGCCGGTCGCCAGGTCCTTGACCGCCAGGGTGAAGCGCTCGCCGCCGTCGGTGTCGTAGAGGTAGGCGAGCTTGGAGTGGTCCGGGCTCACCTGGTAGCCGCCGAGCTGGAAGTACTTCCGCCCCTCGGCGGCGGCGTTCATGTCGAGCAGCACCTCCTCGGGGGCCGTCAGGCTCCCCTTCCTGCGCGCGAAGATCGCGTACTGCTTCCCCTGCTCGGTGCGCGAGTAGTAGTACCAGTCGTCGCGCCGCGAGGGCACCGAGAGGTCGGTCTCCTTGATCCGCCCGACGAGCTCCCTGTACAGCTTCTCCTGCAGCGCCTCGGTCGGCTTCATCACCGCCTCGGTGTAGCGGTTCTCGGCCTCGAGGTAGGCCACGACCTCCGGCTTCTCCTTGCCGCGGAGCCAGGCGTACGGGTCGACGAGCGTGCGGCCGTGGATCTTCGTCTCGACCGGCAGCCGCGCCGCGACCGGCGGCTCCTGCGCCGCGGAGGCCGGCGTCGGGACGGCGGCCGCCGGCGCGTCCTTGACGAGCGGCGGGGCCGGCGCGTTCGCGGTGTCGAGCTGGACCTGGGTCCAGGCGGCGGGCGCGGCGAGCAGGCCGAGCGCGAGCAGCGGCCAGAAGGGGCGGGTGGATCGGGACATGAGCGGGTCTCCAGGGAAGACGGACGAGCTCAGGAAGGGCGAGTATAGGCGGCCGGTGAACGTCGTCGGCGTCTCCGCCTTCTCCCACGGATCGGCCTGCTGCTTGCTGCGGGACGGCCGGCTCGTCGCCGCCGCCGAGGAGGAGCGCTTCTCGCGCGTCAAGCACGACCCCCGGCTGCCGGTCTCCGCCTTCCGCTTCTGCCTCGAAGCCGGCGGCCTCAGGCCGGCCGACGTCGACTGCCTCGCCTACTTCGAGCGCCCGGTCGAGAAGCTCTCCCGCCAGCTCTGGGCCGGCGTGCCGGAAGGGGGTCCGGCCGACCTCGCGTGGCTCGACCCGGAGCGGCCGCTGCGCGCCCTGCGCGAGGGCCTGGGCCACGCCGGGCCGATCCGGACCTTCCCGCACCACGCGTCGCACGCCGCGAGCGCCTTCCTCTACTCCGGGTTTCCCGAGGCGGCGGTCCTCACCGTCGACGGCGTCGGCGAGTGGGCGACGACGACCTACGGCCACGGCGCGGGGACCGACCTCGAGACGTTCGAGGAGGTCCGCTTCCCGCACTCCCTCGGCCTCCTCTACTCGGCGCTCACCGCCTATCTCGGCTTCGCGGTCAACGACGGCGAGTACAAGGTCATGGGGCTGGCGCCATACGGCGAGCCGGTCTTCCGCGAGGAGATCCGCGCCCTCGTCGCCTCGGGCCCGGACGGGCAATTCGCGCTCGACCTGCGCTACTTCGACTTCGTCCGCGGGCGGCGGATGTGCTCGCAGGCACTCTGCGACCTGCTGGGCGCGCCGCCCCGCGCGCGCGGCGGCGAGATCGCCCGCTTCCACCAGGACGTGGCGCGGAGCCTCCAGGCCGTCCTCGAGGAGGTCCTGCTCGAGAAGGTCCACTGGCTCCACGCGCGGACCGGCGCGCGCGACCTCTGCATGGCGGGGGGCGTGGCGCTCAACGCCGTGGCGAACGGCCGCATCCTCCGCGAAGCGCCCTTCGAGCGCCTCTTCGTGCAGCCCGCCGCGGGCGACGCCGGCGGCTGCCTGGGGGCGGCGGCGCTGGCCCACGCCGCGCTCGCCGGCGGGGCGGCCGTCGAGCCGCTGCGTCACGTCGGCCTCGGACCGCGCTGGACGGCGGACGAGGTCGCGCGGTTCCTCGCCGCGACCGGTCTGCCGGCGCTCGACTTCCGCGGCCGCGAGGCCGAGCTCCTCGCGGCGGTCGCCGACCGGCTCGCCGCCGGGCGGGTCGTCGGCTGGTTCCACGGCGCGATGGAGCTCGGCCCGCGGGCGCTCGGGGCGCGCAGCATCCTGGCCGACCCGCGCGATCCCGCGATGCGCGACCGCCTCAACCGCGTCGTCAAGCGGCGCGAGCCTTTCCGCCCCTTCGCGCCGAGCGTGCTCGCCTCACACGCGGCCGGCCACTTCGCGCTCGACCACGCCTCCCCCTTCATGCTCGAGACCTGCGCCGTGGCCTCGCCGCTCGACCTCCCCGCCGTCACCCACGTCGACGGCTCGGCGCGCCCGCAGACCGTGGACCCGGCCACCGCCCCGCGCTTTGCCGCCCTGCTCGAGGCCTTCCGCCGCCGCACCGGCTGCCCGCTCCTCGTCAACACCTCGTTCAACCTCGCCAGCGAGCCGATCGTCTGCTCGCCGATCGACGCGCTCTTCTGCTTCGGCGGCTCGGGGCTCGACGACCTCGTCCTCGAGGACTTCCTGCTCGCGCGCGAGGCGCTCCCCGCGAGCTGGCCGGAGCTCCTCCCGGCCTGGCGCGAGCGGCGGCGGAGCGGCTTCGCGCGCAGCGAGAGCGCCGTCGGCGAGAGCCTCTACACCTTCGCATGAGCCGCGGGGAGCGGGACCTGGCCGAGGCCCTGGCCGAGCGGGCCGGCGTCCCGGGGGCCGCCCGCGGGGACCGCGTGGCGCTCTGCGCCGCGGTCGCCGAGTGGCTGGCGCGCCCCGAGGGGCTGCGGGAGGCGCGGCGCCTCCAGGCGGCCGGCGCGCTCGACGACGTCCTCGCCGCGGCCGCCGCGCCGCCCCCGGCCGCGGAGCGGCCGCCCGGTCTCCGCGCCGCGGAGCCGATCGGCCACTGGCGACCGGCGGAGATCGACGGCGAGCGGGTGTTCGTCGCCGATCACCTCGGCGCGCGAGAGGTGCTGCGGCCGAAGCGCGCGGAGCTGCCGCTCCGCGTCGGACTCTTCGGCGAGTCGGTCGCCGCCGGCTACCTCTACGCCCCCTGGCTCACCCCCGCGCAGATTCTCGAAGGGCAGCTCCGCGCCGCCGTGGGGCGGGACGACTTCGAGGTGATCGACCTGGCGCGCACCAGCGAGAGGCTCGCCACGCTGGCCGAGGCCGTCCGCGCGTCGCTCCAGGTCCAGCCCGACCTCCTCGTCCTCTTCGCCGGCAACAACTGGAACCTCCTCGAGACGCCGGAGGTCAGCCCCTACGCGCCGCGGGTGCGGGCGCGGCAGCGCTACGCGGAGCGGCTGCGCGCGGAGGGTCTCCGCGGGCCGGTGCGGCTGGCGCAGGCGGCGCTGCGCGCGCGCTGCGCCGAGGCCTTCGAGCGGATCGCGACGATCGCCGGCGCCGTCCAGGTCCCGGTGGTCGTCGTCCTCCCGGAGGTCAACCTCGCCGACTGGGAGTCGCGCCAGCCGGTGCCCCGGCTCGGCGGCGACGGCGTCGCCCGCTGGTACGCCCTCGGCGAGCGGGCGGGCGCGGCCCTGGCGCGCGGCGACTTCGCGGCCGCCGCCGAAGCCGCGGAGGCGATGCTCGCGCTCGACGGCGGCC
>DASUNQ010000208.1:0-17938 GCA_036277075.1 Thermoanaerobaculia bacterium
CGGCGCCTCGGCGCGCTCGGCCGCCGCGAGCCTGGCGAGGGCGGGCCCCGCCTCCGCCGCGAGAGGCGGGTCGATCCGCCGCAGCCGCGCCGCCAGGCGCTCGGCCGACACCGCGGCGGCCCTCACGTCGAAGCCGTAGAAGCGCACCTGCCGGCGCCCCGGCACGGCGTTCCATTGCCGCATCCAGCGGATGAGGTCGAGCACCTCCTCGGTGTTCCAGGGCCAGACGTACAGCCCGGCGAGCGCCTTGGCGGGGTCCCCCCGGCCCGTCCGCACGTACTCGTCCACCGCCTCGGACTCCGGCCAGCTCGCCTCGATGGCGAAGACGCTGAAGCCGAGCTCGGAGACGAGGTACTCGAGGAGGCGATGCTTCACCTGGAAGAACTCGCGGGTGCCGTGGGTGGCCTCGCCGAGGGCCACCACCCGGGCGCCGCCGACGACGTCGCGCAAGGGCGCCAGGTCGGCGAAGCCGTGCCCGGCGCGCGGCGTCAGCAGCGGGATCGCCTGAGCGCGGATCCAGTCGACCACCGCCTGCGGAGCGGGCGCCGGCCGGCGGATCACAGAGTCCTGCCGTACCGCGCCGGCGACCACGGCACCGGCGAGCCCGACGGCGCAAGCAAGGGCGAAGGCTGGGGTGCGCGGCACCGAGCCCCTAGGTGCCGCCGCTTGCCCCGCGCATCGCGGCGAGCATCCTCTGATCCTGCTCCGCCGACTTCCGCAGCAGCTCCAGAAGCTCCTGCTTCGCCCGCACGAACGTTTCGAACGCCGCGAGGACCTCGGGCCCTGCCATCGCCTTCTCGTCGTGCCTGCCCATCGGCAGGTCACGGTAGCCGGCCATCCGATGCTCCCGCCTGGCGTCCGGATCCTTCGAGTCGAGCGCCTGCATGTGGACCTCGAGGTTCTCGGCCATCGCCGCGATCAACTCACCGAGCTTCGCCGGCAGCGCCGAGTGCTCGGCCAGGCCCTCGCCGCAGGTTGGGTGCTCTGCCATTACGTCGCTCCCGGAGATGCGGTATCAGGCCCTGAGGATGTCGTAGCAACCGCTGAGGATGTCGTATCAGCCGCCGAGGATCCATCCGGAAGCTCTGAGGACGTCGTATCAGCCGATGAGGACAACGTATCAGCCGCCGAGGATGTCGTATCAGGCGCCGAGGACAACGTATCAGCGGCCGAGGATGTCGTATCAGGCGTTGAGGATACATCCGGAACGCTCGCTCCCTCATCCTCGGCCCTTCCTACCGTATCTCCCGCCTCTCTGGGATCTCCTCGGAGCCGCGCTCCACCAACCTTGGGCCGTCCCGGAATGTCCCCGCGCGACCGTCAGACGACTCGGTGGAGCCTCCCAATGTCCTCCCGGGACCTCGGAACCTCCTGCGCGCCCTCCGGAACCTCCTGCGCGGCGCCGGGATTCGATTGCGCGACGCCGGGAATGGGTTGCGCGCGCTGCGGAACCTCCTCCGAGCCGCTCGGAAAGGGTTCCCGGCGCTCCGCAACCCATTCCGCGGCCCGCGCAACCCATTCCCACGCTCCGGGAAAGGGTTCCGAAGCCGCCGCAGGACATTCCACGCCTCCCGCAGGCCACTGGGCGCCGCGCGGAGGCCGGTCGCCGCCGCTCGGCGGGCATCGCGGAGCGTCGCACCCTCAATCCCCAACGAACGAAAGGAGAACCTGTCGTGCCCGATAGGCCCACGTCTACCTGCCGGCGCTGACGAGTACCTGCCGAAGCTGCTCGGGGCGTGACGCGGTCCATGAGCGACGCGGCGCCGGGGTCCCGACCTCACGCGCTCGCTCGCACGATAAGCCCGGCGTCGGCGCAAGACCATGTCCAAGGAGGACTAACGCGTTCAAGCCGACGCCGGAGGTACGCAGTTCGGGCAGCTCCTGGCGCAGTCGCCGACACCAACTATTGGTTCTGCGCCACCGCCAAGGACGAGCCGCAGCCCGTGAGCGGCCTCAAGAAGAGCTAGACGCCCAGGGCCGACATCCAGAGGGCCCTCGCCGAGTCCTTAACCTACTGCGACGGCGCCTACGCCGACATGACGGACGCCAAGGCGAGGACCATGGTCCAGTTCATCCAGTTCATGGGCGAGCCGCGGCCGGCCCTGGGCATCCTGATGTTCCGCACCCACCACGCCGCCTTGCACTACGGCAACGTCGTCACCTACATGCGGCTCCGAGGCAAGGTGCCGCCGACGTCCCAGAGCCAGCCGGAGGGGTAGACCCGCGCGTTGCTGGCTGTAGCCGCAACACCCTGTCCGCGGCAGGAGCAGACGACCAGGTGAGCCTGTCACCCAGTTCTCCCGGTCGCCGGTCAGGAGGGCGGGAGGCCTAGCTCAGGCGAAAGTCCGTCTCCCTGAAAGCGAAGTGGTGTTGACAGGCTAAGGCCGAGCGGCTAGTCTCGATTTTGTTGTAGGCGAACCCTTCTCCAAGGGGCTGCAATAGCGGCCTCAGAAGCGAGATGGAACGTGTACGCGAGAGACTCCTCCCAAAACCAACAGCTGCTTCTGGCGAACTGCGTCCGGTCTTCGGCCGGCGTTCGTTCGGTCATGTGACGTGTATCCCGGCAGTCAGACGTCCACGTGCGGGCTGCAATAGCTGGCCCGAAAAGGAGAGGTAGGCGTATGAAGATTCGTGTGGAGTGCGTCAACAAGGCGAACCGGTACGATCCCCACGAGCGGATCTGGAACATCGGCGGCAGGAACAGCGATGGTACTCGCTGGAAGCTCAGTCAGGAGGACGCCATCGCGGGCATCGAAAGCGGCAAATGGGACTTCTACGTCAGCGTGGGAGGCGACACCGTTTCTGTAATCGTGGCGACCAGGCTAGGCCGCAAGTACCTCAAGACAGTGGCCGACGGAGACCAGCCGAACAACCTGTTGAGCCTGCCCGAATGTCCGTAGGGATCATGCGCAACTGAACCGCGCGCTGGCCCCTTTCAGCGCGCATTAGGGGCTGCAACAGACGGCCCAGAGAGAAGAGGAGCGGTCATGAAAACGAGCACGGAAGAGGGGTACACCAGCCAGGACCTCGACGAGCAGCGCAAGTTTGTTAAGGAACTCAACAAGCGCGGTTTCAGCTATCCGCTGATCGCGGCGGAGGCCTTCGTGCGTGGGATGCGCGACTCGGGCTACAAGAGCACCGCCACGGCCTTGGATGAGTTCATCGACAACGCGATCCAGGCACAGGCTGACCAAGTGGACCTCGTGATCGGCTACGCGGCCGGGAACACGTCCAAGAAGAAGCCTGACTACCTGGCGGTCGTCGACAACGGCCACGGGATGGACCCCGACATGATCCGGCTGGCGGTGCTTTGGGGCGGCACGCATCGGGAAAACGATCGTAGGAGCTTCGGGCGGTATGGCTTCGGCCTGCCGAGCGCTGCGGTAAGCATCTCCCGCAGCTTCGCCGTCATCTCCAAGGTGCCCGGTGGCCAATGGCAGAGCGTGCGCATCGATCTTGACGAGATCGCGAGCGGCAAGCTCAACAACAAGCAAGGTGTGGTCGAAGCACCCGCCGCGGTGCCTGGCCAGGTGCCGCCCTTCGTTCGAGGATCGCTGCACGGCACCGATCTCGCTCATGGCACCGTAGTCCTCTTGGACAATCTGGACCGCCTCATGTGGAAAACTTCGGCGGCCTTGAAGGAAAACCTGCTCCACCACTTCGGGCTCATTTACCGCGAGCTGCTGCGCTCGGTGAAGATCCGCGTCATCGATGGGGCGGATGAGACAGTCGTCCAACCTATCGACCCACTCTTCCTGCGCCCGGACGGCCGTTACTACGACGATGGGCCGCTTCACGCTGAGGCGCTACCCCCGGCGAGCTTCACTGTGAAGGACCGCGAGAGCCGGGAGAAGGAAGCCGGGACGGTCCGGGTTCGGTACTCCTACATGCCGCCCGAGTTTCAGCGGCGTAGCGACGGCAGCTGGAGTTCTCGGCTCAAGGTGATGAAGGATAACAACGGGTTCATCGTACTGCGTGCCGGGCGGCAGATCGACCTGGTCACGAAGATTCCCGACGTGACGCTTGTCAACTTCGATCGCAACTGGGGAATCGAAATCGACTTCGATCCGACCCTGGATGAGGAGTTTGGCGTCACAACTAATAAGCAGCAGATCACCATCTCCGAGCGCATGTGGGACCTCCTCAAGCAGAACGGCGTCCTAAGCGCCATGAAGGAGCTCAAGGCTCGTTTTGAGGCCGACAGGCGGAAGAACGAAGAGAAGAAGAAGGCGAAGCAACAGCCTGGGGAGAAGGATTCCGAAAAGGTGGCCGCAGAGACGCAGAAGCTACGCACGCGCAAGGCGGTACCGCCTACTCCTGAGAAGGAGGAGAAGAGTCACAAGCTCCTCGAGGAGGAGGCGAAGCGCCTCTCAAGGGAGACCGGCAAGCCGGAGGAGACGGTCAAGAAGGAGATTGAGAGCCGGCCCTTCAAGGTTGACTTCGAGGAACTGCCGGGAGCGCCCTTTTACCGGATGCTGCAGGTGGGCGGCCAGAAGCAGCTTAGGATCAATCTCTCGCATCGCTTCTACTCGGACGTGTACGCAGGCCCGCACGCCTCGCGACGACTCCAGTCGGCTCTCGAGTTGCTGCTCATGGTATTCGGAGAGTGTGAACTCGACGCCGACAGGGAACGCGAGGCGTTCTATCGGACTGAGCGGCCCGAGTGGTCGCGCCGCCTGGAGATCGTGCTAGAGGGCCTCGACCAACGCGACCCCATTCTCGACTTTCAATCCGCGGCTGAGGCTTTTGCAGAACAGGCTTTGTCCCAGTAACGGCACAGGCGCCTAGGCTCGCGACCCGGGCGCCACTCCCAAAGCCAACCCGCCGGCAAGAAAGGAGGGAATCTTGAGACGGTTTGGCCGAAGCGGGATCGTTATCCTGGACTGCTTCATCGAGGCGATCCGCGATGCGGGTTACCGCGGACCGGGTGCGGCGCTCGCTGAGCTGGTTGACAATGCCTGGGAGGCCGCCGCGAGCGAAGTGCACATCTCCTTGCGTGGTGAGCCAAACGACTTGGCCGTAGTGGTGGAGGACAATGGCCACGGCATGCTGCCATCGGTCCTTAGGCTCGCTCTCCAATTTGGCGGTACGACGCGCTTCGGATCGCGGCGGGGCCTTGGCCGATACGGCATGGGTCTCCCTGCGGCCTCATTGAGCCAGGCCCAGCGACTCGATGTCTACTCCTGGACAGCCCCGGACAAAATCTGGTGGAGCTACCTAGACGTTCAAGAAGTCCAGGCAGGTGGCATGACGACGGTGCCCTGTCCCTCTCTTCGCTCCCCGGACTTCCGGCGCACGCTAGCGGCGCGACCAAGCGGCACGATCGTCGTCTGGTCTCGCTGTGACCGTCTCTCCTGCCTAGAGCCGCGACAGCTCGAGGAGTCTCTGGGCGCCGAGCTAGGCCGAGTCTTTCGCGAGCAACTGTGGGCCGGACACACGCTGCTGCTGAACGGGAAGGCCGTGAAGCCGGCGGACCCTCTCTGCTTGCGGCGGGGGCGTAACCTGCGGGGTGCAAAGCCCTATGGTCCAACTCTCGAATTCTCAATCGAGGTCATCGATGATGGGGGTACTCGCCGGTCTTCGAAGGTCCTCGTCCAGTTTGTCGAGCTACCGGTGGTGTCATGGTACCGGATGAGCAACGAAGAGAAACGCGCTTGGGGTATCTCAAAGAGCGCGGGCATTTCGGTATTGCGCGCAGGTCGAGAAATCGACACGGGCTGGTTTTTCATGGGCGGCAAGCGCAAGGAAAATTATGACGATTGGTGGCGGTGCGAGGTGCGCTTCGAGCCTGAACTTGACCATCTCTTTGGGGTCAGCCACACGAAACAGGGCATCCGGCCGACCGAGGAGCTCTGTCGGCTGCTGACGCCAGACATGGAGCAGATCGCGCGTGATCTCAACAGTCGAGTGCGCAGCACCTTCCTGGGGCTCAAAAGAGCTAAGGCCGTGGGCGCCGCCGTGAGGCGGGCCCGGGAGCGCGACCACTTGATGGAGCCGCCTCACAGCGCTGTTCGCAACAGGCGCCGCGGACAGGCTCCGAAGACGGGACGCAAGGGTACGGTCGGCGGCCTGTCCTATCGCATCGAGACCAAGGACCTAGAGGAGGACTCCTTCTTCGCGCCGCGGCTGCGAAATGGTGTCCTCATCGTGACAATCAACCGGCAGCATGCCTTCTTCGACGAACTGCTTGCGCAGCCTGCACAGGGCCGTGTGCGCCAGACGGTAGAGCTTATGATCCTCGCGGCGGCGCGAGCGGAGGTCCGGAGCTACGGACAGCGCGCCGTACTGACGAAGTTTCGCCGGCGCTGGGGCAACGCCCTGGCGGCCTTCCTGTCGTGAGCAGCATGAACTGGATTCCCTTCGAGCCAAGCCTCGCACCTCAAGAATCCGACGTCTTCTATCGGACTGCGCGGGCACTTGCGCGACGACCTCAGGACGCGGTAGCGAAGTGTCGCAAGCAGCTCTTGGAAGAGCTGCGGCAGCCACTTTCCACCAGAAAGCTCCGTACACGTCTTGCTCAAAGTATCCTGCTCGACCTGGTGGGCCAAGGTTGGCAGGTGCAGTTTTCTAACGGAAACGCAGCGATCCAGGCACCCAGAACCCAAGGTGAATCACCTGAGCAGACGAAAAAAAGAATCAGGCAGGCTCATTTCATCGATCGCGATCTTCAGCTTCAGCAGCCGGCAGTGCAGGCGTTCATACGCTCGATGGAGCAGCGACGGCTCACTGAGTACGGATGGCATTCGATTTTTTCGTTGATGCGGGATGGCCGCGAGCTGGCCAGCGCACTAGAACAAGCCGAGCGTAGCGGAACCGACGTCCCCCTGGAAGCAGTCATCTCGCCATATTTACAGTTTGTGGAGCAAGGAGCGATTTGCAGGTACACTGGATTAAAGCTCAATGACATCTGGCGCTACTTCCGACTCACCTGGGTGAACGCATATCGATCTCTACCCGGAAGGACGATCCTAGTCCTTGTTCGAGACGCTGCAGGTGCTAACCATCCGGTTATCGGCATCGCGGCCCTCGGTAGTTCCGTCGTGCAGCAGGAAAGTCGCGATAAGTGGATCGGTTGGACAGCCCATGAATTTGTCAAGTCCCTCGAAGTGCGCCCGGCTGCGGAGGTGAGGGAGTGGATTCTAAGGGAGCTCAAGGCTCTGATTGGAGAGGTGTACCTCAAGGATCTGATCAAGGACGGCCTGCTCCAGCGAAAGGATCTCCAGAGCCCCAGTATTGATGTCATCGAGCGTCTGCAAGCGGAGGCGAGAGACGCACGCGCGATGCACTGGCGTAATCCTCGCGCGATCGTTCACCGGGCGCACCAGAGGAGTGTTGATGGCGATTGGAAGGAAGCGGCCGGAACCAGCCTCTTTCGAAGCAAACGCTGCGAGGCACTCGCACGCCTTTTGACGATTCGCTTGGCCCTAAGCGAGCACGTGCGGGCCAAGGAGGAGGAAGACCTCTCGGCAATGCTGTCTTCGGCCCCGGCGCGGGTGGCTCTGGCCCAGCTAGTGCGATTAGTTAAAGCACAGCGGGTTGGGATCGACATGATGGATATTACGGTATGCGGGGCAGTGGCACCCTACAACGCGCTGCTCGGTGGCAAGCTTGTATGCATGCTACTGGCGAGTCACGAAGTTGTGGAGTACCACCAGAAGAAATACGAAACGCAGGCGAGCGTGATTGCCTCATCTATCAAGGGCGAGGCTGTCCGGCGGCCGCCTCGCCTCGTCCTCCTCGGGACGACGAGCCTCTACGGTGTTGGCTCCAGCCAATACAACCGCGTCAAGGTGCCATGTGCCGAGGTACGGGGCCGCGCGGATGAGGCACTGGAGTACAAACGGCTCGGGCTGAGCAAAGGATACGGCTCATTTCATTTCAGTGGAATGACTATCGGGCTGATTGACGTCCTGCTATCACGCCGGGATGGCGGGCGCCGTGTCAACAGTCTCTTCGGAGAGGGCGTCAATCCCCTCTTGCGGAAGATTCGAGAGGCACTTGACTACCTACAACTGCACAGCGACAGTATCCTGAACCACGGAAACCCGCGGGTCGTTTATGGCGTCGCCTTAGCTCGCAACTTCAGAGAGGTACTTCTAGGATTTGAGGAGGTGCCGGACTATCTCTTGCCACCTGAAAGTCCGCAGCGGACCACACAACTCCTAGGATCCTACTGGCGGCGGCGGTGGCTCGCGCCTCGAGCGAAGAAACCTGAGTTCTTAGAAGACGTGAGGAAGCACACATTGACGTATCCCGTACAGCATGGGGCACGAGTAGGACTGCAGCCTTCGAATGGACAGGGTGAACTGAATTTCTGACCGCGCTGGGCTGATACCCGCAAAGCGCTTCGCCAGGAGGAACGAAGCATGACCGTCGAGCTAAACCCCGAGGAGATTGAGACGCTGCTGACGTCTGTCAAGTTTTCGCAGGATCACCTTCGGAATGCGCCTGGAACTCCTTACGCCATTCGCCAGGAAAACCTAGCCAGACTGGATGCTGCCGCTAAGAAGCTTCGAGAGGCGCGTAAAAAGGCGAAGGCAACCTAGGATCGACGCCTTGGTATCGGACTGAAAGCCGCGCTTTCGCGCGCCGTCAACCGAAGCCTGCGCTGGCTACACAGCTCGAATCGTGAGCCGCCCGGCCCGAGCCTCGATCTCGTAGTGCTGGCCGCGGTCGAAGCCGGCGCGCTGGAGCCAGCGGCCCGAGATGCGGAGGTCCGGGACCAAGGCGGCGGTAGCCGCGGCTGCGGCAGCAGATGCTGCCGAAACGATGGCCTTTCGCTCGCGCGGCCGCGGCGCTGGCGAGCTTGCTAGGGTGAGCCTCCCCCCGGCTCACACCGGCGGGCGGGTTCGGCGCCGGGTGCGTCGAACGGGCTTGGAACGGGTACCACGAGGGATCGGAGCGACCGCGAGTAATTCCTTCGCCAGCTGTGCGGGTGCGGCGATCTTGTGCTTGGCGTAGAGCGTCTTGGGGTCAACTTCGCCTTGCTGCGTGGCGATCCGCTTGAGCCGCTCCCATGGATCCTCCGCCGGTCTGGGCATTGTTCGCAGAAGCCATACTTGCGCCTGGTGCCTGTGCTTCCGCTTGGCGATCCAGGGGAGGTAGGCAAGCCCCAGGCCGGTCGCTTTGATGGGGTCATCCCCTGCCGCATCGGCTACCACGAGGGTCAGCTTGGTCTGGATCAGCACCGCCAGCTCTCGCTCCTGCAACAGCATCGAGTTGTCGGTCGTCACCAAGCCATCGCACGTCGGGGACTCGCGGCTGAGCACGACGAGCAGTTGCCAGTCGTCCAAGGTTGGCAGGCGCGGGTGGATGTCCCCGATCGCCACAAGGTCCGCCTCGACGATGTAGTCGCGGAGCGCGGTAACAATCGGAGCGGGGAAGTTCTGATCGAGAGCGAAGCGCGGGCGCCGAGGTAGGCTCACGCGGCCCTGCGGAGGTTGCTGGCGAGCTGCTGCTCGAGATCCAGCGCCTCTTCGATCGCCTCGCTGGTGACGGCCGGATAGAGAAGGCCGATGCGATCAGCCGGGTAGCCCCGGGTCGCCAAGGCGGCCAGAGCCCGCGTTTCGATACGGGTCCCCTCCACGTGTGGGGAACCAGCCAACTTCAGCGGGAGGATCCGAAGGTGCCGGCGCGGCGATTGGAGATCTGGCCCGCGCAGCCCTTCCTCCGTCTTGAAGGGCGCCACCACGTCCAGGAGGTCCCGCGAGACCGTCTGTCCGGTAGGAGTCTGCAGGGCAAGGCCCGGCGGATCGAGGAGGACTTGGCCGCTACGATCGATGACCACGAGCGGCCGGCCATTCTCAAACAGCTCGAGGTCAAGATCACGCAGCGCTTCGAGCGAGCGTCGAACTGCTGGCATCGTGCTCGACGGGATCTCGTGGCCGTCGGTCGTGCGCTTGGGCTGCCGAAGCCAATAGATCGTTCTCAACGCCAGCAAGTCGGTGTACGACCAGAGCTTGACGCGCTCGGACGAGATGGAGGGCACCAAGTGCCCCTTCCGAGCCCAATAGTGGACGGTCGACTTCGGCACGCCCGAGAGGGCGGCTGCCCGGTCAGCGGTGTAGGCCCCGGCCCGGTCCATGGTTGCAGTATACGTTGGGCGCGAGCCCAATCCTTAGTGTTTGCGCGGCCATAAACACCGCACAGATCGCCCTTCGGCGGCCCTTGTATTACCCTCTTCTGCGCAGGTGAATAGCTGGTAGCGCATACGGGATTCGAACCCGTGTTACCGCCGTGAGAGGGCGGCGTCCTGGACCCCTAGACGAATGCGCCACGTGTCCCGGTCGGGACGGCCGGGGAGGCTACCATAGCCCTCCAACAGCCGGCAACCAGCCCTTGTTCCGGGGAGCGCCCGCCTCGGCCGAGGGGCTGGTGTACCTTACGCCGCGGGGAGAAAGGACCGTTGAGTCTCCGTCTCGTCGCCGCCGTCGGCGGACGCTCGCTCGAGCTCGAGCTGCCGCGGGGGCGCGCCTACATGCTGGGGCGGTCGGCGCAGTGCGACCTGGCGGTCCGCGAGCCGACCGTCTCGCGCCGCCACGCCGAGCTCGAGCCCGACGGCGCCGTCCTGCGCTTCCGCGACCTCGGCTCGACGAACGGCACCTTCCTCAACGGCAAGCGGGTGACCGAGGGGGTCGCCCGCGGCGGCGACACCCTGGGCTTCGGCAAGATGGACTTCGCGGTCCAGGAGCTGCTCAACGAGCCGCCGCACGTCGCGCGCGACGACGACCTCCTCGACGCCACGATCATCCGCCAGGTGCCGGTGCGCGGGCCCGGCGAGCCGCTGGCCGGCGGCACGGTCACGGCCTCCGCGATCCGCCGCGCCGGCTCGGGCGCCGAGCGGCAGGCGCTCCAGCTCGCCCTCCTCCTCGACATCGCCAAGACCCTCTCCCGCCACGCCGAGCTCGACCGCCTGCTCGAGAAGGTGGCCGAGGTCGCCTTCGAGGTGATGAGCGCCGACCGGGTGGGGATCCTGACCGGCGAGCCGCTGGCGCCGCGCGTCTGGCGCACCCGCGGCGACGGGACGCCCGCCCCGTGGTCGGTGCCGCAGGGGGTGGTGCGCAAGGCGATGGAGGAGCGGCTGGCGCTGCTCATCGAGAACGCCCCCGCCGACGTCCGCTTCGGCGGCGGCACGCTGCACGCGCACGGGGTGCAGAGCGCGATGTGCGCGCCGCTCCTGGGCTCGCGCGGCTGCCTCGGCATCGTCTACCTCGACAACCTCTCGCTCATCCACTCCTTCGACGCCGACGACCTCGACTTCCTCTCCGCCTTCGCGGGCATCGTCGCGGTGGCGATCGAGAACAGCGAGCTGGTCGAGCAGGTGCGGCGCGAGGCGGTGGTGCTCTCGAACTTCCAGCGCTACTTCGCCCCCGACCTCGCGGCGCAGATCGCCGGCCGCGCCGAGCAGGTGCAGCTCGGCGGCGTGAAGACGCGGGTCGTCGTCCTCTTCGCCGACGTCCGCGGCTTCACCGCCCTCACCGAGGGGCTCACGCCGGAGGAGATCGCCGGCCTCCTCAACGACTACTTCACCGAGATGGTGGAGATCGTCTTCCAGCACGGCGGGACCCTCGACAAGTTCATGGGGGACGCGCTGATGGCGCTCTGGGGGGCGCCGCTCGCCCGTCCCGACGACGCCGACCGGGCGGTGGCGGCGGCGGCGGCGATGCAGCGCGAGGTCGAGCGGCTCAACGCGGCCTGGGCCGAGCGCGGGCGGCCGCGCCTCGAGGTGGGGATCGGCCTCTCGGCCGGCGACGTCTTCGCCGGCAACATCGGCAGCGAGCGGCGGCTCGAGTACACGGTGCTCGGCGACGCCGTGAACACGGCCTCGCACCTCTGCGCCCAGGCCGGCGGCGGCGAGGTCCTGATCTCCGAGCCGCTGCGCGCGGCGCTCGCCGCGCCGCCGGCGGTCGAGCCGCTGCCGCCGATGCAGCTCAAGGGGAAGTCGCAGGCGGTGCCGGTCTACCGGGTGGCGTGGTGAGCTACGCGCCGTGATCCCTAAGAGGAGCCGCCGAACCGACCCTTAAGTCTCCGCCTCGTTGCCGCCGGGTGCGACCGCTCGTTCGAGCTGCCGCGCGGGCGCACCTACACGGTCGGGCGCTCGGCGCGGTGCGACGCGCTAGGCGAGCAGCTCGTAGCGGACGCCGACCGCCTCGTAGGCCTGGAGGGCACGGCGGTCGCGCGTGAGCAGCGTGGCGCCCGCTTGCTTAGCGGTCGCGGCCACTAGGGCGTCGTAGATCGCTCCTCCCGCCAGCCCCGCGCTGACAGCGAGACGCACCAGGTCGCGGTGCTGGTCTCCGAGCAGCGTCAAGGGAGCGGCCGGAAAGCGGGCGGCGAGGAACCGCTCGACGACTTCGGCCGGGGCGCGGTGCGGAGGCGGCAGCCTCGTCAGGACGGAAAAGCTCTCGATCACCACGTGGGCGGGGATGCGGGGCCGCCGCGCGAGGGCGGCGATCGCGCTCGCGTGTCCCTCGTGCCAGACGGCGAACGCCGCCACGACCACGCTGGTGTCGAGCGCGATCAACGCCGCGAGCGTTCGAGCGTGTCGCGGACGACCTCGTCGGTCAGAGGCGGCAAGCGCCGCTCCGGCACCGCTGCCAGTCCGCCCTTCGTCTTCGCGAGGGCCATCGACGTCGCCGCCGGCTCGAGCTCGATCCGGCCCTCTCGCTCGCGGAGCTCCAGAATCTCGCCGCCACTAAGGCCGAGACGCTCACGCAGAGGTTTGGGGATCACGACCCGACCGGCGGCATCCATGGTCGTCTTCATGGTAGAACCATACCATTGGTCCGCCCATCAGGCGGCCGCAGGTCATTCGACGCGCAGGGTCATCATCGGGTCGACTCGGGTCGCCCGGAGCGCCGGCAGCAACGCGGCGGCGAACGCGGTGGCAGCGAGCACCGCCGCCGCCGCCGCAAGGCTCGCCGGGTCGGCCGGCGCGACGCCGTAGAGGAGGCCGGCGAGGCCTTGGCTGGCGGCGCCGGCCAGGGGGAGGCCGACGAGGAGGCCGAGGGCGCAGAGGCCGAGGGCCCAGGCTGTGGTCGTCCAGGCGACGCGCGCCGAGCCGGCGCCGAGGGCGATGCGGATCGCGATCTCGCGCCGCCGCGCCGCCAGGGTGAATGCGATGAGGCCGTAGAGGCCGACCGCGGCCAGGACCAGCGCGATGGCGGCGAAGAGGCCGAGGAGGACCGCCAGGAGGCGCTCGCGGCGGGTCGCCTCGGCCAGCATGCCGGAGAGAGTCCGCGCGTCGTAGAGCGGCATCTCGGGGTCGAGCCGGGCGACGCGCGCGCGCAGCGGCGGCAGCAGCGCCGCCGGGTCGCCGGCGCGCGCCCGCAGCAGCAGCGACGCGCCGCGCAGGGGCAGGTCCGCGAGCTCGCCCCCGGTCTCCTGCCCCAGCGGCACGAAGACCTCCATGGAGTCGGCCGCCGCCAGGTCCTCCACCCGCTCGTTGGCGACCACCCCCACCACCGTCCGCCAGAGCGTCTCCCCCATCCCCTCGATCGCCAACCGGGTGCCGAGCGGATCGCGGTCCGCGAAGAGCCGCCGCGCCAGGGCCTGGTTGACGACGACGACCGGCGGCGACGCCGCGTCGGTGCCGGGGTCGAAGCCGGGACCGCGCAGCAGGCGCACGCCGGCGGTGCGGAAGTACTCGGGGGTGACGATGCGCCGGTTGACGTCGATCACGGCCTCCGCGGACGGCCGCCCTTCGAGGACGATGTCGGTCGTCCAGTTGCGCCCTTCGAGACTGAGGCTGCTGGCGAGGGCGGCGTCCGCCACGCCGGGCAGGGCCCGCGCCTCGGCGAGGAGGCGCTGGTAGAAGGCGTGGACCTGCGCCTTCTCGGGATAACGCGCCCCCGGCAGCGCGAGGTCGACGGCGACGCGCCCCTCGGGGCGGAAGCCCGGGTCGACCGCCGTCAGGGCGCCCAGGCTGCGCAGCGTGATCGCCGCGCCCGCCAGCAGGACCATCGCCAGCGCCACCTCGGCGAAGACCAGGAAGCCGCGGCTCCACGGACCCTCCCGGCCGGCGGCGACGCGGCCGCCGCTCTGCCCGCGCAGCAGCGGCGCGGGCGACGCGCTCGCCAGGCGCAGGGCGGGTACCACGCCGAAGAGGAGCACCGCGAGGGCGGTGGCGCCGAGCGCCGCGCCGAGCGCGGCGAGGCTCGTCCCCACCTCGTGGGCGCGCGGCAGGGTGTCGGCGGCGAGCCGCAGCAGCAGGCGGGTGCCGGCCGCGCCGAGCAGCGCGCCCACCGCGCCGCCGAGGACGGCGAGGACGAGGCTCTCGGTCACCAGTTGCCGCGCCAGCCGGCCGCGCGAGGCGCCCAGCGCGCCGCGCAGGCCCAGCTCGTGCGCCCGCGCGCCGGAACGGGCGAGGAGCAGGCCGGCGGTGTTGGCGCAGGTGACGAGGAGGAGGGTGACGACGGCGGCGAGGAGCACCAGGAGCGGGCGGCGAACGTCCCCCACCAGCACCTCCTTGAGCGGCGTCGCGCCGGCGCCCATCAGGCGGTTGGTGGCGGGATAGCGGCGCTCGAGACGCGCCGCGACGGCGGCGAGCTCGGCGTTGGCCGCGGCGACCGAGACGCCGGGCCGGAGGCGGGCCACGCCGTGCAGGAAGTGGGCGCGACGGAACCACACTTCGCCGGCGGCGCTGCGCGGGAAGCCCGACGGCACCCAGACGTCGAGGCCGGGCCGGGGGTAGGCGAAGCCGCGCGGCGCCACCCCGACGATCGTGCGCGGCACGCCGTCGAGCTCGATGCGGCGCCCCAGGACCCCGGGGTCCCCGGCGAAGCGGCGGCGCCAGAGGTCGTGGCTGATGATCACCGTCCGCTCGCCCCCCTCCCAGTGCTCGTCGGCGTGGAAGTCGCGGCCGAGCCGCGGCGGCACGCCCAGGACGGTGAAGAAGCGGCCGAAGACGTCCACCCCCTCGACGCGCTCGGGGCGGCCGCCGCCGCCGAGCGCCCACCCGCCGACCCAGCCGCGGGCGGTCGCGCCCTCGAACGCCTTCACCTGCTCGCGCCAGTCGAGGAGGTTGGCCGGCGCCACCGACTCGCGCTCCCAGCCGCGCTCGGGGTTGCTCTCCCAGAGCGCGACGAGCCGGTCGGGCGCCGGGTAGGGGAGCGGCGCGAGCAGGACGGCGTGGACGATCGGCACGATCGCCGTCACCGCGCCGATGCCGAGCCCGAGGACGACGATCGCGGTGGCGCTGAACGCCGGCTCCCTGCGCAGGAAGCGCAGCGACCAGCGCAGGTCGCGCGCGGTGGTCTCGAAGAACGGCAGGCCGCGCTCGTCGCGGCAGGCCTCGCGCACCTGCTCGACGCCGCCGAAGTCGCGCAGCGCCGCCTGGCGCGCCGCCTCCGGCGTCAGGCCGCGCGCCCGGTGCTTCTCGGTCTCCATCTCGAGGTGGAAGCGCAGCTCCTCGTCGGTCTCGCGGTCGCGCTCGGTCGCGCGGAAGAGCGTCCGCAGCCGATGGAGCAGGCTGCGCGCCGCCGGCCGCGCCCGCCCGCCGCTCATGAGGTGCGGAGGACCTGGAAGACGGCCGCGGCCAGCCGCTCCCAGCTCTCCGTCTCCGCGGCCAGCCCGCGCCGCCCGGCGGCGGTCAGCTCGTAGTAGCGGGCGCGGCGGTTGTTCTCGGAAGGCCCCCAGGAAGAGCGGATCCACCCCTGTCGCTCCAGCCGGTGGACCGCCGGATAGAGCGAGCCCTGCTGCACCTGCAGCACCTCGTCCGACATCTGCCGCAGCCGCTGCGCGATCCCCCAGCCGTGCATCGGGCCGCCGGCGAGGGCCTTGAGGATGAGCATGTCGAGCGTGCCCTGGAGGAGGTCGCTCTTGTCGCTGGCCATGCGGTGCCCGCCCTCCCTTTGACGTTCTACAGGAGGAGGGTAGGCGCGCTCCTGTCGATTGTCAAGGGGAGCCCGCGCGGCGACTCAGTCCAGCTGGCGGAAGTAGATCTTGACCCCGTCGGGGTCGTGGGTCTCGAAGAGGAGGCCCTCGCCGTCGCGGCGGAGGCCGCCGGGGATCTCCGGGTCGCGGAAGCGCGCCTCGTCGTAGGCCTGCTCGGCGGAGGGGACCTGGAAGACCAGGAGGAGCTTGTGCTCCGGGCCCTGGTAGTCGAAGACCTCGTCGTAGTCGTCCCCGGCGTCGCCCGCCGGCCGCGCGACGACCTCGATCACGCCGGCGCCGGCCTGGAAGAGGGCGCCGCGGAGGTCCTCGCGCTCCCAGCTCCCGATCCGCGGCAGCGCCAGCGCCTCGCCGTAGAAGCGGCCGGTGCGCTCGAAGCTCCGCGCCCGCACCACCACCCGGAACTGTCGGATCTCCATGGCAACTCCCTCGCGGAACGAGAGTGTATCCTTCGCCGAATGAGCGCGCGCCGCCTGCTCGGGCTCGCCTGCCTGCTGCCGCTCGCCCTCGCCGCCGCGCAGGGCGCCCGCTCCGCGGCGCAGGGGGAGGCCGGCGGGCGCGCGCCGGTCGTGACCCTCGAGGAGCGGCCCCTGTCGGTGCCGGTGACCCTGGCGCCGGCCGGGCCGCTGGTCGCCCTGGCGCCCCTCGCCGGCGCCCTCGAAGGAGCGCTCGCGCGCGACCCCGAGAGCGGCGCCTGGACCCTGACGCTGGCCGACAAGGCGATCGTCCTCGCCCCCGGCAACGCCGTCGTCACCGTCGGCGACGAGATCGTCTCGCTGTCGCAGCCGGTGGCGCTCGGCGAAGGCGGCCCGCAGGTGCCGGTCGACTTCCTCGAACGCACCTACGGCGCGCTCGCCGGCTACAGCTTCGAGTGGCGTCCCACCGAGGCGCGGCTCGCCATCGGCCGGCGCGGCGCCCGCGAGGTGCCGGTCGCGGTCGACGTCGTCCACCTCCAGGGGACCACCACGGTCGTCCTGCAGTTCGGCGAGATGCCGCGCTACCGGCTCGTCGATCTTCCGGGCGCGGTCGAGGTCGAGGTGCTCTCCGACCGCCTCGCCGTGTCCTCCACCCCCGCCGTGCAGGACTCGCTGGTGCAGGGCGTGGCCGTCGAGCCGCAGCGGGTGCGGATCGCGCTCGCGCCCGGCGCGCGGGCCGAGAGCTACGTCCTCGAGAACCCCTTCCGGCTGGTCTTCGACATCCACGCCGCCGACCCGGCGCAGCCGGCCGGGCCGGCCTTCACGCCGCCGGCGCGCCCGACCGGCATCCGCACGATCGTCCTCGACCCCGGCCATGGCGGCGCCGAGACCGGCGCCGTCGGCCCCGGCGGCACGGCGGAGAAGGACTTGACCCTGCAGCTCGCGCAGTCCCTCGCCGACCGGCTGGCCTCGCGGCTCGGCGTGCGTGTCATCCTCACCCGCACCGCCGACGCCAGCCTGCCGCTCGCGACCCGCACCGCGATCGCCAACCAGAACAAGGGGGACCTCTTCGTCTCGATCCACCTGAACTCCTCGCGCGGCGCCGGCGCGCACGGGGCCGAGACCTACTTCCTGAGCGCCCAGGCGACCGACGCCCGCGCCGCCCGCGCCGCGGCGGCGGAGAACGCGGCCGCGGCCGGTGCTCCCACGCCCAGCGGCGGCGAAGAGGACCCGCTGTACGACCTCCAGCTCATCCTCTGGGACCTGGCGCAGAGCCACCACCTGGCGGAGAGCCAGCGCTTCGCCGGGCTCGTGCAGCAGGAGCTCAACACGGCGCTCGCCCTGCGCGACCGCGGCGTCAAGCAGGCCCCCTTCCGCGTCCTCGTCGGGGCGGCGATGCCGGCGGTGCTCGTCGAGCTCGGCTTCCTGAGCAACCCGGAGGAGGAGAAGAAGCTCGGCGACGCCGCCTACCGCGCCGAGCTGGTGGACGCCCTGGCGCGCGCCGTCGGCCGCTACAAGCAGTCGATCGAGCAGACCGCCGAGCCGCCGGCGCCCGAGCCGGCGCCGGCTCCCGCCCCGGCCGGGCCCGCCGCCCCGCGATGAGCCGCCGCGCGGCGGGCCTGGTGCTCGCCCTC
>DASUNQ010000209.1:0-3204 GCA_036277075.1 Thermoanaerobaculia bacterium
TCCGGCCGCGGGTCGCGCGGGCGGCGGAGGGAGGCGACGGCCACGCTCCCGCCGCGCGCCGGGTGGCGGGTCGCGAGCGCCGTCAGCGTCCGCCCCGGGCCCACCTCCAGGAGGATGCGGTCGCCCGCGGCGCAGAGCGCGGCGAGGCCGTCGGCGAAACGGACCGTGTGGCGGAGGTGGCGCACCCAGTAGCCGGGGTCGGTCGCCTCGTCCGGGGTGATCCAGGTGCCGGTCAGGTTGGAGAGGTACGGGAGGGCCGGCGCTTGCAGCCGCACCGTCTCGACGACGGCGCGGAACGCCGGCAGGGCCGGCTCCGTCATCGCCGAGTGGAAGGCGTGGGAGGTGTGGAGCGCGCGCTGCTCGATCCCCTCCCCCTCGAGCCGCCGCCGCAAGCTCTCCACGGCGTCGGCCGGGCCGGATAGGACGCAGGAGGCCGGCGCGTTGACCGCCGCCAGCGAGATCTCCTCGCGCTCGTCGAGGAGCGGCTTCACCTGCTCGGCGGAGAGCTCCACGCCGATCATCGCGCCTGCCGGCAGCTCCCCCATGAGACGCCCGCGCGCGGCCACGAGGCGCACCGCCTCTTCCAGAGTGAACACGCCGGCGAAGCAGGCCGCCACGTACTCGCCGATCGAGTGACCGAGCAGGGCGTCCGGCCGCACTCCCCAGGAGCCCCACAGCGCCGCGAGAGCCCACTCGACGGCGAAGAGCGCCGGCTGCGCCAGCTCGGTGCGGAGCAGCGCCGCGTCCGCGGCGGCGGCGGCGTCGCCTTCGGCGGCGTGGAGGAGGCCGCGCAGGTCCAGCCCCAGCTCCCGCGTGAAGAGGTCGCAGCAGCGGTCGAGCGCGGCGCGATAGGCAGCCTCCTGCCGGTAGAGCCCGGCCCCCATCCCGGCGTGCTGCGCCCCCTGACCCGGGAAGAGGAACGCGACCGGCCGGCGGGCGGCGCCGGGCAGGGCATGGGTGAGGACGCGCCCGGGCTCGCGGGCGCGCAGGGCGGCGATGGCCTCCGCGCGACCGGCGCAGACGACGGCGCGGCGGTGCGCGAAGGCGCGCCGGCCGACCCGCAGGGTGTGCGCGACGTCGGCAAGATCGAGCTCCGGGAGCCGCTCCAGGTGGTCGGCCAGCCGGTCGGTCGCCGCCTCCAGGGCAGCGGCGCTCTTCGCCGACAGCAGGAGGAGCTGCTCGCGGCGGGACGGCGCCGCTCCGCACTCGGCCGCCGCCGCGCCCGGCGCCTCCCCGAGCACCACGTGGGCGTTCGTGCCGCCGATGCCGAAGGAGGAGACCCCCGCCCGCCGCGCGCCGCCATTCCGCGGCCAGTCCTGCAGGCGCGCGGCGACGTAGAACGGGCTCTCCTCGAGCCGTAGCTCGGGGTTGGGGCGCTCGAAGTGGAGGCTCGGGGGGATGCGGCCATGCTTGACCGCCAGCGCCGCTTTGATCAGCCCCGTCACTCCCGCCGCCGCGTCGAGGTGCCCGACATTGGTCTTCACCGATCCCAGGGCGCAGAAGGCGCGCTCGTCCGTGGCCGTGCGGAAGGCCTGCGTCAGCGCCCGCACCTCGATCGGGTCGCCGAGCGGCGTGCCGGTGCCGTGCGCCTCGACGTAGCCGATCGTCGCCGGATCGACTCCGGCCTGCCGCTGCGCGGCCGCGATCACCTCCGCCTGACCATCGACGCTCGGCGCGGTGAACCCCACCTTGCCGGCGCCGTCGTTGTTGATCGCCGAGCCCAGGATCACGGCGTCGATGCGGTCGCCGTCGGCCAGAGCGTCGGCCAAGCGGCGGAGGACCACGATGCCGGCGCCGCTCCCGACCACGGTGCCCGCGGCGCCCGCGTCGAAGGCGCGGCAGCGGCCGTCGCGCGAGAGGATGTGACCCTCCTCCCAGAGGTATCCCCGCTGCTGCCGCGCGGCGACGAAGACCCCGCCGGCCAGGGCCATGTCGCACTCCCCGGCCAGGAGCGCGCGGCAGGCAAGGTGCACCGCCACGAGCGACGTCGAGCAGGCGGTCTGCACGTTGACGCTCGGCCCCTTGAGATCCAGCTTGTAGGAGACCCGCGTCGGCAGGTAGTCGTTGCGCGTCCCGAGCGAGATCTGGTAGCTCCCCACGGCGCGCACCAGCTCGGGATGCTCGTAGACGTTCCGGGCGTAGCCGCTCTCGCCCACGCCGGCGAAGACGCCGACGCGGCGCCCGTCCGGTTGCACGGATTCGCCGGCGTCCTCGAGCGCTTCCCAGGCGCACTCGAGCAGGACTCGCTGCTGCGGGTCGATGAGCTGCGCCTCGCGCGGCGCGTAATCGAAGAACCCGGCGTCGAAGAGCTCGGCGCCCGGGAGGACACCGCGCGCCGGCACGTAGAGCGGGTCGCGAATGAGCTCCGATGCGACCCCCGCCGCGAGCAGCTCGTCGTCGGTGAAATGGTGGATCAGCTCCTCGCCGGCGCAGAGGCGCTCCCAGAGCTCGCCGACGCTCGCCGCGCCGGGGAAGCGCCCCGCCATGCCGACGATGGCGATGGCATTGGTTTCCGCGGGCTGCGGGGCGAGCGCCGGCGCCGGCGGCACGGGCGCTCTGGCCGCGGGCTCGACACCGGGCGATGCCAGGTGCGCGGCGAGCGCCGCGACGGTCGGGTAGCGGAAGAGGTCCACCACCGACAGCTCGCGCCCGGTGCGCTCTTCCAGGCGGCGTTGCACCTGGACCAGCTTGAGCGAGTGGCCGCCCAGGTCGAAGAAGTTCTCGTGCACCCCCACCGCGTCGCGCTCCAGCACCTCGCGCCAGACGGCGGCGACCAGCTCCTCCGTCAGGCCGCGGGGCGGTGCCTGCGGCGCGATCGGGCGCCCCTGGGGTGGCGGCAGCGCCTTGCGGTCCACCTTGCCGTTCGGCGTCAGCGGCAACGCCTCGAGGACCACGAAGGCCGAAGGCACCATGTAGTCCGGCAGGCGCTCGCCGAGGTCGGCGCGCAGCGCCGGGAGATCGAGCTGAGCCGCCGCGGGCACCAGGTACGCGACCAGCCGCTTGTCCCCGGGCTGGTCCTCGCGGGCGAGGACGACCCCATCGCGCACCGCCGGGTGCGCCGCGAGCGCCGTCTCGATCTCCCCCAGCTCGATGCGGAAGCCGCGCACCTTGACTTGGTGGTCGAGGCGGCCGAGGTATTCGAGCCGGCCGCCGGGCAGCCAGCGCGCTAGGTCGCCGGTCCGGTACAGGCGCGCGCCCGGCGAC
>DASUNQ010000210.1:0-3567 GCA_036277075.1 Thermoanaerobaculia bacterium
CCCGCCCTTGCCCCGGCGGCGGATCTCGACCCGCGTCTGGAGCCGGCGCGTCAGCTTCTCGGCGGCGGCGGCGGCGTGGGCCTCCGGCGGCGCGGGGGCAGGGCGCGCCTGGGCTCCGGCCGCGCCCCCTGCGCCCGCCGCCTCCCCCGCCAGCCGCTCGAGCTGGCGCGCCGAGAGCCCCTCCGCCACCGCCCGCTCGGCCATCGCCACCTGCGCCGCGGGATCGAGGGCCAGGAGCGGGCGCGCTTGGCCGGCGGTGAGGCGGCCGTCGCGCAGCATCTGCCGCACCTCGTCCGCCAGCTTGAGCAGGCGCACCGCGTTGGCCACCGCCGCGCGGCTCTTCCCCACCCGCGCCGCCACCCCCTCCTGGGACAGGCCGAAGCCCTCCTGAAGGGCGCGGTAGGCCTCCGCCTCTTCGATTGCGTTGAGGTCGCTGCGCTGGAGGTTCTCGACCAGGGCGAGCTCGAGGAGCTCGCGCTCGTCCCCCAGCCGCCGCACCACGACGGGCACTGTCGCGAGCCCCGCGCGGCGCGCCGCCCGCCACCGCCTCTCTCCGGCGACGATCGTGTAAGTGCCGTCCTCCGAGGAAGTTACGACCAACGGCTGGACCACGCCCTGGGTCCGGATCGACTCCGCCAGCTCGTCCAGCGCCGCCTCGTCGAAGGCGCTCCGGGGCTGCAGCCGGTTGGGCTGGAGGCGGTCGACCGGCAGCTCGGTGACCGCCGGCTCCTCGGGCGCGATGAGCGCGTCGAGGCCGCGGCCGAGGCGGCGCCCGCGCGGCGGGCCCGAGCTCACGCCGCCCTCCGCAAGAACTCGCGGGCTAGCGCGAGGTAGGCCTCGGCGCCCCGCGACTTGATGTCGTACTGGAGGATCGGCAGGCCGTGGCTCGGCGCCTCGGCGAGGCGTACGTTGCGCGGCACGACGGTCTCGTAGACCTGGTCCGCGAAGTGGCGCCGGATCTCCTCGGCGACGTCGCGCGCGAGGTTGGTGCGCTCGTCGTACATGGTCAAGAGAATGCCGGCAATTGACAGCTGACGGTTGAGACCGGCCTGAATGCGCCGCACGGTGGCCAGGAGCTCGCTCACGCCTTCGAGGGCGAAGTACTCGCACTGGAGCGGCACCAGAACCCCGTCGGCGGCGGCGAGCGCGGAGACGGTCAGGTGGCCGAGCGACGGCGGGCAGTCGAGGAGCACGGTGTCGTAGCCGGGCGCGACCGGCGCCAGGACCTCGCGCAGCCGCCCCTCCCAGCCGCTCCGCCCGACGAACTCGACCTCGACGCCGACGAGGTCGCGCTGGGCCGGGACGAGGTCGAGGTTGGGGAAGCCGGAGGGGCGGACCGCCGCAGCGAGCGGCGCCTCGCCGGTGAGGGCGTGGTAGAGGTTGGGCGGGCCGGCGGTGCCGCCCAGGCCGCGGGTCGCGTTGCCTTGCGGGTCGCAGTCGACGAGAAGGACGCGGCGCTCGAGGGCGCCCAGGGCGGCGCCGAGGTTGATCGCGGTGGTGGTCTTCCCCACCCCACCCTTCTGGTTGGCGATGGCGATGGTAAAGGTCATGGGGCGGGGCGGAGCTCCAGGATCCGGCGCCGCGCGCTGCCGGGGATCGGGAGCTCGCGCTCCGGCCGCAGCCCTGGCGGGAGGGGCGGGTCTTCCGCGCCGAGCCAGAGCAGGAAGCGGCCCTCGGGCCCCAGCCGCTCGGCGAGCGAGGCAAGGACGTCGGCACCGAGCCGCAGGGCTCGCACGGTGACCACGTCGAACATTTCGGGGAGGCCCGTCGGCAGCGGGAATTCGACTCTAGCATTCAGGCACCGGCAGGACAACGCGGCGCGCCGGGCGGCGGCCTGGAGGAAAGCCCACTTCCGTTCGCGCGCCTCGACGAGGGTGACGGTCAGGTTTGGGCGGGCGGCGGCCAGGACGAGGCCCGGGAAGCCGGCGCCGGAGCCGGCGTCGACCAGCTCGGCCGGGCCGGAGGGGAGGAGCGGGAGGGCCGACAGGGATTCACCGAAATGGCGCTGCAGAATCTCGCTCGTTGTCCCCCGCCCGACAAGGTTCAGGTGCGCGCTCCATCGCTGGAGCTCCTGATAGTGGGCGTACATCGCATCGATGGCGATGTCGGAGAGCTCAAACTGGCGAAGTACTAGCGCGAGATCGTTGCGAGAGATCGTCGGGAGGCGGAGAGCCACAACTCATCGTAACCTCGATGGACCGCGCGACCAGCTCACTAAACCGTCGCGCAAGGCTCGTCGGTCCGGTGTGGGGGCCGGGAGGCTCCCCTCCGCGCCGGGCGCTCCTTTGTGACCGCGCTTCGCGTGCTGGTTCAGGGGGGCGGTGGTGGCAGACACGGCATAGGCTCCCGCGCCTCGCACGGTGGACTGCACAGGGGAGCGGTCGGAGCGCCCGACGCTCCGGGGACCTCCCGGCCCTAAGCACCCGTCGGTGGAGTCGCTGAAAAGCTCTTCACCGAGCTCAGCGAGGGGCCGGGCGGGGGCGACGTCACTTCAGAGCTTCGGACCGTGGCGCCGCGTGGTTTGCCGGGCCAGAGGCTCGCGAAGCGGCGCGTTCGGGTGCGGCTACCACCGCCGTACGCGAACGGAGCCGACCCGACTCTGCCTCCACCACCTCTCCTGATCTGGAACCCGCGCAGCGGGCGCGCCTCTCGCGGGCCTCTGGACCGGCACTATCCGCCCCGCGCGGCGAAACAACGAATGTTCCACGTGAAACATCGCCCCAGAAGCTCGAATACACAGATCATAGTCTTCTAGGTGTAGTCAGAGGCATGAGGAGACCCACGCCGATCCAGGAGTACGCCAATGAAGACCAACAATACCCCAACGAGACGCTGGCGGGATCGCCTCAGGGCTTCCAGTGACATCCTCCGCCCTTCAGAGGATCGGATGAGCGTCCGAGGAGTGTATTTCTAGGCATGAGATGTGTATTTCTTGTGCTAAGGGTTTGTCCTCAGCACCTGCGGGGTGTATTCCCGCGGCTGGAAAGGTAATCTTTTGGTGCTAAGCGGGTCGGATCGTGACCCGCTTGAAGTACCCGTCGCCTTCGCTCTCTGTCTCCACGGCCGGGTCGTCGGCGAGGGTGACGTGGACGATGCGGCGGTCGGCCGGGTTCATCGGCTCGAGCGTCCGGGGGCGGCCGCGGCGGCGGACTTCGTCCGCCTCCCGCTGCGCCAGGCTCCGCAGCCGCTCCTCACGGATCTCGTGGAAGTTGTCGCAGTCGACCCGGCAGGGGATCGCTTCTCCGGCAAGCGTGCGGACCACCCGCGGCAGCAGGTGCTCGATGGCGCGGAGCAGCTCCCCCTCCTCGCCGCCGCAAAGCTCGGAGTCGTCGCCGACGAGCTCGATCTCCAGGCGCCCTTCCCCCTGGTGGATGTGCGACGACAGCTCCAGCCCGGCCACCGCCAGGAGGTTCCCCAGCCCTCGCTGCGCCGCCTCCGCCACTGGCCCGGTGGCGACCGGGTAGCGCTCCGAGGTCCGCCGCGGCGCCTCCGGCAGCGTGACCAGCCCCTCCACGGCGCGCTCGCCGCTCTCCGCCCCCCCGCGCGCGCCGCCGCCGTGCGCCGCCT
>DASUNQ010000211.1:0-8493 GCA_036277075.1 Thermoanaerobaculia bacterium
GGCCGCGGCGCCCGCCGGCCGCCGCACCAGCGGCTCGCCGCGGCGGCCGCCGACCTGCGTCTCGAGGTCCGACACCTGCTGGCGCAGGCGCGCCAGCTCGACCTCCGACACCGCCGCCTTGCGCTGCAGCTCGAGCACCCGCGCCTTGAGCTGGCGGATCTCGTCGGCGGTGGTGTCGTCCTGGCCGGCCGGGAAGCTGGCGCAGCCGCCGGCGAGGGCCGTGACGAGGATGAGGGCCGGGGTCCACGCGGAGCGCTTCATCGGCTCGCCTTCTGCGTCGCTTCGGGCACGCGGTCGTTGTAGGGGCTGTCCGGGAACTCGTTCTTGAGCCGTTCGAACGTCTCGCGCGAGGCATTTTGCTGGTCGCTCTCGCGATAGGCGAGACCGAGGTGGTACATCACCTTGTCCCGCTCCGGATACTCGGGGTAGGTGTCGAGCAGGAAGCGGAAGCGCTCGACCGCCCCTACCGGGCGGCCGTAGCGCAGGTAGAAGCGCCCGACGACGAACTCGTGCTCGGCGAGGTTGGCGCGCACCACCTCCATCTGCTCCCGCGCCTGGGCCGCGTACTCGCTCGTCGGGTAGAGGCGGAGGAGGTCCTGGTAGGCCTCGACCGCCTTGCGCGTCGTCGACTGGTCGCGATCGGGCTTCTCCATCCGCTTGGCCAGGCTGTTGGCGATCTGGAACTGGACGTAGGCGGCCTGCTCGCTGGTCGGGAAGCGGTTCAGGTAGTCGCGGTACTTGGCCTCGGCCTGGACGAAGTTCGAGGTGTTCCCCTCGAGGTAGTAGGTGTCGGCCACCAGCAGCAGGGCGGTGCGGCCGGTCACCGAGTTGGGCTCGGCCTCGAAGGCGTGCTCGAAGTAGGGCCGTGCGCGAGCGTGCTTTTCCCGTGCCAGGAGCTCCTTGCCCGCGGCGAGGGACTCCTCGGCCGAGAGCTTCAGGACGGGGTCGTTGGCCGGGGCGCTCTTGCAGCCGGCCGTCGCCGCGAGAGCCGGCAGGGCGAGCGCGAGGAGCGCCGCCGGCGGGCATTTCCAGGTTCGTCTCATACGGTCTCCGACCGGGCGCTCTGCCGCAGCTCGGCCATGGCTTGCAACGGATCCGCGGCCGCAAAGATGCCCGAGCCGACCACCGCCACCTCGACACCGGCCCCGGCCGCCTGCCGGATGTTACCCCGGTCGAGCCCTCCGTCCATCGCGATCTCGACCCGCGCCGAGCGGGCGCGGGCGAGGGCGGCGAGCCGCCGCGCCTTGTCGAGCGCGTAGGGGAGGAAGGCCTGGCCGGCGAAGCCGGGGTTGACCGACATCAGGAGGACGAAGTCGAGCGCCGGCAGGACGTCCGCCAGGAGCTCGACCGGCGTGGCCGGGTTGAGCGCCACGCCGGCGCGGGCGCCGCGGTCGCGGATGCGCTGGAGCTGGCGGTCGAGGTGGACCGTGGCCTCCCAGTGCACCGCCACCCGCGCCGCCCCGGCCGCGAGGTAGGCGTCGAGCAGCCGCTCCGGCTCCTCGACCATGAGGTGGACGTCGAGCGGCAGCCGGGTGCGGCGGGCGAGCGCCTGGACGACCGGGATGCCGAAGGTCAGGTTGGGCACGAAGCGGCCGTCCATGACGTCGACGTGGACGAGGTCCGCACCACCCTCCTCGCAGAGGCGCAACGCACCGGCTAGGTCCGCCAGGTCGGCGGCGAGGATCGACGGGGCGAGCCGCATCGGCGCCTACGGCGCCCCTTCGGGGACGGGGGTGGTGCCGGCCGGCGGCGGCTCGTCGGCCGGCGGCCCGAAGACGCCGCCGCGATCGTCGGGCACGGCGGCGGTCGCGATCGTCAGCGAGACCGCGTCGCGCCGCGTCACCGGGTGGCCGGGGAGCGGGAACTGGCGCAGGACCGTCCCGGCGGGCACCCCCTCGTAGCGCTCGTAGCGGACGCTCCCCAGGCGGAAACCGTGGCGGTCGAAGAAGGGGCCGACCTCCTCGTAGCGGCGGTAGACGAGGTCCGGCATGAGGAACTGCGCGCCCGGAGTGGGGAGGGCGAGCAGGAGGTCGACCCGGCTCTGCGGCCGCGCGGTGACGCCCGGCGGCGGGTGCTGCGCCACGATCGTGCCCGGGTCGCGGCGGCGCTCGAAGGCCGCGACCAGCCGCCCCACGGCGAGACCGACGCCGCTGAGCGTCACCTGCGCCGCCGGCACCGCCCTGCCGGCGAGCGCCGGCACCTCGATCCGCTGCGGCCCGAGGGAGTAGGTGACCTCGACGCCGCTGCCGCGCTTGACCGGGGTGCGGGCGAAGGGGCTCTGCGCCAGGACGTGGCCCACCGGCACCTCGTCGTCGTAGCGGCCGCCGGCTTCACCGGCGCGCAGGCGGAGCCCGCGGTCGGCCAGCGTGCGCGCCGCGTCCGCGCGCGTCATGCCGCGCAGCGCGGGCACGGTGGTCGCGCCGCTGCGCACCCACAGGCTGAAGGAGATGTAGGCGGCGAGGATGAAGACGGCGCCGACGACCGCCGCATAGGCCAGCAGGGCGACGGCGCGCAGGAGCCTCCGGAGCACCGCCGGAGTGTAGCAGCCCGACCGCGGCGGGGCGGTCGCTACAATCCGCCCCATGCCGCCGCGCCGCGCCCGGAAGCACCCGCCGCTCGGCGCGCACCTGTCGGTCGCGGGCGGTCTCGTCAAGGCCTTCGCGCACGGCGCCGCGCTCGGCTGCGACGCGGCGCAGATCTTCGTCAAGAACGCCAGCCGGTGGCGCGGGCGGGAGCTGACCGACGAGGAGGCCGCCGCCTTCCGCGCCGCGCACGCGGCGAGCCGCGTCGGCCCGGTGCTGGCGCATGCCAGCTACCTGATCAACCTCGCGGCGGCGGACCCGGTCGTGCTCGAGCGCTCGCGCGCGGCGCTCGCCGACGAGCTCCGGCGCTGCGCCCGGCTGGGGATCGAAGGGCTGGTGGTCCACCCCGGCGCGCATCTGGGCGGCGGCGCCGCGGCGGGGATCGCGCGGGTCGCCGCCTCGCTCGACGCGGTGCTCGGACCGCTCCTCGCCGAGCGGCCCGGCCTCGCGACCCGGGTCCTGCTCGAGAACACCGCCGGCCAGGGGAGCTGCCTGGGCTGCAAGCTCGACGAGCTGGCGGCGATCCGCGCCGCGACGGCGTACCCCGAGCGGGTTGGGTTCTGCCTCGACACCTGCCATGCCTTCGCCGCCGGCTATGCCGTCCACGAGGAAGAGGGCTACGGAGAGTTCGTGGGTGAGGTCGTCGAGGTGCTGGGGCTCGCCCACGTCGGGGGCTTCCATCTCAACGACTCGGTGCGACCCTTCGCCTCGCGGATCGACCGCCACGCCCACATCGGGGAAGGCCGGATCGGCGTCGAGCCCTTCGCCCGCTTCCTGCACGACCGCCGTCTGCGCGCCATCCCCATGGTCCTCGAGACCGAGCCCGGCCTCGGCCTCGAAGGCCACCGGCGCGACCTCGAGAAGCTGCGCGCGCTGCTGGCGGGCTAGGCGCGAAAGCCTTCGCGCCGGGCTCTCAGTTGACCCAGCGATCGACCAGCCGGTTGATGACGCTCTTCGGGTAGCTCGCGGTCGGGGAGGGCTGGCTCTTGAGGAGCTTGAGCACCTGGCTGATCGCCTCCTCGGCGTTCCCGACGGGGTTGGCGAGCCAGAGGAGGCGCTGCGTGCGGCTGACGAGGAAGAGGGCCGGGGCCGCCGGCTTGCCCTCTTCGGCGGCGACGCCGTAGGCGGCGGAGAAGTTGCGGTCGTCGTGGAGGAGCGGGAAGAGGAGCTGCCGCTCGACCTGGAGGGTCGCGAGCTCCTTGAGCGGCGTCGGTGAGACGGCGAGGACGCGGCAGCGGAGCTCGGCGAGGGCGTCGAGGCTCCGGTTCAGCGCCTCGAGGTCGCCCTGCACTCGGTCGCTGCCGGCGTCGGCGAACAGGTAGAGGAGCTGCGCGGTGCGAATCACCTCGTCGCGCAACATCAGCAGCACCCCTTCGGTCGAGCTGAGGTCGAAGTTGGGGGCCTCGTCGCCGATCGCTAGGGCCATCGCGCCTCCGTCAGAACAGTCCCGGCAGCCGCTTGACGATGTCGAAGTAGAGCACCGTGACCATGAGGATCAGGATGAGCACGAAGCCGACCTGCGCGATCGCCTCCTTGATGCGCAGCGAGAGGTCGCGCCGCATCGCCGACTCGACGAGCAGCACGGCGATCTGGCCGCCGTCGAGGATCGGGATCGGCATGAGGTTGAGGATCGCGATGCTGAGGCTGATGAAGCCCATCAGGTGGATCAGCTCGCGGAAGCCGCGGCGGGCGGCCTCGCCGGTGCGCGCAGCGATCTCGATCGGCCCGGAGAGCGCCCCCTTGGCCGACAGCTCCCGGCGCACGATCTTGCCCAGCACGCGGAAGGTTTCGCGGGTGAGCTGGAGGTTGTACTCGATGCTCTCGCCGAAGGCGCGCAGCGGCCCGTAGCGCTGGAAGTAGCCGAGATAGACCCCGAGCTTGCCGATCTTGCCGTCGGCCCGCGGCACGACCGGGACGACCAGCCGCCGCCCCTCGCGGGAGACCTCGAGGAGCAGGCGGCGGCCGGGGCTCTTCTGGATGTAGGCCACGAACTGCTCGCTGTTGGCCACCGGCACGCCGTCGACGCCGAGCAGCTCGTCGCCGACCTGGAGCCGCGCCTTCTCGGCCGGGCTGCCGGGGTCGATGGCGGTGATCTCCGGCCGCACGATCGGGTAGAGACCGGCGAAGTCGGCGCCGATCCCCTCGCGCGGGTCCCCCTTGGGCGTGACCACGGCGGTGAAGGTCCGCTGGCCGCGCTCGACGCGCAGCCGCACCGGGCGGTCCGGCGAGTAGGCGAGCTCGCTCGCCACGTCGAGCCAGCTCTCGGCGCGGTTGCCGTTGACCGCCAGAATGCGGTCGCCGCGCTGCAGGCCGGCGCGAGCGCCCGAGGAACCCTCCTGCACCACGCCGACGACCGGCGGCACGTCCGGCAGGTGCGGCACCTCGATGCCGACCATGAAGAGGCCGGCGAAAAGGAAGATGGCGAGCAGGACGTTCATCGCCGGACCGGCGAGGTAGACCAGCACCCGCTGCCAGCGCGGCTTGCTCAGGAACTCGCGCGGATCGCCGCTCGCCTCGTCGGGGATCTCGCCGCCGAGCTTGACGTAGCCGCCGAGCGGGATCAACGACACGCGGTAATCGGTCTCGCCGCGGCGCACGCCGAAAAGGCGCTTGCCAAAGCCGAGCGAGAAGGTGAGCACCCGCACCCCGAAGGCCTTGGCGACGAGCAGGTGCCCGGCCTCGTGGACAAAGATGATGACGCCGAGCGCGAAAGCGAAGGCGGCGAGGGTGACGATGGTGTCGATCATGACTTTATTCCCCAACCGGAGCTCCCCGGAGGCGCATTCCCGCTCACGAGGGAACGCCGTCGAGCCCCAGCAGCCAGGCGCAGAGCAGCAGCACCGGCGCCGCGAAGAGCAGGGCGTCCATGCGGTCGAGCACGCCGCCGTGCCCGGGCAGCAGGCGCCCCGAGTCCTTGACCCCGGCGCCGCGCTTGATCATCGACTCGACGAGGTCGCCGACCTGCGCCGCGACGCCGGTCGCCGCGGCCAGCGCCATGATGGCCGGGCGCAGGCTGCCGTGGCGCGCGACGCTCCACACCGCGCCCACGGCGACGGCGAAGGCAAGGCCCGCCGCCGCTCCCTCCCAGGTCTTCTTGGGCGAGACCACCGGGGCCATCTTGTGGCGCCCGAAGCGCGAACCGACGTAGAAGGCGGCGGTGTCCCCCAGCCAGACGACGGCGAGGAGGAGGAAGAGCAGCCAGGGGTCGAGCTGCTGCAGGCGGTGGAGGCTGGCGATGGGCAGCGCGAAGTAGGGGACGCCGAAGCCGATGACGCCGATCGAGAAGACCGTCTCCTCGAGCGGCGTGCGCGAGAGCAGGAGGAGGCTCCCGACGCCGACCGAGAGCAGCAGCCCGCCGAGGAGGAGCTGCACCGGCGGCTGCCCGAGGGGCCCCGGGTCCTCGAGCCCGGAGAAGGCCGCGGCGAGCCCGGCGGCGGCGAGCGGCACGAGGAAGAGCAGCGCCCGCAGCGGCGCGTGCGGCGCGCGCGGGCGGACGATCGCCACGTACTCGGCGACCGCGGCCTCGAGCAGCAGGGCCATGATGGCGAAGAACCAGAAGCCCGAAAGGAAGAACACCGCGGCCAGCGTCAGGGGCACGCCCACCGCGGCGGTGACCAGGCGCTGCACGGGCCCGCCTACCCCGAGCGGCGCCCGGCGCCGGGGGCGAAGAGATCCTCCTCCGGCCGCACGCCGCCGTAGCGGCGGTCGCGGCGCTGGAAGTCGAGGACGGCCTCGAAGAGGTCGCGGCGGCGGAAGTCCGGCCAGAGCGTGCGGGTGACCCAGATCTCGGTGTAGGCGATCTGCCAGAGCAGGAAGTTCGAGACCCGCAGCTCGCCGGAGGTGCGGATCAGGAGGTCGGGGTCGGGCTGGCCGGAGGTGTAGAGGTAGCGGTCGAGCGTCTCCTCGTCGATGTCCGCGTGCTTGCCGGCGGCCCAGTCGGCGACGATGTTGCGGCAGGCGTCGACGATCTCGCAACGGCCGGAGTAGTTGAGGGCGATGTTGAAGTGCATCCCCCGGCAGTCGCGGGTGGCGTCGAGGGCGCGGTCGAGCTCGCGGACGACCGACGGATCGAGCTCCCGCCAGCGCCCCAGGACGTGGAAGCGGACGTCGTTCTCGACGAGGGTGTCGGTCTCCTTGCGGACGTACTCCTTGAGCAGGTTCATCAGGGTCCAGACCTCGAAGCGCGGCCGCTTCTGGTTCTCGACCGAGAAGGCGTAGAGGGTGAGGACGCCGAGCCCGAGCCGGGCGGCGGCCTCGACCGTGTCGCGCACCGACTCGACGCCGGCGCGGTGCCCTTCGACGCGGGGCTGGTTGCGCGCCCGCGCCCAGCGGCCGTTGCCGTCCATGATGATGGCGACGTGCCGCGGCAGACGCGCGAGGTCGAGGCGCCGGACCAGCAGCTCTTCGGGAGTGCCCGGCTCGGCGAGCTTCGAGAGGTCGGCCATACGGAGGGCGTCTTTTACGGTATCACAGGGGCCCCGGCGCCCCTTGCCATTCCGGCGGGTAGCTGACGCGCTCGAGGACCAGGCCGTGCGCCGGCGCGGTCGGCCCGGCGGCGCCGCGCGGCGCGCCCGCGAGGAGGGCGGAGAAATCTTCCGGGGACCGGCGGCCGAGGCCGACCTCGAGGAGGGTGCCGACGAGCGCCCGCACCATGCCGCGCAGGAAGCCGTCGCCGACGATCGTGAAGACCAGCTCATCGCCCGCCTCGCTCCATCCCGCCGCGAGCACCCGGCGGTGCGGATCGCGGTGGCCGCCGCCGGCCGCGGCGAAGGCCGAGAAGTCATGGCGGCCGGGGAGGGCGCGCGCCGCGGCCGCCATGCGCTCGCCGTCGATCCGCGGATCGGCGGCCACGACGTAGAGGGCGTCGAGCGGCGAGACGACGGCCGCGCGCGACAGCCGGTAGCGATACTCCTTGGCGACCGCGTGCTTGCGCGCGTGGAAGCCGGGCGGCGCCTCGTGCGCCGCCAGCACGCGGACGTCCTCCGGCAGCCGCGCGTTGGCGCCGTGCACCAGGCCGGCGAGCGGGAAAGGGCGCGGCAGCTCGAGGTGCGCGACCTGGCCGCGGGCGTGCACCCCGGCGTCGGTGCGCGAGGCGCCGGTGACGCGCGGCGGCGCCGGCAGGGCCAGCAGTCCGCCCAGCGCCTCTTCGAGCACCTGCTGCACGGCGAGCGCGTTCTCCTGCCGCTGCCAGCCGGCGTAGGCGGCGCCGCGGTACGAGACGGTGAGGCGCGCGATCATTCCGCTGGCGCGTTCGGCGCGCGCGCCGTCTGCCAGCGCGCGCCGAGCGCGAGCAGCGCGAAGAAAGGCCCCCAGATCGCCAGCCAGAGCCAGGGGAAGAGCGGCACGCCGGCGTGCGGCGCGAGGTAGGAGAGCGGCAGCAGCGCCCCGAGCGCGAGCCACGCCGGGTGGCGCGCCAGCGCGGCCCACGGCAGCACCCAGAGCAGGTACCAGGGGTGGACGGTCGCCGAGAGCAGGAGGGCGCGGCCGAAGAGCTTGCCGGTGCCGGCGACGAGGTCGCGCTCGCGCCAGGAGGCGGCGACGGCGGCGAGGAGCCCGAGCCCCAGCGCCGCCTTGGCGAGGACCTGCGGGTAGACGTAAGGGTAGAGCCGCTGGAAGAGATAGTGGCGTCCGCTCTGCCTCTCGATCCAGGCGAGGAGCGCCTTGGCGTGCGCCGCCGCGTCGGCCCGTTCGAGGAGCCGCCAGAGCGGCTCGAAGAGGGGGCCGTTGAACTCCCAGGTCACGCCGTAGGTCAGGAGCCCGGGCGGCACCCCGCCGGTCGCCGCCGCCACCGGCGCGCCGGCGAGGAGGACGAGGCCCAGCGCCGTCACCCAGAAGCGGAGCCGCGGCGCGCCCGGGGGGCAGCCGCGCCCCCAGAGCGGCACAGCCACGAGCGGCACCAGCTTGGTCAGCG
>DASUNQ010000212.1:0-5542 GCA_036277075.1 Thermoanaerobaculia bacterium
GCTCGTCGAGGGCGGTCTCTTCCGCACGCCGCTCCTCGCCTGGCGGCAGGCGCGCGGCGGCGAGGTGCGCGCCGGCTGCAGCCGCCGGCCGAGCTGGCGCGACCTCCCCCTCGCCGGCCCCACCCATCTCTACTTCCAGCCGGACCCGAAGCACTCGGTCGCCGCCCTCCTCGGCGGCATCGACCGCGGCGCCTACTTGATCGACACGACGGGCGCGCCGCAGATCGACTGGTCCGCCGCGCGGTTCACCCTGTCGGTCTGCGGCTTCGCGGTCTCCGGCGGCCGCGCCGCCGCCCCGCTCGCCGGCGCCCGCATTTCCGGCAACATCGCCGCGCTCCTCCAGGGCATCCGCGCTGCCGCGCGCGACCTCACCTTCTTCCCCGGCGACGGCATGCTCGGCGCGCCGACGCTCCTGGTGAGCGGGTTGGAGCTGCGGTAACGCGCAGTCGAGAGAGAAAGCTCCCCGAGGCCGGAAGGCTCCCTGCCGGTCGCCAAGGCGCAGATGCTCATCCGCACGCCGGTCGGGCAGGTGTTCGAGGCGCTGGTCGATCGCGCCATCACCTCCCGCTTCTGGTTCTCCAAGGGGAGCGGCCGGCTGGAAGCCGGCAAGCGGGTCCGATGGGACTGGGAGATGTACGGCGTCGCCGCCGAGGTCGACGTGAAGGCGGTCGAGGAGAACGAGCGAATCCTCGTCGAATGGGGCGGCCCGGACAACCCGACCGCGGTCGAGTGGACGTTCGAGCTCCGAGGCGAGGACCGGACGTTCGTCGTCGTCGAGAACTGGGGCTTCGGCGGCGACGCGGAGAAGGTCGTGGCGAAGGCGCTCGATTCGACCGGCGGCTTCAGCTTCCTGCTCGCCGGCTTGAAGGCATTCCTGGAGCACGGGATCGAGCTGAACCTGATCGCGGCCACGAGCCTTCCGCGCTCGTCGAAGGCTGGGCTTCCCGCCCGGGGGGCTTGATCGGCGGCCCGACAGCATCAAGTCGGCACGTCGCTCCCGGCCCAGCGTCCGCAGCCCCACCGACACCGCCTAGATGCCAGCCTGTCTGTCCGTCACTGGCGTATAGTTAGCCGTGTGGTTCATCGAGACGCCCGTCTTCTCGGACCACCTTTACGAGCTTCTTTCAGATGACGAGTACCGCGGTCTCCAGCTCGCGCTCGCGCTTCGGCCTGAGCAGGGCCACCTGATTCCAGGTGGTGGAGGACTCCGCAAGCTTCGCTGGAGACTACGTGGCAAGGGGAAGAGCGGTGGACTTCGGATCATCTACTACTGGGATCCCACAGAGGGTGCCGTCTACTTGCTCTTCCTGTATCCGAAGAGCCGGCAAGAGGACCTCACCGCCAGTCAGCTCCGGTTATTGAGACGAATCGTCCAGGAGGAACTGAAGTGAAAAGCTCCGAGTTCGACTTGCTCGTCACGAGCGTGCGCCAGGCTGGTGGCATCAAGCGCGGTGAGATGGAGCCGGCGCGCAGGTTCGAGGTACGCGCCGGCGACGTCAAGGCCATCCGGGAGAAACTGAACAAGTCGCAATCCGAGTTCGCATTGATGATCGGCGTCAGCGTCTCGACGCTGCAGAATTGGGAGCAGGGGCGGCGGCAGCCGGAGGGGCCGGCGCGAGCGCTGCTCAAGGTAGCGGCGGAGAATCCCGCGGCGGTGGCTGCCGTGCTTGATCCGGGGCGAACGCCCAGCTCTCGTGTTGCAGCGGACGGCTCCCGCCGCCGCTGAACGCCCCATGCAGCTCGGCATCCTCGGCCTCCCCAAGGTCGGCAAGACGACCCTCTTCAACACCCTCACGGCCTCGCGCCAGGAAACGGGGAAGTTCGCCTCCTCGGCGGCGACGAACATGGGGGTGGCGGCGGTGCCGGACCGGCGGCTGGAGCAGCTCCGCGACCTCTTCAAGCCGCGCCGCTATCAGCCGGCCACGGTGCAGTACGTGGACATCCCGGGCATCCAGCGCGGCGAGGGGAAGGAGAGCCTGGACCTCGCCAAGCTCAAGGGGATGGACGCGCTGGTGCACGTGGTGCGCGACTTCGCGGACCCGGAGATCGTCCACGCCGAGGGGGGCGTCGATCCGGCGCGCGACATCGCGACGCTCGACCTGGAGCTGATCCTGGCGGACCACGACCTCGTCGAGCGGCGGCTGGAGCGACTGGAGAAGGCGGTCAAGCGCGGGCTCTCGGACGAGGAGAAGCGCGAGCGGGCGCTGCTCCTGGAGATCGTGCTGCCGCGGCTGGAGGCCGAGCGGCCGCTGCGCGAGGCGGTGCTGGAGCCGGACGACGAGCGGCGGCTGCGGGGGTTTCAGCTCCTCTCGGCCAAGCCGATGCTGGTGGTGCTGAACGTGGACGAGGCGCGGGTCGCGGAGCACGCGGAGCGGGAGCTGCGGCTCGGGGCGGCGGTCCTGGCGGTGGCCGTCTCGGCGCCGATCGAGGAGGAGATCGGGCGGCTGGCGCCGGAGGAGCAGGCGGAGTTCCTCACCGCGCTGGGGCTCGCCGAGCCGAGCTTGGACCGGGTGGCGCGCGCCAGTCAGGAGCTGCTGGGGCTGATCTCGTTCTTCACGGTGGGGGAGGACGAGGTGCGGGCGTGGACGGTGCGGCGGGGGACGCGGGCGCGCGAGGCGGCGGGGACGATCCACTCGGACATCGAGCGCGGGTTCATCCGGGCGGAGGTGGTGCGCTGGGACGAGCTGCTGCGGCTGAAGACGCTGGCGGCGTGCCGCGAGCGGGGGGCGCTCCGGCTCGAGGGGAAGGAGCACGTCGTCCAGGACGGGGACGTCGTGCACTTCCGGTTCAACGTCTAGGTCGGCTCACCCGGCGCGGACGGAGCGGCTCCTCCGCGGCGTGAGCTGGAACTCGAGCCGGCCGGTGCTCTGGATGCCGTTACGGATGATCACGGTCGTCGACGGCGGCGGGATGGGCTGCTCGGCGGGGCCACGGCCTTCCGGGTCGCCGGCGTTCCAGTCGGGCTGCGCCGGGGGCACGTAGCCCTGGGGCGCGGCGATGCCGCGGCCGCCGGTGCGCGTTCCGCCGCCGATCTGGTTGACCCCGCCGCCGGTCTGGAGGTCGCCGGGCTGGAGCACGCGCGAGCCGGCCGCGCCGGCGGGCGGGGCGACCGCGCCGGGGATCGACCGCGCCTGGCCCGCGGGCGCCGCCGCCGCGCCGGCGGTCTCGTCGCGCTCGGTGGCCGACTCGTCGGGCGCGGCGACCGGGGGCACGAGCAGCTCGGCGATGCGGTTGGGCTGCTCGTAGACCGGCGGCGGGAAGGTCCCGGGCTCCTCCCCTTCGCTGTAGGCCTGGAGCATCGCCTCGGTCACCAGCTCGCTCTCGATGACCTGCGGGTTGACCTCGGGGAAGGCGAGCTGCGGATCGAGCCGGAAGGCCTGGGCGTAGGACTCGATGGCGCGCGCCTCGCTCCCCTCGGCCTCGAGCACCGCGCCGACCTGGAAGTGGGCCCAGGCGTGGCGCGGCTGGAGCTCGAGGACGGTGCGGTACTGGCGCAGCGCCTTGCGCAGCGCGCCGCGCTGCTGCAGGAGGAGGCCGAGGTTGAAGCGGGCGGAGACCCGCTCGGGGTCGAGCTCGAGGGCGCGGCGGTAGGCCTCCTCGGCCTCCTCGGGGCGGGCGGCCATCTGGAGGAGGTTGCCGAGGTCGTTGAAGACCGCCGGGTCCTGCGGCCGCTGCTGGACCAGGCGCTGCTGCACCTCGAGGGCCTTGGAGAGGTTGGGGGGGACGGCCGCCCAGGCCGCGAAGGCGAGCAGCGGCAGGGCGAGCGCCCAGGGGATCCATCGTCGCACGGGGTGCCTCCTCACTCGGTGATCGGCCGCGCCTTGAGCCGCCGCTTGCCGTCCTCGACCGCCACCCGGAACTGCACCGCGTCGCAGCCGGTCTTGTCGCGAATCGCCGCCGCCTGCCGCGCCAGGTAGCCCGCGAACGTCACCAGGTCGAAGCGCGGTCCGCCGTCGGGGCCGGCCGCGAGACCGGCGTAGAGCGCCTCGGCGGCGGCGGGCTCGATCCGCTCGCGGACGAGGACGCCGCGCTCGGGGTCGTAATGTCCCGGCTCCGGCTCGGACGGCGCCGGGCGCGGAGGCCGCCGCCCCTCCTCGAGGTCGCGCAGGCGGCGGTTGAACAGCTCGTTCCAACTGTTGAAGCGCGACTCGAGGTCGGCGAAGCGGAAGTTGTCGGCGGCGGCGCGGAAGGTGGTGTTGCGCAGGCCGCGCAGCCGCGCCTGGATGCGCTCGCGCAGCTCCTCGGGGGGGAGGTGGGCGGCGCCGTTGAAGAAGCGCTCGAACTCGACCTTGAGCTGGCCGATCTCCGCGGCCAGGAGGTCGAGCACCTGCGCCGGCGGCGGCGGTTGCGGCGGCGCGGCGGCGCGGCCGGCCGTCGCCTTGGCCTGCGGGCTAGAATCCGGTCTGGAGATGGCCGCCCCCGATTCGCGTCGCCTGATTCCGTCGGTCGATCGGCTCCTGGGCGACCCGAGGATCGCGAGCCTCGTCCCATTATACGGACGGGATCAGGTGAGCGCCCAGGCGCGGCGCGAGGTGGAGGCGGCGCGCGCGCGTCTGGCGGAGCCGGCGCTGTCGCGCGAGGAGGCGGCGGCCACCGTCGCCTCCCTGCCCGAGCGGCTCGCCGAGCGCCTCGAGGAGGAGCTCGGCGGCGGCCTGCGGCGGGTGCTCAACGCCACCGGCATCTTCCTCCACACCAACCTCGGCCGCGCGCCCCTCCCTCGCGCGGTGGCGCGGGCTCTGCCGCCGCTCCTCGACGCCGCCTGCGACCTCGAGTACGACCTCGAAGAGGGGCGGCGCGGCCACCGCAACCGCCGCCTCGAGCGCCTGCTCGTGGCGGGCACCGGCGCCGAGGCCGCCCTGGTCGTCAACAACAACGCCGCGGCGCTGGTGCTGGCGCTGGCGGCGCTCGCCCGCGGGCGCGAAGTGGTCGTCTCGCGCGGCGAGCTGGTCGAGATCGGCGGCTCGTTCCGCATCCCCGAGATCCTCGCGGCCGCCGGCGCCCGGCTCGTCGAGGTGGGCTCGACCAACCGCACCCGCCTCGGCGACTACGAGCGGGCGATCGGCCCCGACACCGCGCTCCTCCTCAAGGTCTTCCCCAGCAACTTCCGGGTGGTCGGCTTCACGGCCTCGGTGGCGCCGGAGGAGCTGGTCGAGCTGGGCCGCCGGCGCGCCCTGCCCGTCCTCGTCGACGAGGGGAGCGGGCTCCTGCGGCCGCACCCTTCCCCGCAGTTGTCGGGCCACCTCAGCCTCTCAGAGCTGGTTGCGGCGGGCTGCGACCTCGCCTGCGGCAGCGGCGACAAGCTGCTGGGCGGGCCGCAGGCCGGGCTCCTCGTCGGCCGGACGGAGCTCGTGGAGCGCTGCCGCCAGCACCCGCTCTACCGCGCGCTCCGCCCCGACCGCGGCGGCGTCGCGGCGCTCGAGGCGGTGCTCAAGCTCCACCTCGCCGGCGCGCCGCTCCCCCTCGACCGGCTCTGGCCGGACCCGGCGGCCCACCGGCGGCGGCTGGCGGATGCCGCGGCGGCGGTGGGCGCCGACGTCGTCCC
>DASUNQ010000213.1:0-33184 GCA_036277075.1 Thermoanaerobaculia bacterium
TCCACGGTCGCGCCCGGCCGCGCGTCCGCCAGCGCCGCGGCGATCGTGCGGTACTCGCCTTCGCCGAGCCCGACGCGGAGCACGCCCGCGCCGGGGCTCCACCAGCCGCCGGCGAAGCGCTGTCCGATCGCCCAGGCCAGCGCGAGGCCCAGGAGGAGCCCCGCGACTCCCCAGACCCAGGGCAGGGAGCGCCCGGCGAAGGCGCGCCGCAGCTTCTCCAGCGGCCCCGCCACGGCCTGCGCCCCGCCCCGTCGCTCCTTGCCGCGCGCCGCGCCCTGCCGCGGCGCGCCGAACCCCTCCCCCTCCACCAGGACGACCGAGACGTTGTCCCGCCCGCCGGCGGCGTTGGCGGCGGCGACGAGCGCCCGCGCCGCCGCCGCCGGGTCGCCGGCGTGCTGCTCGACGATCGCCTGGATCTCGGCCGCCGGCACCATGTCCGAGAGGCCGTCGCTGCACAGCAGCAGCGCCGCGTCGCGCTCGAACGGCGCCTCCAGCACCTCGACGAACTCCGGGTCGTCCGGCTCGTGCGGCGTCGAGCCGACGTCGCGGAAGATCTCGTTGCGCCGCGGGTGGCTCATCGCCTCGGCCTCGGTGAGCTCGCCGCGCTCCTCGCGCGCGCCGACCGGCGAATGGTCGCTGGTGAGCTTCTTGAGCTCGCCGCGGTGGAGGCGGTAGAGGCGGCTGTCGCCGACGTGACCGACGGTGGCGCGGCCGTCCTCGACGAGCGCGACGGTGAGCACGCAGGCCATGCCGCGCAGCCGCGGCTCGGCCTGCGCCTTCTCGAGGATCTGCCGGTTGGCGAGGGCGATCGCCTCGCGCACCCGCCGGCCGGGGTCGGTGGTGCGGCGCGCGAGGCGCCCCTTGAGCACCTCCAGCGCGGTCTCGGCCGCCACCTCGCCGGCCGACTCGCCGCCGACACCGTCGATCACCGCGAAGATGCCGCGCTCGGGATCGCAGAGGACGCGGTCCTCGTTGTTGCCGCGGTCGCGGCCGGGATCGCTCAGCGCGGCGGCGGTCCAGGGGGGCCGGGCCACGGCGCGCTAGTCCCGGTCGGTGGCCGCCAGCCAGACGAAGACGGCGGCCAGGCCGAGGAGCGCGGCGAGGAAGACGAGGCGGGCGGTGTAGAGGTCGGTCACCGCGGGGCGATGCGCTCGAAGTCGAGGAAGAGGACGCCGGCCAGGCCGATGCGCGCGCGCTCCGGGAGGTCCACCCAGCGGTCGCGGTCGCGCACCTCGCCGTCGACCATCTCGAGCGACGGCGGCACGGTGGCGCCGTTGACCGAGGTGCCGAGCTTCGAGAGGTCCTTCAAGCGGAAGGCGCCGCTCTCCGGCAGCCGGCGGATGCGGGCGTGCTCGCGCGAGACGTCCGGCTTGGTCTCGAGCCGGAGGTCGACCCAGACGTCGGGCGCGTCGCGGCCGATGACGATCTCGTCCTTGGTGACGAGGAAGGTCTGCGCCCCGGCGTCGTCCTTGTAGCTGATGCGCGCGTAGGCGTCGGCGCTCTCGACCGCCTGCCGCTCGGTGCTCATGCGGCCGCCGAGGCGGCGCGTCGTCGAGATGCGGTGGGTGGGGTTGCCCGAGCCGTAGCCGGGGGCCTCCCGCCGCGCGAACTCCGAGACCACCTCGATCTCGCCGGGCGCCAGGCGGCCGTTGGGGTCCTCCTGGAAGCGCACCGTCCAGCGCCCCTCGGCGCTCACCACCCGCGCCGCCGGCTCCGGCGCCGGCCGGCCGCGCACCGTCGAGAGCAGCCGCGCCACCGGCGGCACCGCCTCGCGGTTCATCCGCGCCAGCTCCCGGTCGAGGAGCTGCTTGGCCTCGGACTCGAGCTCGCCGAAGAGGCTGCGCAGGTGGTCGTGGTCGTCGGCGTGCAGGTAGACCTGATACAGGCTCGGCGCCACCGTCTTGGTGACCAGCGGCTCGAGACTCTGCCGCATGTTCTCGCCGATCGCGAGGACGACGTCGCGCGCGCTGGCGCGGTCCTGGTCCTGCGTCATCCCTTCCGGAGACCTCCAGAAAGCCCCGGCGTATCGTATGCGAACCGCATTCCGCCCCCTCCACCCCTTCCGCTAGAGCCTCGTCTAGCTTAAGATTCGATGTTCCGCATCATCCCCTTCCACGAAACCCGCTTTGCTAAAGGAGTCTCCATGCGTCACGTCCTCGCCTCAGCCCTCGCCTTGACCGCCCTCGGTGCCCTCGCACCGCCGGCTGCGCAGGCCCAAACGCTCCCGCTCTGGTCGGTCTGCGAGGTGACCCGCGAGACCGCGAGCCGCCCGATCAACGCCTACGTCACCCCCGACGCCACCGCCACCTTCACCGGCCCGGGCGGCGTCACCAAGTCGGTCCGCGGCTTCGTCTACGAGCTGTTCGACCCCAACGTCGCCACCGGCCGCTGGCGGGCGCGCTACAAGTTCCGCCTCGCCGTCACCGTCGCCGGGAGCTGGAGCTACACCGTCAGCTCCGGCGAGTCCGGTCTCAACCTGACGACCCCGACTCCGGTGAACCTCTCCGAGTGCCGCACCCCCGTGACGCCGCTCCGAGGCTTCCTCCGCCGCGACGCCGCGAAACCCCTCAGCTTCGTCTGGGACGACGGCCAACATGCCTTCATCTGGGGGCAGACCTACTACCAGCTCGTCAACAACGCCCGCTGCGAGCTCGACAACTCCCTGGGCATCAGTTGCACCGAGCTCTACAACTGGCGGGCGTCGATCGACAACACCAAGACCCGCCGCATGTCGAAGGTCCGCCTGCTGATCGCGCCCTGGATCGCTCTCGGCCGCGGCAGCGGCACGGGGAGCGACTACACCGGCGCCTCGGGCCCCTACCTGCGCACCAGCGGCGGCACCGGCCCGTTCGACCGCAGCCAGCTCGACCACAACCACTGGAAGGCGCTCGACACCGTCATCCGCTACCTCTACGACAAGGGGATGATCGCCGAGCTGATCCTCTTCCGAGACTTCACCGGCACCAACGACGCACAGGTCGGCACCCTCGACGAGGACAAGCGCTTCGTCGGCTACGCGGTCGCCCGCTACGCCGCCTTCCCGAACGTCGTCTGGTCGCTGGCCAACGAGTGGCAGAACGCCCACGCCACCCCCAACCCGTCGCACTGGAACGCGCTCGGCGCCTGCGTGCGCAGCGGCTGCAGCGACACGGCCGGGCGCACCTATTTGGGCGATCCCTGGTTGACGCAGGGAGCGAACGTCCGTCCGCTCACCATCCACCCCAACCACAAGCTGCAGGCCGACGGCGTCACCCGCAACGGCCAGTGCTTCAGCTTCTTCGCCCAGACCTGGCCGTCCAGCGTCTCGCTGCAGTGGAGCGGGTCGAGCGCCTATCCGAACGGCGACCAGCTCGGCTACAACGGCGCCATGTGCAACAAGCCGGGCGGCACCTGCCAGGGCGGCGCCAACAAGAGCTGGCCCGTCACCAACGACGAGTACGGCTACTTCGAAACCAACCAGGCCACCAGACACCGCAACAAGATCTGGGGCTTGGCAACCGGCGGCGGCTACGGCACCTCTGGCGACACCCGCACGGCCCCGGCGCCGATCTTTACCGGCGCGTGGGCGGCGGCCAGCGAGTACAGCGACATCCAGCGGGTGATCGACTACTTCGCGCCGGTCTCGACGCCGGCGAGCGGCCGTGCCCTGCTCTACTGGGATATGACTGGCGCCGAGAGCTGCGGCGTCACCGACCGTATCCACGTCCTCACCGACTCGCTGAAGACCCAGATGGTCGTCTACTTCGCCGTCCCCGGGAGCAACCTGAACGTGTCGGTCGTGCCGAACACCTCCTTCTACCACCGCTGGTGGTACAACCCGCGCACGCCGACCAGCCAAGGCCAGGACGAGACCGACGGCGGGTGCGCCTCCGGCAATACCTTCACCACGCCCGACCAGCTCGGCGACTGGGTGCTGCGCCTCAAGAAGTGCCCGTTCGCGAGCTGCACGAGCTGCTGAGCGGATTCGATCCCGGCGCCGCCGGCCTCACTCCCCCGTGAGCGTCGGCGGCTGCCGCCGCCGCGCCAGCATCGCGTCGAGCGAGTAGCGCGGAGCGCCATAGAGGAGGAAGAACAGCCCGCCGACGAGCATCGCCAGAGGCGCGATGTTGGCGTTGAACGGCTGCCCCACGTGCACCATCAGCAGCGCCACCACGAAGTTGACCACCACCACGGCCGCGGCCGGCCGGGTGAACAGCCCGAGCAGCAAGAGGATGCCCGTGCCGAACTGGCCGTACGCCGAAAGGTAGGCGCAAGCCAGCGGGTACGGAAACCCGTTGGCGGCCAGGAAGTCCCGGAACTCCAGCATGCGCGCGGCGCTGAACACGTTGTCCGCCGTCCCATAGATCAGCACGAAGCCGACGAACACCCGCAGCAGCAAGGGCGCGAGGTCGCGGTAGCGGTCGATTATCACGTCACGAGCCGCGGGTCCTGCTCAGGCGACCCGCTTTGGTCGGGTCACCGCCACAGAGACCCGCGCTCCGGCCCGCCCCGCCATCGCGATCAAGCTGTCGACGCTGAAGCGGTCGATCTTGCCGCGCGTCAGATCGCTGACCCTCGGCTGGCTCACCCCAAAGAGCCTCGCGGCGGCGGCCTGCGTCAACTTCTGCTCGTCGATCAGCTTCGTGAGCGCGATCATCAGATCGGCCCGGACCTTGAGGTTCTCGGCCTCCTCCGCTCCGAAGCCGAGATCGCGGAACACATTGCCGCGGGAGCGCTTCGTTCTGACAGTCACCTCATCTCTCCTTCCGTTTGGCATGAAGCGCCTGGGCCAGCCACAGGCGCCGCCGCGCCAGCACCAGATCGGCATGCCGCGTCTTGCGGCTCTTCGCCAGGTAGAGCCGGGGCGATGCCGACGGACTGGGAACGTCCGCAGGTCCTCGAGCGTCGTCCCCATCCATGCGATGACCGTATCAGGCATAGAGGTCGTATACAAGTGGGTGTATGCTGCGGCCGCCGCCGAGGGCGAGGCGCAGACCCACTTGTTCTTCTAGGTGCCTAGACGGAAAACGAGTGAAAAACCTTTGAGCGGTTGCGCCCGTCCAACCGGCTAACTAACCCCAATAGCGAAGCGCGTCCTGGACGTTCGCGTAGAGCGTGACGCCCGCGACCATCGCCGCTCCCACGAGCGTCGCCGCGACGCGCAGCCGGACGAGCCGGGGAAACACCCGCTCCATGCAGGCGAGGAGGATCTGCCCGCCGTCCAGCACCGGGATCGGCAGGAGGTTCAACACCGCCAGAGAGATGCTGAGGGAAATGGCGAGCTCCAAGGCCATCCCGCCTTCGGCGAGCCGCGCTCCTTCCATCACGATGCCAACCACTCCCGACATCGAGCCCGGTTCGGCGAGCAGGCCGAACGGAGCCACGGCGAGGTTGTAGAGGGAGGCCCCCCGGTCGAGCGCGTTCAGCGCCGCGAACGGCGGCACGGTCGCCGCGAGGTTCGCGAGCGGCCCGCCGAGAAAGAACGCGAGGCGCCGGGAAGCCCATCCCGGAAGCGCGTTATCAGCCGGTACATCCGCCAGGCCCCCAGACCGAAGCCGTGGATTGACGCCCTCACAAGGCCGCAAGGCCCCACGGAGGGCCGCCACTTCGGCACCATCTACGGCCGCTGACGCGCCAGCGCCACCGCCCCAGACCTCGCCTCTCCGGCCGGCTTCGACTTCGGCACTACAAGATCGAAGTGCGCCAGGGCGGCTCACGACTCGGGCTGTTTAGGTGAAGCGGAAAATCGTGCCGGCGAAACGTCTTTTCGCGGGCACCTGGAGACGTCGTCTTCCACGCGCTTGAAGTGCGGCCGCACTTCGCGTACAATCCTTCAGAAATGGCAAGTCAGAGGCGACAACCGGCATCCGGCTCGAACTGCAATGGCAGGCTGGGGCAAGGTGACTCATTCCATTTAATTAAGAAGGTCGACTCCGCTACCATCGATCTTGTGCTCACTTCCCCGCCCTACTGGGGTCTGAGATCATACGGCTTAGATCACAATGATGACATCCTCTCCCAATGGGAAGCGCTCGGATGTAGCCGCTCAAGAGTGCCCCCTTGGGACTGGTATAAGAAGCAAGGCGGCGTCCTTGGGCTCGAGCCGTTTCCTGACTGGTATATTGCCCACCTAGTGGAGTTCTTCGGCCGGGCTCGCCGGGTGCTCAAGCCGACTGGAAATCTCTGGGTCAACTTGGGAGACACCTACTTCGCACGGTGGAGCAGCATCCGCGACAATGGGCGACAGGGCATCAGAGATGGCCGGGAGCGAAGGCGCACGCCCTCAGGAGGTTATCTGCATGACAAGCAGCTGCTCTTGATCCCGGCGCGTTTTGCTATTGCGATGCAGGATGCTGGATGGATCCTCCGGAACGACCTAATCTGGGCCAAACCGCACCCACTTCCTCGACCAGAATCTGATCGCCTACGCCTTTCCCATGAACACTGGTTCCACTTCGTCTTGCGGCGCCGAAGTGGGCGCCCAAGCTACTATTACGACCTTGAACAGTGTGAAGCACACGCCATGGATGTCATAAAGCATCCAACCTCGAATGGCGGTAGTGGTCATACAGCGACCTTTCCGATGGAGCTTATCGAGCGAAGAATTTTGAGCTCCAGCCCGCGGGGTGGAATAGTCCTCGACCCCTTCTGCGGGACTGGTGTTACGGTCGTGACGGCAATGAAGCTTGGCAGAGAAGGCGTCGGCTTTGAACTCTCGAGAAGGAACGCTCAACTAGCAGCAAAGTGTATTCGCGCCGCAGCCAGGGCGCGTGTAACTGGAGAGGATCGCAAATGACGAATGCCAAAGATCACAAGACCGAGGGTGGCGACGCCACCGAGCGCCTACAGCGTGTTAGAAACGCCGCTCGGGTTTTCGAAATACTTCGTGGGGCACACAGATCGGAGCGCGATCCTGACATCGAACTCGCCACCATGATTGACGGCCTGCAAGGTGCTCGCGACAGCGCGATTCGATCGGCGCTGATCGACTTGGTGAGTGATGCAGATTCAGATTGAAGCGCGACCTCTAGGCCCGCTCAAAGTCTTGCCGTACCTCCCCAGCGCTCGCCTTGCTATCCTCGAAGGGCTCAACGGGATTGGCAAGACGCTTGCCATTCGTTTACTTCAAGTCTGTACCACGGGAGTCACCCCTTATCGACCGGAATCGCAGGCGTGGGCGAGCTTCTGTAGCGGCCTAGGCCCATTTAGCGTTACGGTCTCGGGGCTGCGGAGCAATAGCACAATCAAATGGGTTGCAGACTCTACTACCTGGTTAGGAAGGGATGATGTAAGCGAGTTGTTCGACCACATCTCAATCGATGGCAGGAGTTCCACAATCAAAGACATCCGTCAGCTTCTGGTGGTCCACCGCCTAGCGGGCGACGAGACCCTGATCGAGACTCTAGCTCAACAAGCGGACGGCGCGGAGAGCATCGTAACCCGATGGGCAAGCTCGGTACATGTGCCTATTTCACGTTTGGAAACCTTGGCTGGCGAGGTTCTGCACACGCTGGGCGAGTGGACTGTTGAGCGTCACAGTCAGATTCTTCAAGATATGGAGGCAGCCGAGACGAGTTTTTCTCAGGCGAGTCATGCCGCTGAGATGGCGATCGATAAGGTGCGTCAACTAGGCACCGCGGTGGACTTGCTACGCCGACTGGAGCAATTCCGCCGCACCGCGCCAAATCTTCGGCAGCAGATCGAGGCGGTTGAGGTGATAATTCGCAACCACAAAGTAGAGTTAGAAAGGCTCCAAACGCGCATCGTGGCGCTTGCCGAGGAGGCGGCGCGACGGAGACCGATACTTCTGGAACTTAGAAACGCACAGCGAACCCTTAAGAGGAATCGCTTGTATCTTTCGAGCGCCGTCGACACGGCTAGTTCATTAGCGGCGGAACTCGAGTTGGCGCCCACACGGGAGGCTTTAGAGGCCGCCGTCTTCGCGGTGCGGCAGCAGATCGATGAGCTAACCGGGCGCCAGATCAGTATGCACGCCGCGCCGGCGATGCGAGATCTCTTGGACGACGTGTCACGTAAGCTGCTTGACGGTGAAGGGCGTGGACTTTCAGATCAAATAGCACTGGACGACCCCGAGCTTGACCTTCAACTCACCGTATCCGAGGTTAGAGTGGGTATTGGCACCCGGCGGGTGCAACTAGAAGGTCAACCGCCTCCGCCTGAGGCTAGAGCAGTTGTCGAACAGCTCGAAGACGCTCGGTCACGACTTGAGCGCTTGAAGGCATTCGAGGAAGGCATGGATTCAGTTGACCGATACCGGCGGTTGGTTGGCAAGAACGAGGAGCGAGTGGATCGAGCTCTGCCTGCAGCTAACCCGCAAGTATTGGCTGAACTACAGCAACTCGAAGCTCGGCGGCGTGTGATCGACAATGAGCTTCTCGAGCTTGCTACCGAGAGAGCGGTCCTGTGTCAGCAGCTCAGTATTCTGGGTGGAGAAGCACCTGACGTAATCGAATCGCGGCTGACAGCGCTCCTAAGCGATCTTGACTTGGCGCGTGACGCACTTCCGACCGCGAGCGCTAAAGCGCAGGAAGCTGAAGGCAAAGCACGGTTAGCCCTTGGGGAGGCTCGTCAGCGCTTGGCGGCGATACGGCGTGACGTGGCGCGCGCGGAAGCCGATGTGAAGCGCACAACGCGCAGCTTAGGCGCATCTGGGGCGTTGAGATGGATCGGCAAGGCCCTTTCGTCGACCCGGCTGCCTTCCGACGGCGCACCCCTACGAGAACAGCTGGAGGTGATTGGGCACGCGCACGTGACGATCGCCGCGGTCATTGAGCGATTGGGAAAACATCGCACACAACATGCCGCAGTCGCATCAGCATTGAGAGGCATCGCTCGGCAGCTACGCGGCCAAGACGCTGAAGCTGTCATGTACGTTGCTGAGTTGGAAAGATGGTTCGGCGATCAGTTCAGTGAATGGTTCAATTCCGAGAGCGTCCGGAAGGAACTACTGCCCGATGCTGATGATCAGATCTCCGTCGACGTTCGTCAGATGGAGGTAAGGTGGCTCGAGAAGGGGCGTGAACGCTCTCGTCCACTCGAAGCTTTTAGCAGCGGAGAACAAGCCTTCGCTTATACACGCGCGCGCCTCGGAGTACTTGACCAAGAGATTGCTAAGGCGCCAAACAGACTCATCGTCTTGGATGAGTTTGGCGCCTTTATCGCGCACGATCGCCTCTCTGTCCTAGTCGATTACCTTCGCAAGCGGGCGGCGGATCATCCTGAGGATCAAGTGCTCGTAATCCTTCCTCTCAGCCATGACTACGCCAGCGAGGCAGGCAGCTCAGTAGGCAAACCAAGGGAAAATCTAGAGCACCTCGCAAAGCAGATTGAAGCGCAACGGTTCGCAGTAAGAGTCCTTGCCGCATGATTCCCCGCACATCCTTGCTTAGCCTGGGCGGATATCTCACGAGTGAGCAGATCGATGTACTCGTGCTAGGCCTTTCGGCTATTTGGCAGCAAACGATGGCGCGCGAGGTGGGTGAGCTGGAAGACGACCTTGCCTCGTGCCGACGCTGGTTCGATCCCGTTGCACAAGGACAACGTCTTCGCCGAGAGCTGGCTGCCATCCAGCCCATCAAGGGTAACCTTACGGATCCTGGCCCGCCATTCACCTTTTCTGTTGGAATAGAACGTAGCATCGTCACTCCCGAGGGCCGCTGTGTCCTCGAGTTGTTGCAAGGATTGACCCATGACCGGAAGGGTCACGTCATTAGCGATGCTCAACTGATTCCATATGATCGACTTCTGGGGCACCTGTACAGGGAGTGGTCAAGACATCGGGTTCAAGCCGTCGTCGGCCTCCTCTCCGGTGACGAGAAGCCCCTACAAATCGCCGCCGCAGGAGTCGTTATCGCCCTCCTTGTTAACCGATCCACTAGTCCGAGTCGTGCTTTGAGGCGATTTCCGGTAGGCGCAGCGCGGGATGTCGTAGACCAGGCATTCTTCGAAGCGGTAAGAGCGTTTGTCCGGACCCTCTCTCCGAAGCAGCGACCGACCCGTGACCCGCGGCTCATTAGCGGATGGATGCTTTACGAGGCTCGGAGACGGCTCGGTGGCGATGTGCTCATTGTAGAAGGAGCTCACCCCAATTCAGACGGGAGTATATGGATCGAGGAAGACAAACAAGATAAAGCTATTGAGGTCGTAGCGCGCGACTTGGGCCGGGGACACCGTGCACGTGTCACAGCCGAGTTGCTGTCGAGGGCTTTGGACGATCTAATCGTAGCGTTTCGCGAACAAACGCCGCGCTTAGCGGGTTTTGGCTTAGCTCACGAGCGACCAACGAACACGGAAAAGATTCGTGATGCAATGATGAGGCAGTTCAGGCAGTATACCGTGAGTTCGTAAAGTCAGTGCGATCTATCTTCGAGCTGGGCGAAAGACTGGCGCTCGCACATGAGCAGTCGGCCCCAGGAGCTGTGACTGTAATACCGGTTATTGTAGATGATCTGGTTCGGACGCTGCCTGTCCTTCGGGCGCTTTGCGAGGTCGCCGAGGGACGCATGTTCGAGGCAGCTGATCCGGCTCTACAGACATCGGTACCAGCAACGGCGGATGTCGTGCGGCGAACCGCGATTGAGGCTGCTCTTACGCCTGCAGACCCTGCGGTGGGCCGTCGCGTCCTCCTATACACACCAGGTCCAGATAGAATCGACGCGAGATACCATCCTGCCACCGGTGCTGATCCAAGCGCTGGAGAGCGAGTAGTCCTCGCAGTGGCGCGTGCTGTTGCTCACCGCGAACTGGATGATCGGGAGTTAGCCATCATAGCCTATAGCGAGAGTAGCATTGATTATCCCTTTCGGCTGTGCCTTTGGAGTCTAGCTGTCGATCACTTGACCAATCTACCGCACGGGACACTACGAACCTTGATCTTCGTCGCTGAGGCGGAGATAGATATTGACTTGCATTGTCAGGTAGGCCGTGGCTTTAGGTTTGCGTTGAGCAGCACCAGACTCTTACGGCGTAATCACAGGCAAGACTTGAGGGTTGCTGCTCGCCGAGTGGCCAATTCCACGCGACCGGTGGTGTTTTTTTTGGGAGCTGGTTTTGGCGCCTCTTCGCGACTCCCCCTTGGGAACGTACTGCGAGACACTGCCATTCGCCGCCTACTTGCCCCAGTGGACGAGTTCACGCCGTCCCATGAACTCGGGCTTCAGTTTCACGAGTGGGTTGCCTCGCATGAGGGCTGGTTGACTGAGAGCGAGACGGCAATGCGAGCAGACGAGTTCGCGCGTCAGCTAACTCTTGAGCAGGTGATTCGGATTGAGAAGCGAGTTGGCGATGGACTACGTACTCTTCAGGAGTTCCGCGTGCACCACGACGACGTGATAAGGAGTCCTGGAGGTGCAGCACGCAACTTGGCTCATGTACTAGCGCGAATGGCCGGGCGTGTGATTGTTATCGAAGTGAACTTCGATCGACTGGTTGAGCAGCTCTGCCGAGTACCAACGCGAGTGTTTTTTTCTGATGCCCATTTCGAGACTGCGGCAGAATATGTACGACAGTATGGTGCGGGCACCGAGACGGCGATCCCGGTTCTGAAATTGCATGGGTCGATTGAGGAGCCAGATACCTGCGTAGTTAGTGACGAACAGATGCAGCAGGGAGTGGGGCAAGGCAAACTGAACAGTTTGCGAGCTGTGTTGCAGGAACCTCCGTTGTGGATCTACGTCGGAGCCAGCATGCGAGATCGTGACCTGCGGTATTTCTATCGCTCCGAAGAGTTCGCAAAGGGGGTCGAGGAGCTGTGGGTCAGCCCCTACCTGGATGTGTCAGTCGCAGACGTCGCGCGAGATCGTGCTGCCTTGTGGGAGAAGCCTGAACGAGCCTGGATTAGTGACCACCTTGTCACAGAAACCGCTGATGCCTTCTTTCAGGACCTGAGAGACGAGTTACCATAGCTAGCTAACCCATGCTCCTGGTCGAGGTGGTGAGGAGAGGAAGGATTTGCGCCGCGTTGCGATGAGGGCGGTGTGCCGCCGGCGGAGGTCAGATCTCCGCCGGCGGCCGTTGTTTTGGGTCAGGTGGTGGGTGCCGGAGTGGTTGCCGGCGGCGGTGTGGTGGGCGCCGGCGGCGTGCCCGGCTCCTCCTTCCTCGGCGTGCGGCGGCCGCCGCGGGGCTTGACCAGGAACTCGCGGAGGGTCTGGCTCTTGCCGCCGAACCAGCCCCTCAGGGCGTCGCGGATCTGGCCGCGCAGCTCGATGGCGCGGGCCTCCTGCCGGCGCCGCGCTTCGTTGGTCTCCCGCAGGCGGGCGTTGTAGACCTCCTGCTGGGCCTCCAGTGAGCGGACGGCGAGGAGCCAGGTTTCGAGGTCGGCCTGCAGGGGTTGGATGTGCGGGGGCAGGTCGGCGAGCTTCGCCTTGAGGTTGGCGTTGATGGTGTCCATCTCGGCGAGCAGCTCGAGGAACGTCTCTCTGGGCATGGTGCGTTCTCCTTCGGTTTGGGCGTGAGGGAAAGCCCGGGGAGCAAACGCTCCCCGGTGTTGGGTGATGGTGCGCAGCGTCGGAGCAAGCGGACGAGCGCTGCGGGCAAACGTCCGCACGGCTCCGTCAAACGGGAAGAGGCTCCGGGCAAACGGACGCGGGCTCCGGGCAAACGGGAATGTGTCCGGGGCAAGCGTCCGCACGGGCGGGGCAAACGAACAGTTAAAGAGGGAGCTTGCCCCGACCCTCTTCCCGCTTGCCCCGGGGTGCTTCCCACTTGGACCGAGCGTGTTCCCGTTTGTACCGGGACTTCTCCCGCTTGCACGGAGCATGTTCCCGTCTGCCCGGGCGTGCCGGACGCTTGCGCCGAGGCTTTTCACAGCCGGATCTGCGGGCGGGGGGCTTGGTTCGTGGGCATGGGACTGCCTCCTTTCTCAGGTTCGGTCGTTCCAGATGCCGGTCGCCGCCAGGACGGCGGCGAGCAGGGCGTCGAGATCGGCGAGCGGCATGCGGCCGCGGGCGAGGAGCTCGGCGAGCTCGACGTCGGCGTGGGTGACGGCGCCCACCGCCGGCGTCGAGAGCCGCAGGGTGAGCCGCAGGCCGGAGAGCTCGACGCGCAGCTCGCGGCGGTGAGACTCCGCCGTGAAGACGGCGAGCATCGCGGCGAGGACGGCGGAGGGGGTGGTGCCGAGCGTGTAGCGGCCGACGAGCTCGCGATTGCCGCCTTCGGCCTCCCAGCCCGGAAGCGCGCGCAGACGCCGCGCGAGCTGCCGCGGGCTGAGCGGCTCGGCCTCCCGCTCGGGCGACCGCGCGGTCCTTCTCCGCTGGCTGGTCTTCGTCATCTCACTCCTCCGTTGGGTCGGGATCGGCTTCGAGGGTGCGCACGAGGGCGAGGACGGCCTGGGTGAGGCGGCCCAGGCGCGTCGCCTCTTCGCGCGCGCTCTCCCGGGAAGGCCGCGGCGGGCGCCGGAGGTCGAGGGCCGGAGTGTCGTGGCCGGCGCCGGCGAGCCGCGTTTCGGCGTGCTGCAGCGCATCGAACGCCGCGTTCCACCGCGGCGCCGCCCAGCAGGCGTAGGCGGCGAGCCCCCAGGCCCAGGCCTCGAGCTCGTCGACGAGCCGCGGCCGCTCGCGCTCGCGATCGACCTGGCCGAGGACCTCGACGGCGAGGAAGGCCAGCTCGCCGCCGAGATCGGGATCTTCGGCCGCTGTCGCGAAGCTCCCCTCGAGGAGGAGGGCGGCGACAGCGACCGTCCGGAACCGCTGCTCGTCCCGGATGCGCCGCCGGCGCTCTTCTGGAGGGAGCGCCAGGAGCTCGGCGACGGCGGCGATGGCGGCTTGGCGCTCCGCCGCGAGCCGCGCGGCGGCCTCGGCGCGCGCCGCGGCGAGAGGCGTCCACATCTCGGAGATCTCGCGGCTCATTCGCCGGCGTCCCCCGGCGCGGCGCGCCGGACCTCGTTCTGCGCGGCCCAGACCATGTTCGCGACGGCGGTGAGGATGGGGCCGCGGTGCCGGGCCGGGAGCGCGTCGAGGGAGCGAGCGACCTTGGCGATGCGCGGGTCGGCGATCTCGCCGGGAGCGGCGCCGGCGATGAGGTGGTCGAGGGTGACGGAGAGGCGCTTGCGGAGCTGGAGGAGGGTGAGGAGCTTCGGGACGTGGATGCCGCGCTCGTAGCGGCTGAGCTGGTCCTGCTCGAGGCCCAGCTCTTCGGCGAGCGCCTTCTGGGTCAGCCCGTGCTCCTGGCGGATCTGCGCCACGCGGGCGCCGAAGAGCTGCCGTGCGAGCCGCTCGGCATCGCCGCGCGACGTCCCTTCGATGCGGTCGCCTGATCTGTTCTTCCGCACGATGAGTTCCAGTTTCAGCGACTCAGATGCAGAAGTCAATCCCCAGGCGCAATCCTCTCCGCATGCGATTTCCGCCGCGGCCCAGCCGTCCGAGGCGGGGTCTTTCGTCGAATCGCGGGGTCAGGCCGCGGACCGGCCTACCGTGGTGTCGGGGGCGATACCTGCCGCCGCGCCGCCCGAGGGAGAGGGAAACGGCGTTTTACGCATACGGTGGCAGACTCGAAATGACGCCATCGAGCGTCGTTTCCCCTGAAAGGAGGAAGGGATGAACTGGAAGAGCGTTTCTCGCCCGGCCGCCGTCCTTGCGCTGGCGGCGGTCCTGGCCCTGGCAGTGCCCCCGCCCGCGAGCGCGATCGGTCCGCGCGGTGCGCGGGCGGCGCGGCTCGTGGACGGGTGGATGGAGGCGGCTTGGGGGTGGGTTGGGGGGTTGCTCGGGGGGCTGACGGCGAGGTGGGGAACAGGAGGGACCTCGGTCGACCCAAATGGGGGGGTGACTAGCCAGTGCGATGGAGGGACCTCAGTCGACCCGAACGGCTGCCCGCACCGCCCGTAGCCTCAACGGGTGTGCCAACTCCGACATAACCGGAGGCGGCAGCTTGCCGCCTCCGGGGGCCTTGCCGCGGCTGCTCTGTGTCAGAATCCGGCCACTTGCTCAACTGCGGGGGGGGAGCGGATGGCTAACGGGAACCGAACGGCAGGGCATCCCGAGCAGTCGGAGCTCGAAGGCTTTCTTCTCGGGAAGCTCGACCGCTCCGGGCGGATGGCCGTCCTCGCCCACCTGGTCCACGGCTGCGCCGCCTGCCAGCAGACGCTCGCTCCCCTGGCGAGTTTCATGTGGCGGCCCGAGCGCTCGCAGCCCCCGCGAAATCATTCCGCCGGGGAGTACGACGTCGCCATCGAAAAAGCGTTCGCGACCCCCGAGGCGGCCGGACTTCTGAGCTCCGCGAGCCACGGAGAGATCGCGTGGGCACTCTGTGAGTCGTTGCTGGAGGAGAGCTGGCAACAGCGTCACGACGACGCCGAGGCCATGGTCTTGCTCGCAGCCCTTGCGGCCATGGTGGCCGAATCCATCAAACCCTCTACACGCGGAGCAGCCGCCCTTGCCGACTTGCAGGCGCGCGCCCTCGCCGATCTGGGGAATGCGCGGCGGGTCGCGAACGACCTGGCCTCTGCAGAAACCGATCTGCTCCGCGCGCGCAGGCGTGAGGAGCAAGGGACGGGCGACCGGCTGCTCGTCGGTCACTTACTCGAACTGACAGCGGCCCTGCGCATCGACCAACGCAGATTCGAGGAGGCGAGGACTCTTCTCGAGTGGGCCCTTGGGGTCTACGAGTCAGAAGACGCGCGTCATTCCGCGGGCAAAGTGCTGACTCAGACGGCACACCTTTCGCTGGTGGGCGGCGAGCCCGAGGAAGCGGTTGGGCTGCTAGCCAGAGCGCTTACGCTTCTCGACCCGGTACTTGAGCCAACAGTGCTGCTCGCTGCCGTGCACAATCTGCTCGACGGTTTTGTCCACTGTGGGCGCTTTCGCGAAGCAGGGCTTCTGCTGTGGAGGACCCGCAAGCTTTACGCGGCACACGGGGGCCGCTTCTATGATCTCCGCCTCCTATGGATTGAAGGGCGGGTCGCCAGCGGCTTAGGTCACCGCGGGCGTGCAGAGCGCTGTTTCCGAAGAGCGCGCGGTGGGTTCCTCGACGTGAGGCTCCCCTACTTTGCCGCATTGGTAGCGACGGACCTCGCCATCCTGCTGCTCGAGAAGGGCCGCGCCGCCGAGGCCCGGGAGCTCATCGAAGAAACCCTCGAGACCTTCAACGTCCTCCACATCCGCCGCGAGGCCGTCGGCGCGATGATCCTCCTCAACGACGCCGTGCAGCAGGAACAGCTCTCCATCGCGGCCTTGCGGCAGTTGGCGGCGGAGCTCCAGAAGATCGAGAGATAGGTCAGCGCGCCTTCTTGCCGCGCGCGGCCTTCCCGCTCTTCCGCGCGCCGGCCGCCCCGAGCGCCTTCTTCACCGCCTCCTCCACCAGCCGCATCAGCTCCTCGGTGTTGACGGCCGACGCCGGCGGCGGCTCCGGCCGCGGCCGGGGCACGATCCGCAGCGCCTCCAGCCGCCGCGCGAAGTCCTCGGTCGCCGAGACGTCCCCGACCGGCAGGTCGCGGGGGTAGAGGATGTCGAAGAAGAGCGAGGGGTGGACGCCGAGCGAGAGGAGGAACGCGGTGACGTGCCGCTGCTTGAGCTCCCGCCGCCCGCTCAGCACCGACGCCGTGTACCCCCGCGGCGCTCCCAACCGCTTGTCCACGTCCTGCCGCGTCAGCCCGCAGGCCGAGATCACCAGCGACAACAGCTTCCGCGCCCGCTCCGAATCCTCCGCGAGCAGCGCCTCCAGCCTGTCGTCCGGCATGCCGCGATTGTAGCTGAGTTGCGTAATACGCACCCGGCATGTGGCAGCCGGGTTGCACCTTCGCCCTCCTGAAGAGGAGGTGCCCCATGCTCGACTGGCGAAAGGACGTAGACGCGGCGCTGGAGGAGGCGAAGCGGACCGACCGGCCCGCCCTGGTCGACTTCACCGCCGCTCCGCTCTGAAATGGGTGCGCTCGGCTGGAAGCCGAGGTGTATCCCGACCCGCGCGTCGAAGCGCTGATCCGCGACAACCTGGTCCCCATCCGCATCGACGTCCGCGGGAAACCGGAGCCGATGGAGCGGTTCAACGTGCAGTGGACGCCGACCATCCTGCTTCTCGGCCCCGACGGCCGGGAGCACCACCGCATCGAAGGGTTCCTCGAGACCGGCGACTTCCTCGCCCAGCTCCTCCTCGGCCTCGGCCACGTGGCGCGGGCGCGGGGGAAGTGGGACGAGGCGATCCCGCGCTACGAGGAGGTCCTGGCGCGCCACCCGGACGGCGACGCGGCCCCCGCCGCGCAGTACTGGCGCGGCGTCGCGCGCTACAAGAAGAGCGGCGACCCCGCCGAGCTGGGCGCCACCACGCAAGCCTTCAAGGAGCGCTACGCCGACACGCCCTGGGCGACCCGGGCGTCGGTCTGGGGGTGAGCGGAGGGGTTGGCAGCCGCTGCTAGCGCGGCTTTCGCTCGAGGTCGACCGGCAGGGAGGGAGGCGAGCCTGCCAGCTCGAAAAAGCTTTCGAGCTCCCGGGTGGTCAGCACGCGGGAAAACTGCTCGACCAGCGCGCCCGCGAGGCCTTGGCCCGCCCGCTCGCGACGTCGGCCGCCGAGCGGGAAAACTCGGGAGACGAGGTGCCTCCCGATCAATCGCAGACGCCGACGCTCGACGTTCTGCACGACCTGCCAGAGCGCGTCCCGCTTGGCGCGCGGGAACTCCCGACCGAGACGGTGGTCGATCGTGAGGTCCAACTCGGCGCGTCGCGTCGCGCGGTCCTCTTCCCTAGTCGGCATCGGCGGCAGCTTCTCGTGCAGCGCCACGATCGCGCGGTCGTACTCCTCATCGGTGAGGCGTGGACCGTAGCCGAGTTCGCCGCTCGTCTTCATCAGCGGTCGAGGACAACGTACGCCGCTCGCGAGGCGTCGGGATCGCCGAGTGCCACCCAGTCACCCGGGGTGAGCTCGAACAGCCTCTCGTAGCTCGACTCATCGAGAACATTTGCGGCCCGACGTTGGAACTCCTGAATCAAGGCGTTGTACGAGCTGGTGAATTCGTCGACGGGCATCTTCTCCCGCGCGAACTGCGTTTCGAGGACAAACCGCGCGTCTTCCAGATCCGACCGGGTTGAAAGGAGAAGACTCCCCGGCGTCGAGTCGGTGAAGTCGGGGCCGAGCTTGAACTGCACCATCCAAGAGAAGAGAGTCATCTGGAACCTCTTGCCGTCTGCGACAGAGAGCGCTTCCGCGAGCAGCGGTTCCCTCACCGCGTCGTACAGGGAAGCCACCGTCTCGATGTACGTCTGCACCTCCGGCGCTTCCTCTTCGCTCTCAACCGCGGATTCCCGGAGCTCTCCGGGCATGGAGAGACACTCCGGCAGGTCTCCCGTAATGGTCGAATGTTTGTGGAAGGGTGCCTTGCACAAGCCCAGCACTCCTCGGGGACGACCGTAGGTGCGGCCCTGCACGAATGCCGCTCCCCCGGTCTTGCCTCCCCAGCAACTCCACGCCTGGCCTCCCGTGCCGCAGGAGACGTAGGTGTGGTCGGCGAGGTTCAACGCCGCGCCGGTCGGGTATTTCCATCCGATCAGCGTGCCCATCGGCACCCACCGCGATAAGCTTCTGCGTGCACTTCCCTAATGATACTTGCGGTGCTTGACGGACGGCCGGCTGTAATGTAAGCTTCATTACAGACAGCAGCCCCGATGGTCACGACTACGACAGCCCCTTCCCGCACCGACCCCCGCGGCGAGGCGCGCCGGCGCGCCATGCTCGACGCGGCCTGCGAGCTGTTCCTGGAGCGCGGGTTCGGGGGCACCAGCATGGGGGACGTGGTGGCCCGGTCCGGCGGGTCCCTCGCCACGCTCTACGCCACCTTCGGCTCCAAGGAAAGGCTCTTCGAGGCGATCGTCGAGGAGGTCTCGGCGCAGCTCCTGGCGCCGCTCGACGCGCCGGAGTTCGAGTCGAAGCCGCTCGACGAGGCGCTCTGCCGGCTCGGCGAGGCCTTTCTCTCGCACCTCCTCGACCCGCAGACCCTGCGCTGGCAGCGGATGTGCGCCGCCGAGGGGCCCAAGTTCCCCGAGCTGCGCGCCGCCCTCCTCCACTCCGGTCCCGAGAAGGTGCGCGGGCGCCTCGCCGACTACCTGGCGACGCAGGCCGAGGCGGGGCGGCTGGCGCTCGACGACCCCCACGCCGCGGCCGTCCACTTCCTCGCCCTGGTCAAGAGCGAGGTGGCGTTCGCGGCCGTCTGCGGCGAGCCGATCGACCTGGCGCCCGAAGAGGTGCCGGTCAAGGTGCGGAGCGCCGTGGACGTTTTCCTCTACGGCTACTCAACGCGCCGCGCCCGTCCCGGACGCACTCCCAGGAGATAGCGATGCACCGATCCCGTTTCCCCGCGGCCTCCGCCGCCGCGTTGCTGTCGATCGCCGGGGCGCTCCTCGCCGCGGGCTGCGGCGGCGAGTCCGCCGCCGGCGCCCCGCCGGGCGGCGCGCCGCCGCCGCCGCAGGTCACGGCCGTGACCGTGGCGCCGCGCACGGTGGCGGTCCCCTACGAGTTCAACGGCCGCCTCGAGGGCTCGCGCGAGGTCGAGGTGCACGCGCGCGTCTCCGGCATCCTGCTGCGGCGGAGCTACGAGGAGGGGCGGCCGGTGCGCCAGGGGCAGACCCTCTTCGTCATCGACCCGGCCCCCTACCGCGCCGAGGTGCAGGCGGCCGCCGCCGACGTCGCCGAGGAGAAGGCCCGGCTGTCGCGCGCCGAGCGCGAGGTCGCGCGGCTCAAGCCGCTGATCGAGGAGCGCGCGGTCTCCCGCCGCGAGTACGACAACACGGTCTCCACCGCCGAGGAGGCGAGCGCCGCGGTGCTCTCGGCGCAGGCGCGCCTCACCCAGGCGCGGCTCGACCTCTCCTACACCACCGTCGCCGCGCCGATCTCCGGCGTCTCCAGCCGCGCCGAGCATTCGGAAGGGTCGCTCGTCGGCCCGGGGGAGGCGAGCCTCTTGACCCGCATCTCGCGGGTGCAGCCGATCTGGGTGCGCTTCAGCGCCTCCGACCAGGTGCTCCTCGGGCTGCGCCGGGAGGTGGCCGCGAAAGAGGTGATGAGCCCGGCCACCAACCGGCTCGAGGTCGAGCTCGTCCTCGCCGACGACTCGGTCCACCCCGAGCACGGCCGGGTCAACTTCTCCGACTCGACCATCGACAGCGCCACCGGCTCGGTCGAGCTGCGCGCCGAGCTGCCGAACGCCGGCGGCACCCTCATCCCCGGTCAGTTCGTGCGCGTGCGCCTGCTCGGCATCGAGCGGCCGAACGCGATCCTGGTGCCGCAGCGGGCGGTGCAGCAGGGGCAGGAGGGGAAGTTCGTCTACGTCGTCGGCGCCGACGGCAAGGCCGCGGCGCGCCCGGTCACCGTCGGCGACTGGCTGGGCAAGGACTGGATCGTCGAGTCGGGGCTCGCCGCCGGCGACCGGGTGATCGTCGACGGCGCCTTGAAGGTGGCGCCCGGCGCGCCGGTCCAGGTGGTGGACGCGGCGGCGGGCGCCGCGCCGGCGGGCGCCGGCGCGCCCGGCGCCGGCGGGCACTGAGGCCGAGAGGAGCGCGCGCATGTTCTCCCACTTCTTCATCCGCCGCCCGATCTTCGCCACCGTCGTCTCGCTGGTGATCGTCCTCGCCGGCCTGGCGGCGATCTTCAATCTCCCCGTGGCGCAGTACCCGGACATCTCGCCGCCGGTGGTGTCGGTGACCGCGTTCTATCCGGGCGCCACCGCCGAGGCCCTGCAGCAGACCGTCGCGGCGCCGATCGAGGAGCAGATCAACGGCGTCGAGGGGATGCAGTACATCCAGTCGATCTCGACCTCCAGCGGCCTGGTCTCGACGATCGTCACCTTCGCCGTCGGCACCGACATCGACCTCGCCGCCAACAACGTCTCGAACCGCGTGCGCCTCGCCGAGCCGGGCCTCCCCGAGGAGGTGCGGCGCAACGGCGTCACGGTGCAGAAGCAGAACTCGAACTTCATCCAGATCGTCACCCTGACCTCGCCCTCCGGCCGCTGGGACGAGGTGTTCCTCTCCAACTACACGTCGCTCAACCTGCTCGAGCCCTTGAAGCGCGTGCCCGGGGTCGGCGACGTCCAGATCTTCGGCGGCCGCGACTACTCGATGCGCCTCTGGCTGCGCCCCGACCTGCTCGCCGAGTACGGCCTGACCACCGCCGACGTCGCCCGCGCCGTGCGCGAGCAGAACGCGCAGTTCGCGGTCGGCAAGGTGGGCCAGCAGCCGGCGAGCCCCGACCTCGAGCTGACCTACACGGTGACCGCCGAGGACCGCCTCGCCGAGCCCGAGCAGTTCGAGAACATCGTGCTGCGCTCCGACCCCGGCGGCAAGCAGCTCCGGCTGCGCGACGTGGCGCGCGTCGAGCTCGGCGCCCGCGACTACGACACCGAGACGCGCCTCGACGGCAAGAAGGCGATCTTCCTCGGCGTCTTCCTCCAGCCCGGCGCCAACGCCCTGGCCACCGCGCAGGGCATCCAGCAGCAGATGGAGACGCTCGCCGAGCGCTTCCCGGCGGGGGTCGAGTACGCCCTCCCCTTCGACACCACGCGCTTCGTCGAGGTGTCGATCGAGGAGGTGGTCAAGACCCTGCTGATCGCGATGGCCCTGGTCTTCGCGGTCGTCTACCTCTTCCTGCAGAGCTTCCGCGCCACGCTGATCCCGATGGTGGCGGTGCCGGTGTCGCTGATCGGCACCTTCGCCGGCATGTTCGCCCTCGGCTTCTCGATCAACACCCTGACCCTCTTCGGCCTGGTGCTGGCGATCGGCATCGTCGTCGACGACGCCATCGTGGTGCTCGAGAACACCGAGCGGATCATGGCGAGCGAGGGCAAGAGCGCGCGGGAGGCGGCGTTCGAGTCGATGACCCAGGTCACCGGGCCGGTGGTGGCGATCGTCCTCGTGCTCTGCTCGGTCTTCGTGCCGGTCGCCTTCCTGGGCGGCCTCGCCGGCCAGCTCTACCGGCAGTTCGCGATCACGGTCGCGATGTCGGTGGCGATCTCGGGCCTCGTGGCGCTGACCCTGACGCCGGCGCTCTGCGCCCTCCTCCTCCGCCACCGCCACGAGCCGCGCGGACCGTTCGCCCTCTTCAACCGCTGGTTCGAGAAAGGGACCGGCGGCTTCGTCGCCGCGGTGCGCTTCCTGCTCCGCCGGCCGGTCGTCGGCCTGGGGCTGTTCCTCCTCGTCCTCCTCGCCGCCTTCGGCCTCTTCCGGCTGGTGCCGGGGAGCCTGGTGCCGCCGGAGGACCAGGGCTACTTCATCGCCGCGGCGCTCCTGCCCGACGGCGCGACGCTGCCGCGCACCCGCGCCGTCACCGACCGCATCGAGAAGGCCCTGCTCGCCGACCCGGCGGTCGAGGACGTGGGGACGATCATCGGCATCGACTTCGTCGGCGGCGGCAGCAACAGCGCGGTCTCGACGATGTTCGTGATCCTGAAAAAGTGGGACGAGCGCACCGGCGAGGGCCTCGACCTCGACAGCACGCTCGGCCGCTTCTACATGAACACCGCGGGCATCCGCGAGGCGATGGTCTTCGCCTTCAACCCGCCGGCGATCCAGGGCCTCGGCACGACCGGCGGCTTCGAGGTCTACGTGCAGGGCCGCGGCGAAGCCGACACCGCGCGGCTGGCGCAGGTGACCCAGGAGCTCATCGGGAAGCTCAACCAGGACAAGCGCTTCGCCGGCGTGCGCACCCTCTTCCGCGCCAACACGCCGCAGATCAACGTCAAGCTCGACCGCGAGAAGGCCAAGGCGCTCGGGGTCTCGGTGGACGAGGTCTTCAGCACGCTGCAGGCCGCCTTCGGCAGCCTCTACGTCAACGACTTCAACAAGAGCGGCCGCGTCTTCCGCGTGCAGCTCCAGGCGGAGGCCCCGTTCCGCTCGCGGCCCGAGGACCTGACCAAGCTCTACGTGCGCTCCGACAGCGGCGCCATGGTGCCGCTCGGCGCGCTCATCCGGCTCGACTACGGCGCCGGCGCCGAGACCCTCGAGCGCTACAACCTCTACCCCTCGATCAAGCTGCTCGGCGCCCCGGCGCCGGGCAGGAGCTCGGCCGAGGCGATCGCCGCCGTCGAGGAGATCGCGGCGCGCGAGCTGCCGCCCGACTTCGGCATCGCCTGGACCGGCAGCGCGCTCGAGGAGAAGGAGACCGGGGGCTCCTCGGCGCAGGTGCTGATGCTCGGCATGGTCTTCGTCTTCCTGATCCTCGCCGCGCAGTACGAGAAGTGGTCGCTGCCGGTCGCGGTGCTGCTGTCGGTGCCGTTCGCCTTCCTGGGCGCTCTGCTCGCCGTCTGGGTGCGCGGCATGCCGAACGACGTCTACTTCCAGATCGGCCTCGTCACCCTGGTCGGCCTGGCGGCCAAGAACGCCATCCTGATCGTCGAGTTCGCCTCCAAGGAGCGCGAGCGCGGCAAGAAGGTGCTGGAGGCGGCGATCGAGGCGGCGCGCCTGCGCTTCCGGCCGATCGTCATGACCTCGCTCGCCTTCATCCTGGGCGTGCTGCCGCTCGCCTTCTCGTCGGGGGCCGGCGCCGCCGCGCGCCGCTCGATGGGCACCGGCGTCTTCGGCGGCATGCTGGCGGCGACGCTCCTCGGCGTCGCCTTCGTGCCGCTCTTCTTCCGCTGGGTCTCGGGGCGCGGGCCGGAGCCCGAGGAGGCGGTCGTGCCCGAGCCGGAGGAGGCAGAGGAAGAGCAGGAAAGGAGCGCGGCGTGAGCCGATTCCGACTCGCCGCGGCGCTCGCCGCGCTGCCTCTCGCCGCCTGCACGGCGCTCGGTCCGGCGTACGAGAGCCCCGAGGTGGCGATGCCCGCGGGGTACTCGGCGGCGGCCCCGGTACCGGCGGCCGCCGCGGCGACGCTCCCGGCGCGCTGGTGGACGCTCTTCGGCGACGCCGCCCTCGACCGCCTCGTCGACGAGGCGCTCGGCGCCAACCAGGACCTCGCCGCCGCGGCGGCGCGGGTCGAGGAGGCGCGCGCCCTCGCCGGCATCGCCCGCGCCGACCAGCTCCCGGAGGTCACGGTCGGGGTCGACGCCTCGCGCACCCGGCTCTCGCGCGAGACCCTGAACCTGCCCCCCGAGGTCGTCATCCCGCTCGAGATCGACCGCTTCCGCGCCTCGGCCAACCTCTTCTACGAGCTCGACTTCTGGGGGCGGCTGCGGCGGCTCACCGAGGCGGCGCGGGCCGAGCTGCTGGCCACCGAGGAGGGGCGGCGCAGCGTCGAGCTGGGGCTGGTCTCCGAGGTGGCGGCCGCCTACTTCGACCTCCTCGCCTTCGACCACCAGCTCCAGGTGGTGCGCGACACCCTGGGCTCGCGCGGCGAGTCGGTGCGCCTGCAGCGCCTGCGCTTCGACGCCGGCACGATCTCCGGGCTGGACCTGGCGCAGGCCGAGGCCGAGCTGGCGGCGACCGAGGCCACGGTGCCGGCCCTCGAACGGCAGGTGCGGCTGACCGAGGACCGGCTGGCGGTGCTCCTCGGCCGCATCGGCGGCAGCGTCGAGCGCGGCGGCGCGCTCACCGCGGTGGCGGCGCCGGAGGTGCCGGTGGGGCTGCCCTCGGCGCTGCTGGCGCGGCGCCCCGACGTCGTCGCCGCCGAACGCCGGCTGGCGGCCGCCAACGCCCGCATCGGCGCGGCGCGCGCGGCCTACTTCCCGTCGATCGCGCTGACCGGCTTCGCCGGCACCGAGAGCGCCGAGCTGGCGAGCCTCTTCGGCTCCGGCACCGGCGTCTGGCAGGCGGCGCTCGGCCTCGTCGAGCCGATCTTCAACGCCGGCCGCACCCGCCGCCAGGTCGAGGCCGCCCGCGCCCGCGAGCAGCAAGCGCTCGCCGCCTACACGCGCGCCGTGCAGGGGGCCTTCGCCGAGGTCGAGGACGCCCTCGTCGCCCGCCGCACCGGCGCCGCGGAGCGCGAGATCCTGGCGCGGCAGGTGGAGGCGCTGGCGCGGGCGCGGCGGCTCGCCGAGCTGCGCTACGAGGCCGGCGAGTCGTCCTATCTCGAGGTGCTCGACGCCGAGCGCAGCCTCTTCCGCGCCGAGCTCGAGCTGTCCCGCGCGCGGCGCAACGAGCTGGCCGCCACGGTCGACCTGATGCGGGCGCTCGGCGGCGGCTGGGAGACCCCGGCGCCTTGAGCCGCGGGGGGCGGGCGCCGGCCGCCCCGGAGTACCTCGCGCCCTTCCACGCCGCGCACCGGCGGCGCGCCCGCGGCCCCGGAGCGCTCCTCTACGACACCCGGGACGCCCAGTTCGTGCGCCTCGAGGCGATCGCGCGCCACTGCCCTCTCGCCGGCCTCCACGTCCTCGACGTCGGCTGCGGCCGCGCCGAGCTGCTCGGCCTGCTGCTCGAGCGCGGCGTCGTCCCCGCCCGCTACACCGGCATCGAAGCCCTGCCCTGGCTCGCCCGCGCCGCCCGCCGGCGGCGCTACCCGCGCTGCACGATCCTCGAGGCGGACTTCGTGAAGGAGCCGGAGCGGATGCGGGTGGGCGCCGACGTCGTCGTCTTCTCCGGCTCGCTCAACCTGCTGCCGTCGCGGCAGTTCTACCGCACGCTGCGCCAGGCCTGGGACGCCGCCGGGCGCCGGCTCGCCTTCAACTACCTCTGCTCGCCGCGCGAGGCCGGCGACCCCTGGCTGCGCTGGCACCGGCGGCGCACGGTCCTCGCCTTCTTGCGCCGCTCCGGGGCGGAGTTCCGGGTGCACGACGACTACGCGCCGGGGGACGACTGCACGGTCGTCATGCACCGGCGCGGCGGCTAGCCCTCGCGTCGCCGCTAGCCGTCGAGCGGCGGCGCGCGCTCCTCCTCCTCCCGCCACTGCCGCATCAGCGCGGCGGCGCGCGCCCGCCGCCGCCGCGCCGCCCAGAGCGCCAGCGCGGCGACCGCGAGCCAGAGGGTCAGCGAGCTGGTGAGGAGCGGGAGCCAGCGGCTCAGCAGGTCGTGGCGCCGCCAGAAGGCGGCCTCCGCCGCGGCCAGCGACTCGCCGGTGGCGCGCGCGAAGGCCTCCGCGAAGGGCAAGCCGCGCGCCGCCTCGGCGAGCACCGCGGCGGGCGCGTCCCGGCCGTGGCGCTGCATCAGCGAGCGCACGAAGGCGGCCGAGAAGGCGTAGGCGCGCTCGACCTCGGCGGGGCCGCCGGCGAAGCGGCGGTCGAGGCCGGCCAGGCCGCCGCGCTCCGGGTCCAGCCGCACCAGGCGCGAGCGGTCGGCCAGCCCCCAGGAGCCCCCCGCCACCGTCGCCAGCCCCTCCTGGAACCAGCGCGGCAGCTCGGCGCCCGGGGCGGCGCGGTCGATCAGCACGTGCGCCACCTCGTGGCCCAGGAGCTCCTCGAGCGAGCCGTCCGGGTAGGCCGGCGTGCGCGCCGGGAAGAGCACCACCGGCCCGCCGGCGCCGAGCGCGTAGCCCGCCACCCAGGAGGGCGCGGCGCGCGCCGCGGGCGAGCCCTCCGCCGCGAGGAGGACCCGGATCGGCGGCCCCGGCTCGCTGAGCCCGACGAGGCGCATGGCGCCTTCCAGCCGCGCCGGCGGCAGCCGCTCGAGCTCGGCCGCCCGCCCGGCCAGCTCGCGCGGCGCTTCGATCAGGAGGCGCGGGGGAAGCGGCGCCAGAAGGAGCGCGAGGGCCGCCGCGGCCGCCGCCGTCACTCGCGGAAGGCCGGGTCGGACTCGGCGCCGGGGCGCGGCGTCCAGGCCAGCGAGTAGTACTCGCCGCGGTCGCGCGCCCAGGGATCGAAGGCGTTGACGACCTGCGCCAGCTCGGCCGCCAGCTCGGGGACCGTCCGCAGCAGCACGCGCTTGAGCGGCGAGACTTCCGCGCGGTGGCCGTTCGGCTGCCCGGCCTCCATGACCTTGCCCCGGGGGCCGTTGTTACTCACCCACTCGATGCCGAGGTGGGAGTAGAACTCGGGGCGGAAGCTCGAGGTGAAGAAGCGGTCGCTGAAGAGGCGCCGCGAGGCGTTGAGGATGAAGACCTGGAACTGGGTCTCGGAGATCGCGAAGCCGTGCGGCCGCCGCGGCTCGGCGAGCCAGCCGACGACGGTGTCGACGTCCTCCACGTTGTCGACCAGGCTGCCGTCGGGGTGCCCGAGGCAGTCGTCGATGGGTGAGCCGTCGGGGTTGCGCTGCGCCTCGGTGATCGGCTTCGCGGCGTCGCAGCGATGCCGGCCGTAGACCTCGCGCAGGAGCCCCGCCAGGCGCTCCTGGTCGGCGCGCTCCGCCGAGCCCGCCGGCAGCGAGCGGTCGACGAAGTCGTCGAAGCTGGTGAGCTGGCGCAGCCCGTACTGGCGGCGGAACTCGTTGAAGCGCGGCACTCCGCGCTCGCGGTCGCGCAGCACGTCGAGGGCGGCGACGTCGATCTTGCCGGTCGCGGTCCCGAGGCGCGGCAGCTCCAGGTTCTGCAGGAACTGCGCGTGGTTCTCGAGCGCCAGGCGGCCGAGCCGCTGGCGCCCCAGAGACAGCGCCCAGTTGGCGAGGCCCCCCGCGCGCATCGCCCGCGTCGCGCCGCCGCGGAAGGCCTCGACGACCGGGACCTTCTGGACGACCGCGTTGGGATCGCCGTGCCACTCCCGGTACTCGATGAGGTCGGGCACCATCGGGTGCAGCCGGTAGACGGTGACGAACTCCTCGGGGAAGTTGAACGGCGAGCCGAAATGGTTGACGCCGCCGTTGACGTCGTCGGGATCGGCAAGGCTCCAGGCATCGCGGCGGCCGCGGAGCCCCCATGTGTAGCGGTGGCTGCCGATGCCGATGATCCCGGGACCCGAAGCCAGGACCGAGTACCACTGCGTCGCCCGGCGCCCGTCGGACGAGCGGTTGAGCGCCGCCACCACCCGCTGCAGCGCCCCCCTGACCGCCGCGTGGCCGCCGAAGAGCCCGCTCCAGTTGCCGTTCATCGCCCGGTAGAGCGGCTCGTCGTAGAGGAGCTGGGTAGTCCACTCGATGGTGTGGATCTTGGCGATCTCGGCGGCGATCGTCAGCCGCGCCGCTTCGAACAGCTCGTCGGGCGTGACGTCGCGGTAGCGGACGACCCGCGCCGGCTGCGCCGGGTCGCGCAGGCCGCTGTCGGCGCCCGGCGCGGCGGCGGCGCGGCGGCGGAACTCCTCGACGAAGAGGTTGTGCTCGCGGGCGAAGACGTTGTGGTAGAAGCTGACGCCGATCGTCCAGTTGTCCGGGAAGGCGGTCGCCTCCTGCCCGGCCCATTGCGGGTTCATGGGGTCGGTCGCCGCGAGCAGCGGGAGGTAGCCCTGCGCCTCGCCGCGGCCCGGCTGCTCGGCCACCGCCACCAGCAGGAGCTTCGCCGGGTCGCGCGGATCGCGCTTGACCCGCCGGCGGGAGACCGCGTCGTAGCCGTAGAGCTGCGACGCGTCCCACCAGCCGGTGTTCGTGTTCGGGGCCGTGCGGTAGGCGCGCAGGGCACGCTCGCGACCGCCGTGGGTGAACGCGGGAGGAGGACCGTCCGCGGCCACGAAACCGCGGTCGATGCGGTCGTCCGGGCGGCAGCCGAGCCGCCGCGCCTCGTCCGGAGACAGTGCCCGCTCGACGCCGCCGACCTTCTGCGAGGCGCAGCCGGTCGCCATGAGGTGCGGCGCGTTGCGCCCCTCGTCGAGGTGGGAGAACCAGTCGTGCGTCATGAACTGGATCCAGAAGGCGGCCAGCACGTTGAAGAACGGCGCCTTCTGGTAGTCGCAGCGGGCGTCGGGCGCGGCCCCGGGCAGGCCGCGCCCCGCGTTGCACCGCTCCGCAGCGCTCTGCCGGCGGGTGAAGAGGCGCCGGCTGATCACCTGGGGGTCGGGGGTCAGCAGGCCGAGGCGTCCGCCGTGGCGGTTGCGGGCCAGCTCGTTCCAGCCGAGCTCGGGGAACGTCGCCTCGAACTGGACGTTGCGCGCGAACGGCATGCCGGTCGAGCCCATGAGCGGGTTGCGCAGGTCGTTGCAGATGCCGGTGAGCTGCCGGTGGCGGATGAGGCCGCCGCGGCAGAGCTGCGGCCCGTCGCCGCCGACCTCGGCGTAGCGCGGGTGCCCGGCCGGCAGCCGCAGCTCGGGCCAGACCTTGAGCGCCGGTCCGTCGACCGCGCCCCGGCCGGTCAGGTATTCGCGGTAGGTGCCGGCGTTGTCGAAGAGGTTGAACTTGATCAGCTCGACGCGCTGGTACTCGAGGTCGAGCAGCGCGCCGTCGACGCCGCGCCTGTCGTGCGACAGGGGTCCGGAGCGCTCCTTGCCGGGGAACCGGCTCGCGGCGTCGGCGGTCGCCCAGTAGCGCTGCCAGTCGACCCAAGGGTCCGCCCGGCCGGAAAGGGCGCGGTCGCCGCCCCGGCAGCGCGCGGTCATCTCCTGCACCTTGCCGAGGAAGCGCTGGTCCCGCTCGCCGGCGACGGGGCGGAAGCCGCGCCGCAGCAGCTTCAGGCAGGCCGCGAAGTCCGGATCCGCGCCGCGGGCGGGACCGGCGCAGAGCAGCGCGGCGATGAGGAAGGTCGCGCCGGCGCGGTTCCGCACGTCGACTCCGTCCGGCCGCCCCGCTAGCCGCGCGGGGCGGGCAGGTCGACCGGCACACCCGTGCCGGCGCCGAAGTACGCCCGCGAGTTGGCCCCCGGGTAGGCAAACCCGTTGATCAGGATCCGGCGCGGCGCGCCGCCCCGATTCTCGGCGCTGCGGTGGACGACGTAGGGGCCGAAGAAGGCGGCGCTCCCGGCCGCGAGCAGCGCCGGCACCCCGTCGCGGTCCTGGTACTCGCTCCGCACCTCCGCGGGGTCGCGGTGGCCGCCGCGGCCGCTGCCGGGGTAGAAGACGAGCGGGCCGTTGTCGAGCGTCGAGTCGTCGATCGCCACCACCGCCTGCACGTAGCTGCCCCGGCCGTCGCGGTCGCGCCACTCGGGGGTGCCGTAGCGGCGGTGCTCGCTGTCCTGGTGGGGCTCGAACTCGAGGCCGTCGTTGGGGTACTTGGCGTGGAGCTGGTTGAGCAGGTGGACGGCGCTTCCAGAGCCGAAGAGCTGGCCGACGACGCCGGTCAGCCGCGGATCGCGCCCGCAGGCCAGGAGCGCCGGCTCGCACCCGCCCGCCCAGACGACGCGCAGCAGCCGCCGCGCGCCGCCGCCGTGGCGGAACCCATTCATGGGTTCCGCGACCCGAGAGGTCGCCTGCCGGAGCAGGCGCTCGGTTTGGGATTGCGGGTTGGCGGCGCCGAAGACGAACTGGCTGCCGGCGTGCTCGAGCTTGCGCTCGGCGTCCGCGCCCTCGCCGTCCCCGTCCAAGAGCGTCACCCCCAGGGCCCGCCCCACCGCGCGGACGCGCTCGGCCGCCGCCGCCATCGCCGCGACCTCCTTGGGCGCGAAGAGGCCTTCGAGGACGAGGTATCCGTCGTCGTAGAACCGATCGATGTCGGCCCGGGAGAGCTGCGGGTACGTCAAGCTGCGGGTTTCCTAACCCTAAGGATAGCAGATGCCGCATTTCGCCTCCCCTTCAGCGCATGAACCCGAGGTCCAGGGGACGCAGTCGTCGCTCTCGGACCTTCTGCTCTTCGAGCTCGAGGAGCCCAAGGTTCGGAGCGGCGATGACCCGGCCCTGAGGTATTGTCGGGAGCGCTCGATGTAGGGTCGACGTGGAAAGCCCAGACACAGAAGGTCCGGCGCCGGTTGCCGGGGGGACGCCGGCCGCCCCTCTCGGCCGGCAGGCGCGCCTGGCGGTCATGGGGCTTGCCGTCTGCGCGCTCGCGGCGCTCTTCTGGCCGCGTGGCGAGGGGACGGCGCCGGCCGGCCTCCTCCTCGACGCCAACGGCCGCTCCGCCACCCTCGGCTCGCGGCTGACGCCGGTCTCGCTGGTCCACTTCTGGGCCACCTGGTGCCCCCCCTGCCTGACCGAGATCCCGGCCCTCCAGCGGCTGGCCGGCGACCTGCGCGGCGAGCACGGCTTCGGCGTCGTGCTCGTGGCGGTCGCGGACGACCGCGAGAAGGTGCGCGGCCTGCTCGGGGAGGCGGGGAACTCGGTGCTCCACGACACCGACTGGGAGGTGGCACGCCGCTACGGCACGCGCAAGCTGCCGGAGACCTACCTCGTCATCCGCGGCGAGGTGGTCGAGAAGTGGGCCGGCTCCACCGACTGGGACGACCCGGCCGTCCGCGCCAAGCTCCGCGCCCACGTCGCCGGCGCCGGCAAGCCGAAGGCCTAGGGCCGCGCCTCGGGGCGCCCCGCCTCCTCGTCGTAATCCGCGATCGCCGCCGCGATGACGCGGTACGCGTGCTCGCGGTCGTAGGTGCGCTCGACCGCGATCGTCGGCGGCGCGCCGTCGCCGCGCGCGGTGCCGGGGGAGAGGGCGCCCACCCGCGGCGGGTCCGGCCCCGGCTCGAGGCCGTGCCAGGGGTGCGGCCGCAGCGAGTGGAAGGGGCGCGGGAAGCTCATCGCCCGCCATCCTACGCGGCTTGACACTATGTCGTGACACGACGTATCGTGGCGCGACATGAAGACGCCGACGGACCCCGCGCCCTCCTCCTTCCTGCCGCTGACGCCGGCGGCCTTCCACGTCCTCGTCGCGCTGGCCGGCGGCGAGCTCCACGGCTACGCCATCCTCAAGGAGGTCGAGGGGCGCACCGGCGGCGCGGTGCGGCTGAGCACTGGCACCCTCTACGGGCTCGTCCAACGCTTCCTCGAGGCCGGCTTGATCGCCGAGGCCGGCGCGGACGAGCGCCGCCGCAGCTACCGCTTGACGCGCCTCGGCCGCCAGGTGGCCAGCGCCGAGGCCGAGCGGCTGGAGACGCTGGTCGAGGCCGCGCGCGCCCAGCGGCTGCTGCCGCGGCGGAGGCCGGTGTGAGCCCGCCGTCGCGCGCGGCGCGGCTCTACCGCGCCTTGCTCCGCCTCTTCCCCGGCGAGTTCCGCGCCGACTTCGGCAGCGAGATGGAGGAGGTCTTCGCCAGCGAGCGCGGCGACGCCCGCCGCGGCGGCCGGCCGGCCCTCGCGCGCCTCTGGCTGCGCACCGCCTGGGACGCCCTCCGCGTCGGCCCGGCCCAGCACCTCGCGCTCCTCCGCCGCGACGGCGCCTACGCCCTGCGCGGCCTGCGCCGACGGCCGGGCTTCGCCGCCGCGATCGTCGCCACCCTGGCGCTCGGCTTCGGCGTCAACGCCGCGATGTTCGGCGTCCTCGACGCCACCGTGCTCGCGCCGCTCGCCTACCGCGACGCCGAGCGCCTCGTCGTCGTCTGGGAGCGCGACGAGACGGGCGCCGCCTCCAACACCTCCTGGGCCACCTACCGCGACGTCGCCGAGCGGTCGCGGAGCCTCGCCTCGCTGGCCGCGATCGCCAACGGCTGGGCCAGCCTCGCCGGCGGCGAGGCCCCCGAGCTGCTCTTCGGCCTCCGCGTCACTCACAGCTTCTTCGACGTCTTCGCGGTGCGACCGCTCGTCGGCCGCGGCTTCCTCGCCGCCGAGGACCGGCCGGCCGGCGAGCGCGTCGTGGTCCTCGGCCACGGCCTCTGGCGGCGCCGCTTCGGCGGCGATCCGGCCGTCGTCGGCCGCACCGTCGAGCTGAGCGGGCGGCCGGTGCGCGTCGTCGGCGTGCTGCCGGCGGAGTTCGCGACCACCTTCACCGAGGCCCTCTACGACGAGGAGTTCGACTACCTCGTGCCGCTGCGCTACGACGCCGTCACCGAGTCGGCCTGCCGCACCTGCCGCCACATCGTGGCGGTGGGGAGGCTCCGCCCCGGCGTGACGCAAGGGGCCGCCGCCGCGGAGGTCGAGTCGGTCCTCGCCGGCCTGGCGCGCGAGCACCCGCACGACTACCCCGCCGCCGGCGGCGTGCTGCGGCCGCTGCGCGAGCAGGTCGTGGCCGGCGCGCGGCCGGGGCTGCTGGCGCTCTGGGCCGCCGTCGGCTGCCTGCTGCTGATCGCCACCGCCAACGTCGCCAGCCTGCTCCTCGCCCGCACCGCCGAGCGCCGCGAGGAGCTGGCGATCCGCGCCGCCCTGGGCGCCGGGCGGGCGCGCCTCTTCCGCCAGCTCCTGACCGAGAGCCTGGTCCTGGCCGGCGCGGGCGCCGCCGCCGGCGTGCTGCTCGCCGCCTTCGTCCTCCGCGCCGCGCTCGCCGCCGTGCCGTTCCCGGTGCCGCGTCTCGAGGAGGCGGCGCTCGGCGCGCGCGTGCTGCTCTTCGCCGCCGGCGCCTCGCTCCTCGTCGGGCTGGCCGTCACCCTGGTGCCGGCGGCGCACCTGCTCTGGCGCGGGCTGCCGGCGGTCGTCGAGTCCGGGGAGCGGGCGAGCGCGGGCGCCGCCCGCCAGCGGCTGCGCGGCGTCTTCGTCACCGCCGAGGTG
>DASUNQ010000214.1:0-4560 GCA_036277075.1 Thermoanaerobaculia bacterium
GCGCGCGGCCGCCAGCACCTCGCCCGGCGGCAGCGACGAGGGCTCCCGGTCGGCGGCGGGCAGCTCGTCCGCCGGCAGCGGCCAGCGGTTCCCCGCCACGGCCTCGCCCAGGTGATGGAGGGCGTGGAGCCGCAGGAGCGCGCCGCCGAAGGCCGCCGCCTCGGCGGCCAGCGTCTCTCCCAGCAGCGCCTCCCCCACCGCCGCGGCGAACCGCTCGGCCCGCCGGTCGGCTTCCGCGGCCGTCGCCGCCCGCGGCTGCGCCACCCGCTGGCGGGCCGCAGCGGCCACCCCGTCGAGGGCCTCCTGGGGCCAAGGGCGGCGGGCGTGCTCGCGCGCCATCGCCACCGCCACGGGCTGCCCGGCGGGCTCGCCGCCGAGCGCGCTCTCGAGCGCGAACTGCCACCGGTTGATCTGCGCCAGCCGCTCCCCCTCGACCCCGGGATCGGCGGCGAAGTCGAAGAGGGTGCGGGCGTAAGCGACCAGCGCCTGGAGGCGCGATCGCTCGGCTGGCGGCAGCAGGAGGAGGGCGGGGGCGAAGTCCGCCAGCGCCGCACGGCAGACGGCGGCGCAGAGCGCCGCGGCCCGATCGGGGTCGTCGTCGGCGAGCGGCGCGGCGGTGGTGTCGAGGCGCGCGTGGCGGCTGCGGGCGAGGGCGTCGGCCCGGTCGTCGCGCGCTCCCGGACCGCTCGGCGGCCGCTCCTCGCCGCTCACCCCAGCAGGCGCAGCAGCTCGCGCTGCGGCTCGCCGCCGGTGATCTCGGCGGCCTCGCCCGTCAGCGCCACGTTGATCTCGCTGCGCACGCCGAAGTCGCCCGTCAGGTAGACGCCGGGCTCGATCGAGAAGCCGGTCATCGGCAGGAGCTGCCGCGTGTCGTGGGTCTCGAGGTTGTCCATGTTCGCCCCCTGCCCGTGGTCGGAGGTGCCGATCGAGTGGCCGGTGCGGTGGATGAAGCGCTCGCCGTAGCCCGCCCGCCGGATCGTCTCGCGCGCCGCGTCGTCCACCTCGAAGCCGCGCACGGCCGCGCGCGGGTAGCGGCTACGCACCAGCTCCCAGGCCGCGTCGCGGGCGGCGGCCACGACGCCGAAGACTTCCGCCTGGCGGTCCGTCGGCGCAGCGGCGCAGACGCCGCACCAGGTGATGTCGGCGTAGACGCTCCCCGGCCGCTTCTCCTTGGCCCAGAGGTCGATCAAGAGGAAGTCGCCCTGGCGCACCGGCCACGATCCCTCCGGCCCCGGCTGGTAGTGCGGGTCGGCGCTGTGGGCGTTGGCGGCGACGATCGGATCGGCCTCGCTCCACAGCCCGGCGCGGCCGAGGGCCTCGACGATGAAGCGCTGGAGGGTGTGCTCGTCGAGGAGGTCGCCGCGGCGGAGCGCGGCGCCGGCGCGGTCGAAGGCCTCGCGCACGATGCGGTGGAGCTCGACGCAGGCGCGCCGGTGCCCGGCGAGCTGGTCCTCGCTCCAGACGGCGGCGAAGCGCTGCACCAGGTCCGCCGCGCTCGCCAGCTCCGCGCCGGCCTCGCGCAGCAGCTCGGCGGTGCCGGCGTCGAGGCGCGACACCGAAGGGAGCTGGTTGCCCGGGCTGTACTGCGCGGCGAGGCGCCGCTGCCCGGCGACGAGCGCAGCGAGCTGCTCGCGGTGCTCGCGCCAGGTCAGGTAGGAGCTCTTCTCCCCCGGCAGGTGGTCGAGCATCGCCGGCTCGAGGGCGTGGACGAGCTTCTTCGGGCTCCCCTGCCGCGGCACGAGGTAGTAGCAGCGGCGGGTGACCAGGCGGTCGCCGAGCCCGAGGAGGTCGAGGCTGACGGGGTCGTTGTGCTGGAAGCAGGCGAAGAGCCAGGCGTCGGCGCCGGCCTCCTCCAGGGCCTGCTGGATGGCGGGGATGCGGTCGGCGAGCATGGCGGGCTCCGCGGGTCAGCGACGGCGGCGGAGGATATCAGAGCACGGCCTCACCCTCCGCAGCCTGGCGCCGCGCGCCGTGCGCTCCCATTGCGGTGATCTGCGCTGGAGAAGCTCGCCCGGAGATCGATCTAGAAGCGGTCTCGTCCGCCGCCTTCGCCGTAGCCTCCACGGCCGCCGCCGCCGCCGTAGCCACCCCCGCCGTAGCCGCCCCGCCCGCCGCCGCCACCGCCACCGTAGCCGCCGCGGCCGCCGCCCCCGCCACCGCCGCCCTCGCGCGGGCGCGCTTCGTTGACGTTGAGCTTACGCCCCTTGAACTCGCGGCCGTTCAGGTTCTGCATCGCCTGCTCGGCCTCGGAGCGCTCCGGCATCTCGAGGAAGCCGAAGCCCTTCGACTCTCCGGTCGCCCGGTCCTTGATGATGGTGCAGGAAGACACCGTGCCGTACTCCTCGAACGCCTGCCGCAACTCGTCCTCGCTGAGGCGGTAGGGCAGGTTCCCCACGTACAGATTCATGTGCCTTTCTCCTTGGTCATGGTCCTGGTCTGGGTTGGGCCGAAACGGTTGCAAAACCGCTGCCCGATACGGCGGCGGACCGCGCGTCGGCTCGGAGATTGCTACGTCCCCGCGGCGAGGAGGGACGAACCATGATGCCCTACGGCAGACAGCCGGCGCGGCGGCGGCGGTTCGGCGGAGGACGGCTGGTGATCGCCGCGATCGTCGCCATTGTCTCGATCGTCACCTACTACAGCCAGCGCGAGTACAACCCGGTCACCGACGAAGTGCAGCACGTCGACCTCTCGCCCGAGCAGGAGGTCGCCCTGGGGCTGCAGGCGGCGCCGCAGATGGCCGAGCAGCACGGCGGCCTCCACCCCGACGCCGAGGCGCGCGCGCTCGTCGAGCGCGTCGGGCGGCGGATCGTCGAGCGCAGCGCGGCGCGCGAGACGCCGTACCGCTACGAGTTCCACCTGCTGGCCGACGAGGACACGATCAACGCCTTCGCGCTCCCCGGCGGCCAGGTCTTCATCACCGCGGGCCTGGCCAAGCGCATGCAGACCGAGGGGCAGCTCGCCGGGGTGCTGGGGCACGAGATCGGTCACGTCGTGGCACGCCACGGCGCCGAGCACCTGGCCAAGGCGCGCCTGACCCAGGGGTTGACCGGCGCCGCGGTGCTCGCCACCTACGACCCCAACGACCCCGCGAGCCGCGGCAGCGCCGCGGTGGCGGCGCTGATCGGCAACCTCGTCAACATGCGCTTCGGCCGCAACGACGAGCTGGAGTCGGACAAGCTCGGCGTGCGCTTCACCGGCGAGGGCGGCTACGACCCGCGCGCTATGCTCGAGGTGATGCGCATCCTGGCCGAGGCGGCGAGCGGCCCGCGCCCGCCGGAGTTCTTCAGCACGCACCCCAACCCCGACCGGCGCGTCCAGCGCATCGAGGCCGAGATCGCCAAGCTCTACCCGGACGGGGTGCCGGAGGGGCTGGAGGCGTAGGTCCGGCGCCGCGCGCGCCGGGACGAGCCGAGCCGGCGGCTCAGACGGTGACCAGCGGCAAAGCGGTGCCGACCAGGCGGCCGCGGTAGGCGCCGCCGCTGAGCAGCAGCGGCCGGCGGAGCTGCTCCTGGCCGAAGAGGCGGCGGAGGAACTTCATCGCCTCCTCCTCGACCAGCCGCGGCGTCACCTCCTGGAGGTCCACCTGCCGCGCCAGCAGCGAGAAGCCGATCCCCTCGTGGGTGACCTTGACCACGCGCGAGGCGTGGTCGCCGAAGAAGAGGAGGGAGCGCTCGTAGTCCTCCCAGCGGTCCAGCTTGACGCGCAGGCCGGCCGCGGTCAGGCGGTGGAAGATCGAGGCCGACTCCACCCGCCCGACCATGATGTCCTTGATCTCCTCGAGCACCGGCACGATGGTGGTGCGCACCGTCTCGCCGAAGGCCTGGCGGAAGTCCTCGTTGAGGCGCTGCATGCCCTCGGGGTTCTGGCGCTTCTCCTCGCTCAGCTCCTCGTGCCCCTTGAGCAGCTGGCGCAGGCGCTCGACGTTGTGCTTCTCCATGGCGCTCTTCCCCCGCCCGGAGCTGCTTTCAAGTTCTCTGCCAGAGGGCCGGGAAGGGGCCGCGCCGGACCCCGCTACTGGAAGTAGCCGTTGACGTCGAGCGCGACGTGCACGGTGCCGAAGACGCCGGCCTCCAGGCTCAGCTCGCCGCCGCCGAACATGAGGAACGTGTTGTTGCCGCGGGTGCGGTAGGGCGCGAAGCTGAGCACGTTCGCCTGGGCGCGGGAGAGGGTGGACGGCCAGATCGCCAGGCTCAGCGCACCCGAAGGCGATATGGCGGTCACGTTGACGGCGAGCGCCCGCGCCGTGGCGGGAATGCCGCAGACGCCGGCGGCGGGGACCCGGCGCGTCTCGCCGTCGCGCAGCGGCTGCCTCAGGCCCGCGAGGCGGCTGTCGTAGACCCGGCAGGGGGTGAGCGTGAAGAAGCGCACCGCCTGGACGGGAGGCGTGGCGGTGCCGGTGCGGCGCACGCGCAGCGCCCAGTCGCCGCTCCCCGGCGCGGTGAGGTCGCGTGTCGTGCCGCCGGCGAAGAGCTGGCCGCTCTGGAATGTGCCGAGCCGCGGGTCGAACCAATGCGCCTCGAGGGTGCCGGAGACACCGCGCAGGTCGAGCCGGACCGT
>DASUNQ010000215.1:0-2163 GCA_036277075.1 Thermoanaerobaculia bacterium
GAAGGCGGGTCCTGGCTCGACGCCGTGCCCCGAGACGACAGGGGGAGGTTGGAGCGGTTCGCGGCCTTCTTCGCCGGCGAGCGCGCGCGGGCCGAGCGGCTGCCGCCGGAGACGCTGCTCGAGCGGGCGATCACCGCGACCGGCTACGACCTGGCGATCCTCGCGCGGACCGGCGGCGAGCGGCGGCTGGCGAACCTGCGCAAGCTGATGCGGCTGGCGCGCGAGTACGAGCACTCCGAGGGGCGCGACCTGCGCGGGTTCCTGGACTTCGCGGTGACGCAGGACCTCGCGGAGGCGCGCGAGGGCGAGGCGGCGCTGGAGTCCGACGGGCTCGACGCCGTGCGGCTGATGACGATCCACCGGGCCAAGGGGCTCGAGTTCCCGGTCGTGTGCGTGGCCGACCTCGGGCGACAGGGCGCAGGCGGTCGGCCGCGGCTGCTGATCGGCCACGACGGCGCGGTCGGCCTGCGGCTCGCGCCGCTCGGCGGGGGCGACGCGGTGCCGGCGCTCGCCTACGACCGGCTCGCCGGCGAGGAGGACCGCGCGGACGCCGAGGAGGAGCGGCGGCTGCTCTACGTCGCGATGACCCGCGCCCGCGAGACGCTGATCCTCTCCGGCGGCACCGACGTCTCGCGCTGGCCCGAGCCGCGCGCCGGCGGCGCGCCGCTCGACTGGATCGTGCGCGCCATCGCGGGCGAGCCGCACGAGCTGTTCGCGCAGGCGACCGACCACGTGCTCGAGCGCAACTGGGACGGCCGGGCCGCCCGCGTTCGCTGCGCGCTCAACACGGCCGCCACGCTCGGCGCCGTGCTGCCGCGCCAGGCGTTGCGGCCGGAGGGCGTGCCGCGGCCGGGCGCGCCCGCGACCGCGCTGCCGAAGGCGCCCAAGGTGATGCCGGCGCCGCCCGTGCGCGCGCGGCCCGCGCCGCAGCGGCTCTCCTACACCGCGCTGCAGGCGTACGCGCGCTGCGGCTACCGCTTCTACCTGCAGCGTCTGCTGGGGCTGCCGGACGAGCCGCCGCCGCCCCCGCTCGAGGCGCCCGGCGAGGACCGCGAGGGGCTCGACCCGCTGGTCCGGGGCGGGCTCGCCCACGCGCTGCTCGAGACGATCGACTTCGCCCGGCCCGAGCCGCCCGCCGCCGAGGCGGTCACCGCGCTGGCCGAGCGCCACGGCGTCGCGGTGACGGCCGGCGATGTCGAGGACCTGCGGGCGATCGTCGGCGCGTTCGCGCGGTCACCGCTGTGCGAGCGGCTCGCCGCCGCGGACGCCGTCCGCCGCGAGGCCGGCTTCGCGTTCTCGCTCGAGCCGGGCGGCGGCGGCTCGCTCGTCAACGGCTTCGTCGACGTGATCGCGACCGAGCCCGGCGGCGGCCGCCTGATCGTCGACTACAAGACCGACCGCCTGGACGGCGCCGACCCCGCCGAGGTGCTCGACCGCGACTACTCCACCCAGCGCGTCGTCTACGCGCTCGCGGCCCTGCGCGACGGCGCCCCCCGCGTCGACGTCGCCTACTGCTTCCTCGAGCGGCCGGGCGAGCCCGTCGTCCGCGGCTACACGGCCGCCGACGCCGACGCGCTCCTCGAGCAGGTCGTCTCGCTCGCCCGCGGGGTGCTCGACGAGCGCTACGAGGTCACCGACCGCCCGCACCGCGAGCTCTGCGCCACCTGCCCGGGCCGCCGCGCGCTCTGCTCCTACTCCGAGGAGCGCACCCTGGCGCCGGCCAACGGCGGGCACTAAGGAGCGGGGAGCGGCGCGCGCGCTACGACGCGTCGGCGGGCTCCTTGGCCGGCAGCGGCGGGCCGTCGTAGCGCACGGACAGGTGGGGCGACCGGCGCAGGTCGATGACCGCGTTGAGCTCCGCGCCGAACAGCAGCACGACGTTGGAGAGCCAGATCCAGACGAGCAGGATCACCATCGCCGCGAAGGCGCCGTAGGTCGCCTGGTAGGACGCGAAGTTGGCGACGTAGAGGAAGAACGCCGCCGAGGCCAGCAGCCAGGCCAGCACGCCGAACATCGCGCCCGGCGTGATCCACTGGAAGCGCCGGACCTCCACGTTGGGCGCCGCGAAGTAGACCACGGCGTAGATGAGGATCATCGCCACCACGGCAGCGGGCCAGCGGGCGTAGCGCCAGATTGCCGCCGTCGTGTCGCCGAGGCCGACCT
>DASUNQ010000216.1:0-5228 GCA_036277075.1 Thermoanaerobaculia bacterium
GGCGTCCGGCGCGCGGCGGCCGCGGACGCGCACCAGGACGGCGCCGCGCAGAAGCACCTGCTCCTCGCCGTCCGCGCCCGGCGGGCCGGGCCGCACGGACCACCAGGCCTCGGGCACGGCCTGCGTCCGGGCGAGCAGCGAGCGCAGGAGCCGCCCGGCCTCGCCGCCCTTGGCGAGCCCGCCCGCGGCGACCAGCGAGCGGGTCATGCGCACGCACGCGTCGAGCGCCGCGAGCGAGCGCCAGCCGGGATCGGCCAGCGCTTCCGCCAGGACCTCGCGGGTCTCGCCGGACGAGAGGCCGAGGTCGCCCAGGAACGCCCGCTGGACGTCGAGGAACTCCGCGGAGCCTGCCCACTCGCGGAAGGCCGCTGCCGGCACCGCCTGCCGGTGGCGGTAGAGCTCGCCCAGGAGCTGGCGCGCCGTCGTCCAGCGGCGGCCGGTGGCCGGGTCCATCACCTGGACGAGCGGGCCGTGGCGGCGCCAGACGACGATGAAGTGAGTCAGCCCGCTCGGATGGCGGACGACGACAATCGCCGGCAGGTTGCGCGCCGCCGGCGCCAGCAGGTGGTCCGCCGGCACCACCACCTGCTCGGCCTCGAGGCCGAGCTGCGCCGCCACCTCCTCCATGGTGTCGATCGAGGTGCCGTCGAGATCGATCTGGCAGGCCTCGCGCAGGCGGCCGTAGCTGACCGGGATGGCGAAACCTTCGAGCAGCGACTTGAGCGTCGCCGGCCCGCAGTCCATGGCCGAGGTCTGGACGACCTCGGGGGCGAGGAAGGAGCGGTCCGGCGGGCGGGACATGCGGGCTGGCTAGTCGGCGGCGGGGCGGTCGAAGACCTTGCCGACCGTCCGCAGGACCAAAACGGCGGGCGCGACGCGCTCGACCTCCACCTCGGCGGTGCCTGGCAGGCCGTGCTGGAGCGGCAGCCGGGAGCGGCGGTCCGGTCGCAGGGCGAGCTCGACCCGGATGCGTCCGTCGCGCGGCTCGCTGGCGACGCGCGCGACGCGCGCCGCGAGGTGCCCGTACTGCGCCGAGGGGAAGCCGCTCAAGACGATCCGCGCCGGCTGCCGCGGCCGGATCCTGCCGAGGGCGGAGGCGGGCGGGAACTCGGCGATCCCCTTGAGCTCGCCTTCGGGCACCACCATGCCGAGCTGCTCACCGGCGGCGACGACCGAGCCCACCCGCACCGCCGCGATCTCCGCGACGCGGCCGGCGACCGGGGCGCGGATCGCGCGCAGCCCGACGTCGCGCTCCAGGCGCCGGACGGCGGCGCCGGCGGCGGCGGCCTGCCCGGCGAGCAGCGCCAGCTCGCGTTCGAGCTCGTCGACGTCGCCGCGCCGCTCGCCCTCGGTGCTCCGCTCCTCATAACCCAGGCGGTCGAGGGTCCGGCGCAGCGCGTCCGCGGCGGCGCGCCGCTGCTCGGCCGCCGAGCGCGCCCTCTCCGCCTCCGCCGCGGGCACCAGCCCCTGGGCGAGGAGGCGCGCCTGCCGATCGGCCTCCTGCTGCGCCAGTTGCGCCGCCGCCTCGGCCTCCCGGGCCTTGGCCCGTGTCTCCTCGATGCCGGCGCGGGAGGCGCCGAGGCGCCCGGCCAGCGACCGCCCGCCGGCCGCGATCTGCTGGCGCAGAGCGGCGATCTGCCCGGTGAGGGCGTCCCGCCGCGCCCGCTCCTCGTCGAGCCGAGCCCGCGGCTCCTCCGCCTCGAGCTCGATCAGCACTTGGCCCTGGCGCACCCGCTGCCCGAGCGCCGCGCGCACCGCCGCCACCCGCCCTTCGACCGGCGCCGCGAGCGGATGCGCCTCTCGCCCCACGGCCAGCCAGGCACGGTCCGTGACCTCGTAGACCGAGACCCGCCCGCGCGCGAACCAGACGCTCCAGGCGCCGATCAGCAGGAGCACGGGCACCAGCCCGGCCATCCACCGCCGGTGGCCGTCAACCTCGAGAGCGCGCAGAGTGCGGGAGAACGGGCTGGCCATGCGGTTGCTCGCTCTACAGCGGCACCAGCTCGGTCGTCGTGGCGCGCGACTTGGCGCGGCCCATGTCGCGGGCGTACTGGATGGAACCCTTGGTGTCGTACTTCTCGAGATAGGCGCGGCTGACCGCGTCCTTCAGGCGCTCGCTCCGCGTCCGCACGGCGCGGACGGGGATCTCCCGGCCGTCGACGTTGACGGCGCCGCGCGGGTCTTCCTGGAAGGTGCGCCACCAGCTCCGCGGCTTGAGGCTCCAGGAGCGCACGAAGACCCGCCGCTCGACGACCACGGCCCAGATCCCGATGAACCGGTGCGGCTCCACGCCGGCGCGGATCCCGAGGATCTTGCCGTCACGGATCGCCGCCAGCACCTCGGGCGGGAAACTGGGCCTCAGGCTGCCGCTCCCACGGGATCAAACCTCCACGGTGAAGCCCTAGAGGAGGCGATTCTAGACGGAGACGAGTTATCAAGAATCCGAGGAGAGCGAGGGGTGGAGCTTGAGGAGCCCCTTGGGAGCCGTGTTCCGCCAAGCCATCAGAAGAGCGTCGTAGACGGTCGCCGCATCGGCGTTTTGCAGCGTGACGTAGGTGGCACCGCGCCTGCCCCAGCCGCCGGGCACCGGCGCGAACACCTCGGGCCGGGCGCGAGTCAGTACGTCCTGCTGCTCGTGGTTGAGTTTGACCATGGCCCTGCCGGTGTCGGGGTAGCCCAGCGTGGCAAAGATCTTTCCGCGCACGCGGAAGTCCGGATGGTCCATGTGCGACTGCTCGGCGGCCTCCGGCAGCGACAGCGCGAGACTGCGGAACTCTTCAGCGTCCATCGCCGCCCCGCCGCCCTACCAGCGCTCGTCCGCCGTCGGCCCGTAGATCGACGGTCGCGGCACGTCGACGAGCCGGAGGTACACGGTGAGCTGGCCGCGATGGTGGATGAGGTGGTTGATGTGGCGGTTGCTCCTGGTCGCTCAAGCGCGGCGGCCAGGTCCTCTTCACCTCGCCGCGCGCGACGGTGGTGAGAAAGAAGAGCGTGTGGAAGACCACCTACCGGAACTCCGGCCGCCGCGCGCGGTCTCCCCACAGCTCCTCCGGACAGGCGACGAGCGCGTTCTCGAGCATCTCGATCGCGGCGCCGAGCTGCTGCCCGAGGACGGCTCCGCCAAGTATCGTCCACGCCCGGAAGACTACTGGTTCCTGAACTGACCCCCCGGCTCCTCGGCGGCCGGCGCGCCGCAGAAGGTCTGCGGGATGTCGACGACCTGATTCGGCCTCACCGTGACCTGCACCGCCTGGATCGGCATGCCGATCGCCGGCACGAAGAGCACGACGCCGTTGCCGTCGGCGCCGGCGCAGGCCATGGCGAACTTCTTTTCGCCCGGGACCATGGTGCCCTGGAAGATCGCCCGCGTGAAGGTCGCGGTGCCGACCTGCAGCAGGCAGAGCTTGTCGCCGACGGCGAAACCGCTCACCGGCCGGCTGCAGGCGTTATTGATCGTCCAGAACAGCCCCGGCTGGGTGGTGGGGTTCGCCTGGCCGTTGGCGTCGGCCGCCGGCGCGCCGATCAGGAAGAGCGCGGTCAAGCTGAGCAGGAAGACGGCTCTCATGTGGATCTCCCTCCTTGCGGGACGGGCCCGCGGTTGTTCACATCAGACTTCCAGGAATTGCGAGAGCGTAGCAGAGGCGGGGCGAGGCTGCACTACGATAGGCCGGCGAGGAGGAGCGATGCCCGAGACACGGATCGAGAAGGACAGCCTCGGCGAGGTGGAGGTGCCGGCGGGGGCGTATTACGGCGCGCAGACCGAGCGGGCGCGGCGGAACTTCCCGGTCTCGGGGCTGCGCTTCCCGCGTCGCTTCCTCGCCGCGCTGGGGCAGATCAAGGGGGAGGCGGCGGCGGTCAACGAGGCGATGGGGTTCCTGCCGGGCGAGCTGGCGCAGGCCGTCCGCCGCGCCGCCGACGAGGTGGCGCGCGGCGAGCGCGACGCCGACTTCCCGCTCGACATCTTCCAGACCGGCTCCGGCACCTCGACGAACATGAACGCCAACGAGGTCATCGCCAACCGCGCGATCGAGCTCCTCGGCGGGCGCCCCGGCAGCAAGACGCCCGTGCACCCGAACGACCACGTCAACGCCGGCCAGTCCTCGAACGACGTCATCCCGACCGCCATCCACGTCGCCGCCTACGCGGCGATCGCCGAGGACCTCGAGCCGGCGCTCACCCGGCTGGCCGAGGCGCTGGAGCGCAAGGCCGAGCAGCTCGACGAGGTGGTCAAGATCGGGCGCACCCACCTCCAGGACGCGGTGCCGGTGCGGCTGGGGCAGGAGCTCGGCGGCTACGCGCGGCAGGTGCGCAACGGGCTCGACCGCCTCGCCGCCGTCCGGCCGCGCCTCGCCGAGCTGGCGCTCGGCGGCACCGCGGTGGGCACCGGCCTCAACGCCCCCCCCGGGTTCGCCGACCAGGTCATCGCCCGCCTCGCCGAGCGCACCGGCCACCCCTTCGTGCCGGCGCCCAACCGCTTCGAGGCGCTGGCCGCCAAGGACGCCGCGGTCGAGACCTCCGGGGCGCTCAAGACGATCGCCGTCTCGCTGACCAAGATCGCCAACGACATCCGCTGGCTCGCCTCCGGCCCGCGCTGCGGCATCGGCGAGATCGCCATCCCGAGCCTGCAGCCCGGGAGCTCGATCATGCCGGGGAAGGTCAACCCGGTGATCCCCGAGTCGGTGCTGATGGTCTGCGCCCAGGTGGTGGGCAACGACGCGACGATCACCCTGGCCGGCATGTCGGGGAACTTCGAGCTCAACGTCATGATGCCGCTCATCGCCTACGACCTGCTGCAATCGATCGAGCTGCTCGCGGCGGCGGCGCGGCTGCTGGCCGAGCGCACCGTGGAGGGCCTCGAGGCCAACCGCGAGCGCGCCGAGGAGCTGGTCGAGAGGTCGCTCGCCATGGTGACCTCGCTGGTGCCGAAGATCGGCTACGACGCCGCGGCCGAGATCGCCAAGGAGTCGGTGCGCACGGGGCGCACGGTGCGCGAGCTGGCGCGCGAGAAGCGGGTGCTGCCGGAGGCGGAGCTCGAGGAGGCGCTCGACCCCTGGGGGATGACCGAGGGCGGGATCCAGGGCGGCGGCGGCGGGGGCGGATGAGGCCCGGGGCGGGAGCATGCCGCCCCGGGGTTGATTCGCTGCCGGCGCTTCAGGAGACCTGGACGCGAAAGGCGCCGCCCGCCTCGACCAGCGTCGCCGTCGTCTTGCCGGGCGTGATCACGCCGC
>DASUNQ010000217.1:0-8997 GCA_036277075.1 Thermoanaerobaculia bacterium
GCAGACAGGCCGCCCGCGGCCACGCCCCCCGCCGAGCTGCCCCCCGCCCCCCCGAAAGCCCCTCCGCCCCCGCTCCAACCTCCGCCCGACGAGGAGCCGCTCCCGCCGCCGCTCCAGGCCGAGCCCGGAACACCTGCCGTCGCGCCGGCCGCGCCGCCGAAGGCGCGGAACCAGTCGCCGACCTGCCTCTCCAGCCCGAGCGCCAGGAGGTAAGGGTACCAGGCGTCGTCCAGCCGCGGCTCGGGGCGGCGCAGCTCGCCCGCCAGCCAGCGGCGGGCGGCGGCGAGGTGCTGGCGCCGCTCGATCGTCTGCGCCGACTCCCGGCTGCGCGCCATGTTGAGGACGCTGCGGGCGAGGCCGAGCGGCACAAGGACGAAGGCCGCCGCGCCCGCGAGGCCGAGCAAGGGGTTGAGCGGGCGGCCGAAGATCTCCTCGAACAGGAGCAGGGCGACCGTCAGGCCGCACAGGACGAGGAGCGGCAGCAGGAAGAGCAGCGACCATCGTCCCAGGCCGTCGACCCGCCGGCGCCAGGAGGCCGCCCCGGCGAGCGCGATCCCGTACGGCCCGAGGTAGACGATCGCCATCACGACGAGGAGCGCGAGCGCCGTGCCGAGCCGGGGGATCCCCGCCAGTACGACGCAAGCGAGGCCGCCGAGCAGGAGCCACAGGGTGGGGCGGCGCGACGGCCGGGGCATGCCGACCGCCTCCTCGGGGAAGCGGCGCCGCAGAGCGGTCTCGATCCCGCGGGCGATGACCTTGGCCGGGTCGAAGCCGCTGCTCTGGTAGCGCTTCCGGATGCTCTCGGTGTCCGTGTGGTCGCTGCCGCTCGCGAAGAGCTTGTCGATCAGGGCCCGCTCGTAGCTGGTGAGCTCGGAGCGGTCGACCCGCAGCTCGAGGTGGAGGATCGGCTTGCCGAAGAGGCCCCGCTTCTCCTCGACGCGGCTGGCGAGCTTCCCCTCGGCGACCAGGCGCGCGATCAGCGCGGCGACCTCCGGCGGCCCGGTGCGCCGGTCCCACAGCGCTCCGATCTCCTCCGGACGCTGGGAGAGCAGGTGCTCCTCGATCCAGGCGCGGTCGATCTCAAGGCGCGGCGGCGAGAAGCGGCCGAGCCGCGCCTCGCCGCGCAGGAACTGGACGAGGAAGGAGGCCAGCCCCGCCAGGAGCGCCGCGCAGGCTCCCGCGCGCAGCGCCCGGGGGAGCGTCTCCAGCACCGCGGCCGGCCGGCCGGCGCCGGCATAGCGCAGCGCCAAGTCGACGACCACGCCGTCGCCGGGGGAGAGATCGCGGCGCTCGAAGCGGGGCCGGAAGGGCCCCTCCACCCGCCACTCGGGCGCCGTCGCGAGGTCGAGGCGGTAGCGCTCGATGACGCCGCCGCGGTCGGGGAAGGCGAAGTCGTGACGCAGGAGGTAGCGCTCGCCGTCGCGGCGCACGACGCCGTCGTAGACGTACTCGAGGAGGTAGGTGATACGAGTGCCGTCGAAGGGCGGATCGCTCGGCAGCCGGCTGCGCCAGCGGAGCGTGCGGCCCTCGACCCAGTCGTAGCGGTCGACCTCGTCGAGGCCGCCTTGGACGAGCGGCCGCGCCTCGCCGGTCGCCGGATCGATGCGGCTCAGGCGCTGGAGCTCGAACCTCTCGCCCGGCCCCACCTCGAAGCGCCGCTCGCCGCCGTTCCAGTCGCCGGTGAAGACGTAGGTCTGCCGCTCGGCGACGTGCAGGCGCCCCTCGGCGTCGATCCGCGCGTCGACGTCGAGCGACTCCCAGTAGAGGCTCCGCTCCTGGGCGGCGGCGGGGGCCGCGAGAGCTCCGGCGACGGCCGCGGCGAGGGCCAGCCGGACGATGCCGGCGGAGAGCGTGGTCACGGTGGCGGGATGGTACTGCGAGACCGCCCGCCGATGGACATGGCGTGCGGAAGTTGTCAGTGACGCACGAGCGGCCGGGTCAGGCAGGTCGGGCCGCCGCCTCCCTTGACGCAGATCTCCACGCCGGAAAAGACGATGACCTCCGCGCCGGCGCGTTCGAGGCGGCGGCGGGTTCGGGGGTTGCCGGCGAGCACGAGACAGCGGCGCGGCGCGAGGGCGAGGACGTTGCAGCCGAGGGTGTCGAATTCCTCCGCCGGGACTGCGACGAGACGGATGGCGCGCTCCGCGAGCGCCGCGCGGAGCTCGCGCGGGAGCAGGGGCGGGTAGACGACGGCGAGGTCACGGTCCACCGGGCTCCAGACCGACATCAGGTGGAAGACGTCGTTGGGGCCGCGCCAGTCGGGGAGGGGCACCTCGAGCACTTCCGGCCCGCCGGCGCCGAGGAGGGCGCGGAGCTGCGCGATCCCCTCCGCGTTCGTGCGCCGGCCGCGGCCGACGGCGAGGGTGCGCTCGTCGAGCCAGGCGGTGTCGCCGCCTTCCAGCCTGCCGCCGCCCGTGATCGCGCCGAGCAGCGGCAGCCCCAGGGCGGCGAGCGCCCGGCCCGCCGCGCGCGGCTCGCCGCCCCGTGCCGCCTTGCCCATGTTGCAGAGGACGACGCCGCCCGCGAAGACGAGGCTGGCGTCCCGCGGGTAGAGGGCGTCGAGCGTCACGTCGTCGCCGGGGGGGAGGAGCTCCACCTCGACCCCCTGCGCGGCGAGCGCCGCGACGAAGCGCTCCTGCTCCGCGAGCGCCCGGTCGAAGTCGGGCGGCGCCAGCCAGTCGAGCGCCCGCCACTCGGCGGCGATCGCCTCGGGACCGCGGAGCGCGGCGCGGGCGTCCACCAGCGCGACGCGGCGGAGAGCGGCGGTCTCGGAGCCCACGCGGCGGCAAGCTACCGTCGCCGCGTTCCGGCCGTCAACCCGCGGGCGCACCGGCGTTTAAGTCGCTGCGGCACCCCCTGGGGTATCCTTCCCGGACCATGTTCCGTCTCGTGGCCTACGCGCCGGACGGGGTGCGTCGTTTCCCCGTCGTGGCGGAGGAGTCGCTGATCGGCAGCAAGCCCGACTGCGACATCGTCCTCCCCTACGCCGGCGTGGCGCAGCAACACGCCCGCCTGCACTTCGACGGCAGCGCGCTGCGCATCGAGGACCTGGGGAGCCGGCGCGGCCTCGTGGTCTCCGGACGCAAGGTGCGCGAGACCGCGCTCGAGGTGCTCGACGAGATCCGGGTCGGCGGCGTCACCCTCCTCGTGGAGGACATCCGCGAGGCAGTCGGGCGGCCGCGGGACAGTGCGGCGGCGGCCGCGGCGGCGGCGCTCGAAGTGCCCGAGACGCCGCGCATCAGCCCGCAGCGCATGGTCGAGCACCTGGCGCTGATCAGCGAGTGGGTGCTCGCCGACCCGGAGAGCCGCACCCCGTCGGAGATCCTGGTGCGCAGCGTCCTCGCCGACTTCGGCGGCGGCGCCCTCTGGCTGCTCCTCGGCGAGGACGAGCAGGCCGGGGTCAAGCTCGCCGTGGCCACGCGGCAGCAGTGGCTCGGCTGCGGCGAGGAGGTCATGGACCAGCTCCGCTCGCGGCTCACCGGCCCGGCCGACGCCGCCCATACCGAGGGCTCGCCGGAGGAGGAGGGGGTGAGCTTCGAGGGGACGCTCGGCGGCGAGCCCGCGTGGTGCTGCTGCCACGCCTTCACGGCGCTCGAGCGCGGCTACCAGCTCCTCACCGCGTTTCCACGCTTCCGGCCGGAGGGCTGGGCGCCGGCGCCGGCGCTGCGCTCGCTCGGCAACCTCGTCCTCCTCGGGCTGGTGCACCACGTCGGCTGGTACGAGCCGATCCTGCCGGGGCGGCAGCGGCAGCAGGACCTGGTGCTCGATCCCAGCCTGCCGCTCGGGGTCTCGCCGCGCATGCAGCAGGTGATCGAGGAGCTGCGCTCGGCGGTGGACCCGGCGGTGCCGGTGCTGCTGCGCGGCGAGCCGGGGGTGGGCAAGGAGCTCCTCGCGCGCTCCCTCCACCAGTCCGGGCCGCGCCGCAACGGGCCCTTCGTCGTCGCGAGCTGCGCCGGGGCGCGGCCGACGCAGCTCGAGGCCGAGCTGTTCGGGGCGGAGGTCCCCGGGCGCGACGGGCCGGTGCGGCGGGAAGGGAAGCTGACCCTCGCCCACGGCGGCACTCTCTACCTCGAGGACGTCGATCAGCTCCCGACCGACACCCAGGCGCGCCTCTCGCGCTTCCTGCGCACCGCCGAGGTCGAGCCCGCCGGCGGCGATCAGGGGCAGAAGGTGGACGTGCGGGTGATCGCCTCGAGCCGCGAGTCGCTCGAGGAGATGGCCGGCCGCGGCGAGTTCCGCGTCGACCTCGCCTACCGCCTGGCGCGCTGCACGATCGAGGTGCCGCCGGTGCGCGAGCGCAAGGAGGACCTGCCGCTGCTGCTGCAGTCCTACATCAACCGGTACTGCCACGAGACCGGCAAGCGGATGCAGGGGATCACGATGAAGGCGAAGTCGGCGCTGCTCGCCTACGACTACCCGGGCAACCTCGAGGAGCTGACCAACATCGCCCGCCAGCTCGTCTACCTCTGCCCCTCCGGGCGGCCGATCGACGTCAACCTCCTCCCCGACAAGGTGCGGCGCGGCGCCAGCCAGACGGTGCCGCGGATCGAGGCCAGCTCCGACCTTGGCCTCGAGGGGCTGGTGGCCTCCTGCGAGCAGTCGGCGATCCGCGAGGCCCTGCGCCGCACCCACGGCAACAAGTCGCAGGCGGCGCGGCTGCTCGGCCTCTCACGCAACGGCCTGACGATCAAAATGGCCCGCCACGGCATCCGGGGGTGAGGAGACCCCTGCCGGGGGTCTGGGCGCTCGGCCTGATGCTGGGGGCGGCCGCCGCACCGCTCGCCGCGCAGGCGGCGGAAGAGGTTGCGGGCGAGCTCGACCGGTGCCCCGCCGCGGCCCGGTCCGAGCACCCGGACGAGCTCGTGGTCCAGGGGTTTCCGAGCGCGCGGGGAGCGAGGCTCGAAACCGCGTGGTGCGTGCGCTGGGAGGACGCCGGCCGGAAGGGGCTGCGCATCGGCGAGGCTTGGTTCAAGCGCCGCGCCTCCGAGGAGTGGATGCAGGTGCTCGGCCGCGCGGGGCTGGTGGAGGTCTTCGTCCCCTACCACTCGGGCCGCCCGGACCTGCGGTTCCTCGACCTCCAATCTAAGCGGCTCAAGCCCCTCCACCCCGCGGACGCCGGCCGCTTCGGGGTGCTGCTCGGCAGCCCGGCGAAGGTCGTCGTCCGAGAGGTCCGCGACCGGGGCGTCGCCTGGACGAGCGATCACCAGCTCCGGCGCGGTGAGGAGCTGCGCCTCTGGGGCGTCTACGACGCCGACAACTACGAGTACGTCATCCAGTACGGCTTCTGGGACAGCGGACACGTCACCTTCCGCCTCGGCTCGACGGGCTACAACAACCCGCACGTGCTGCGGGAAGCGCACATGCACACGGCGCTCTGGCGCGTCGACCTGGACCTCGACGGGCCGGACGGGGATCTGGCCGCCTTCGTCGAGCATACCGAGCGCGACGCCACCGGGCCGACCCACTTCGCGACCGACACGGAGCTGGTTCTCGCCGAGGAGTGGCAGGGGCGCTGGGATCCCGAGGCGTTCTCCGCGGTCCGCATCGCCGACGCGCAGCGGCGGAACGCGAACGGCCACGCGATCGCCTACGAGCTGGTCCCCGTGCGCACCGGCTCCTCGCGCCACGTCGAGCCCTTCTCCCAGCAGGACTTCCGCGTCACCCTCTTCCACGAGGACGAGGCGGACCCCGAGGCGAGCGAGGTGCCGGAGCTCGTGGACGGCGAAGCTCTCGCGGCCGGCAACGTCGTGCTCTGGCACACCTCGGCCTCGCACCACGACCCGCACGACGAGGACGGGCTCTTCGCCCTGGTCCGCGAGTCGGGGTTCGACCTGGTGCCCCGCAACCTCTTCGACACGACGCCGCTGGTGGACACGGGTTGCCCGTCGAGCCGGCTCGCCGGCAGCCTCCTCCAGGGCTGGGAGATCGTCAAGGCGAGCTCGTTCGCCACGGGTCCGGTCACCGTGTCGGCGCCCTGCCCGTCGGGCAAGTCCCTGCTCGGCGGCGGCGCGCGGATCGTCCACGTCCCGAACGGCACCGGGCTGACCGGCAGCTTCCCGGCTTCACCTCCCGGCGCGCCCGGCTGGCTGGCGGAGGCGCGGCCGATCGTGCCCGGCGACGCGGCGCCGTGGCGGCTCGAGTCCTACGCCATCTGCGCCAGGGTGTCGGGGCGTCAGGTGGAGTCGGCCGTCCGGCTGCGCGGCGAGAACCCCTTCCTCCCGCTCGCCGCGAACTGCCCGTACGGCAAAGCGGTGCTCGGCGGCGGCGGCCGCAGTCGGCATCCGCGGGCGGGGCTCACCACCACCGCCCCGGCCGGGCCGGTCTGCCCGGCCCGATGGGAGGCCGACGCCCGCAAGGTGCCGCGGATCGACGACCCCTCCACGACCGACAGCGCCAGCGTGATCTGCGGCAACGTCCCCGGCTACGAGGTCGTCGCCGCCGCGAGCGCGAAGGACAGCATCGGCCTCAAGAACGCGACCGCCCGCTGCCCGGCGGGAAAGGTCGTGGTCGGCGGCGGGGCGACGATCGTGGGCGACGCGACGAACACGGTCCTGCGGATGAGCTGGCCGCGCAGCCTCGAGCGGTCCGGGGACGGCTGGAGCGCCCAGGCCGCCGAGCTGCGCCTCAACCCGGCGGACTGGCAGCTCCAGGTCACGGCGATCTGCGCCTGCTATCCGGGTCCCTGCGGCTGAGCCGCATGTAGAATGCCGGTGAATTCTTCCTGGCCGCGAGGAGGCTGCGTGTTCCGCCGGACTTCTTCTACGTCACGCTCCGTCAAGACCTACGACCAACCGGAGGCCCGCCAATGCGGCGACGACAGCTAGAGCGCGGCGTTCTGATCCTGCTGCTGGTCGCGGCGCCGGCGCTCGCCGCCGCGCTGCACACCGAGACCCCCGCCGCCGACGCGGAGAAGCAGGTGCGCGAGGCGCAGGCCCGCCGCTTCGCGACGATGGCCCAGGGGGACACGGCGGCGCTCGCGCCGATGCTCGCCGACGAGCTCGTCTACACCCATTCGGACGGTCGAGTCGAGACCAAGGCGCAGTTCCTGGAGGCTCTCGGCTCGGGACGGCTGCACTACCGCGCCATCGACGCGCCGGACGCCACGGTGCGCCTCTACGGCGGCGACGTCGCGGTAGTCACCGGCCGCGCCGCCGTGAAGGCGACGGTCGGGGGGCACGACGTGGCGTTCGCCGCGCGCTACCTCGCGGTCTACGTGCGGCAGGGGGGCGTCTGGCGCCTCGCCGCCTGGCAGAACACCCGCCTGCCGGAGCCGTAGCGGCGCGAAGGCCGTCGGCAGTCTCGCGCTAGGTCGCGGCGTCGTCCTCGTCGACGATCTGGAACTGCTGCTGGTTGACCTTCTCGTCGCCGATCCAGACCTCGACCCGGTAGTCGCCCTTGGCCCACGAGCCGGTGTCGCCGGCGGTGAAGTTGAGGTAGCTCTGACCGCTCTCGACGGTCTTGCTCTCCTCGCCGACCGACGTCTCGTTCGGCCCGAACCAGAGGACCTTGATGGCCGAGCCGGGCTGGACGTCGCCGACTTCCATGGCGACGACGATCGGCTCGCCGGGGGTGAAGTCGTCTTCCTGGTCCGCCTCGGCGATTGTGCCGTCCGGCCCGGCCTTGCTGCCGAGCGTCACGTCGTCGACCGCCATCTGCGCTTCCATCGGGTTGAGGTCGCCGGGCTCGCCGATCCCCTCGATCTCATCGGTCGTGGCCGCCGCCGCGACGTCTTCCGGCTCGTCCAGGTCGGCCTCGTCCTGCCCCTTGCAGGCGAAAGCCAGTGGCAGCAGCGCGACCAGGGTCAAGCTCCACAGCGTCTTCCATTTCATGGCTCGTCTCCTCTCGCTCGATGCGACAAACCCACTCGGGCCCCCGAGAGAGGAGCAAGGGGCGTACCAGGGGGCTACCGTTCGAGATAGCCGCGCGGGGCGCGCACGGTGAGGCCGGCGCTCGCCGGGTCGCGCACCACCACCCGGACCTCGCGCCAGCCGTCGGTCCGGGCGCGGCCGCCGGCCGGCTGGTAGCCGAGGAGGTACTGGTCGCGCAGCTCGCCGAGGAGCCGCGCCAGCGCCGGGCCGACCTCCTCCGTCCCCGCCAGCCGCTCGACGCGACCGCCGCTCTCGACCACCGCCTGCTCGAGCAGCTCGAGGCCGCGGCGGTGCTCCGCCGCGTCGCGCCAGGCCGAGAGGCGGTGCACCTGCGCGGGCTCGACGTCGTCCTCGGGCCGCCGCAGCCGCAGCCAGTAGAGGACCGCCTGGCTGCGGCGGGCCGCCCACTGCACCCGCTCGATCGGCAGCGCGCTCTCGACGTCGACGCCGTCGGAGAGGAGCACGACGACCCGCCGCCCGGGCCGCGCCTCCAGGCGTTTGAGCGCCAGGTAGAGCGTGTCGTGGACGGCCGAGCCGCCGCCCGCCGCGGTCTGCGCCAGCGGCAGGGAGAGGACCGGCCCGAGGCTGGTGAACGGGGTCTCGAGCAGCAGGCGGTCGGAGAAGAGCAGGAGCTTGGCCTCGTCCAGCCGCTGCATCCCGGCGGCGAAGACGCGCGCGCCTTCGAGCGCGGTGGCGAGACGCGCGCCGCGCATGCTGGTGCTGGCGTCGACGAGCAGGGTGGCGGTGAACGGTGCGTCGCCGCGCGCGAAGGCCGTCAGCTCCTGCACGGCGCCGCCGTCGAGGACGGTGAAGTCGCCGCGGCCGAGGTCGAGGACCGGCCGGCCGTCGTCCTCGACCCGCACGTAGAGCTGGCGCAGCTCGACGAGCACCTCCATGTCGGTGCGGATCGCGGGCGTGGTGCGGGCGGCGCTGGCGGTCCGCCCGGCGGCGTCGCGCGCCAGCACCTCGATCCGGTGCTGCCGGTTCTCCTGGCCGGCCTGGAGGAGGGCGCGCCAGGGGGGCGCCTCGAGGACCGCGGCGCGGACGCCGTCGAGGTAGACCTCGAGCACCCGCAGCGAGGCGCCCGCCGGTCGCACCGCCACCTCGACCTCGAAGTCGCCGAAGACCG